>CAMEET010000015.1 GCA_945915085.1 uncultured Treponema sp. | reverse complement strand
CTGTACAATGACGATTTTATCATGCGCTGCACAGAAAATGATATGGAAAATCTTTTTGAAATAGAAAAAAAATATTTACAGGAAGAAGTTGCCATTTCCGACCAGAAAATCTCTGATTTAGAAGTTTCCATGCATCTGCGCCAGATACTAAAAAATCAACTTTGTTTCGCACTCATTTCAGACGACCAGATAGTTTCAAAAGCAAATACTAACGCCATAGGAAAAAACTGGGTTCAAATCGGCGGCGTTTACACACTTTTTCAGTTCCGCCAGAATGGATATGCAGCACACACCGTTTCCACATTGTGCAAAAGAATCCTGCAAGCCCGAAAAAACATTTCACTTTTCGTTAAAACAAAAAATCTTCCTGCCCAACAATTATACAAAAAAATCGGATTCACTTTTCACAGCGACTACAAAATTGTCTATTTCCAGTAGAAAAAGGGTAGCAAGAGTTCTCTTCCCAAGTATTTGTGATAATGATATGATTCATGAGTTTCAAAAGATTGGCAGACATATGGAAAAACTGAGGTCTGTCCCTTTTTTAATTTTTAATTTTTGAGGGGAAAGCCTTCCCCTGTCTCGCACTTCGTTGCTCGCCACCCCTTCGCCTAAGGGGGTATATGCAAAATGATGCTTCACATATCAAGTCATATAAATCTTTCGCATATACCCCCTTAAAATCCCCCACATTAAATTAATCTTTAAGTTTTCCACGGAATAAGTTTTGTGACCTGACTATGCCTTTCCCATCCATTCAGTAAGCTTGCGCTCTTTGCTTGAAAATATCGCCCCAAAATCATCAAGGTCTGTCCCCTGTTTTACTATGTTTAATTTTTCACTTTCTTACCCAACCTTTTTCCAACCTTCCTCACTTTATTTATGAAACGGATGAAATACCTTATACTGATTATGTATTTCATCTGAAATGAAAATTTCCGGAGATTTTCAAATGACAAAAAATCAGGCAGACAAAAAAGTTTTACAGTATAAAGACAAGATTTTTGGATTTGCACTAAGTAAAATCAATGACCTGGAACAAGCAGAAGAACTGTCATCCCAAATCATTTGTGAAGTTTATATTTCACTTTTGAGCAAGGACAATATCATCAACTTTGACGGATACATTTACCGAATCGCAAGCAATGTGTATTCAAAATTTGTGCACGGCTTGATCGAAGGTCGCAGATTATCCAGCATAGATTCAAACTTACCAGAAGGTCTTTTTGCTACACAGGATCATTATTTTTACGAGGATAACAAAGCCGAACTGGATTTTCTAAGAAAAGAAATCGGTTATCTTTCACAAAGGCAGAGAACTGTTGTTTATCTTTTCTATTATGAAAATCTTAAAGTCACAAAAATTGCCAAAGCACTGAATATTTCGGTAAACACTGTAAAATGGCATTTGTCCGATGCCCGATCAACACTAAAGGAAGTTATGATTATGAATTACGAAAACGAAAAAATTGACATCACACAGGCTATAAACCCAATCTATTTTGCTACCATGGGACACTATGGAAATCCAGGTCCAAACAACAACGATACACAAACAATGTTTGATTCAAGAATAAAACAGAACATCGCTTGGAGCTGCTACTGGGAACCCAAAACACTTTCAGAGATTGCGCGCACAATTGGAGTTCCTTCTGCTTACATTCAGGATGAATTACAGAAACTTGTAGATAACGGCTACATCGACCAGATTGATAACTCAAAAAATCCAAAATTCCAGACAAATATGGTGATTTTTGATAGCCGCTCAAACAAACCTGCCGAATTCAGCTATAACCTGGACGAAGAACACAAAAATAATGCTCATAAATTATGCACAGAATATTTCCCAAAACTTTTTGAAGATTTTGCTGCCGATCCAGAACATTGGGGAATGAACTGCCCAAACAACGATTTGAACTTCCTGAAATACAACTTAGTTATGGCAACTATGACTTTTCTGGGGCAGAGCGATGAGTCAGCTGAAATTGAAAAATTGAAAGTAAAACGCCCTGACGGTGGAAACTTTGTTGCCATTGCAACCGTAACAGACGACTGCTCAAATATGCAGAAAGAAGATTCAGAACACTGGATTTGCGGTTATATGTGGAATGCCAACGAAGATTACCATTGTCTTCAGCTCCAGTGCAAATACACAGACCGTTCGGAAGACTGGCGAAATAATCTTTTTTCAGAAACTTTGTGTAAATTTATTAAAAATAACTGCAATCCTGACGCGCTTAAACTGGAAGAATACGAGAATCTTTGCAAAATAGGCATCATCCACAAAAATCAGGTTCAGTGCGCAATTATGCACGGAAAAAATACTTCAATCTGGGATCAACTTAAACCAAAAATGGCAAAATACGAAACTTTAATTGCAAGCTTCAAAGACTACAGTCAGGATTTAGATAAAAAAGTTCTTTCAAAAATCGAAAAAGCCTTTCCCCCGCAGGCACTTCCTTTCATTCGTGCAACAAACAAAAATCTTATGAGTTCCCAGAGTATGATTCCTTACGTCTTGGAAGAAATGCTAAAAACAGGAATGCTCAAAGAACTTTCTCCTGTTCAAAAAAAAGCTGTACTTTGCATTATGAGTATTTAATTGTAATGAAGTGGTTCTTCCGCAATCATTACATTGTTCCAGTCTTGAAGATTATGATTTATCTCATTAAATTTAATCTTCAAGATTAACTTCTATTCCTACAACAACAAGACTATTTATTTTTCGTCCGATTATTATTTGGTTATCATCCAATTTTTTTATGAAAATAAGATATGTTATCTGTTGAATATCAATACATAGGTTTATCATTTGATTTACTCTTAGCCAATAAGTCTAAGGGACTCAAGCTGAAACTTAAGTCCCACACTTTCACATACGTTCAAGGCTATTGTAAGTTGTCATCCGAAACCTTAAAAGGCATAGGCACGTCCTAATAAAAAATACTTGCTGCCATAAGTTGCGACTCACACCTTGAAAAAATTAAATTACAACCGAAATCAATTCACCTTTGTTTGTTACCACAAAAAGCCGCAACCCACGCACTTGAGGCAACGTGATGATTGCTTCTGACTCCGCATATAAATTCACTGTCATAATCTGATCATAGCGAACAGCGATAACTTGCGATATGTAATCATTTTTTGTCATCGGATGATTAAATCTTACCGAATATTGACCGTCGAATTCCTGAATAACAGGCTGATACTTAGAATCACTGTTGGTTTGAGCTGACACTGACGAAAGTTTATTACCACAGCAACTTAATTCCACCGATTTAATGCTTGTAACAAGATTTCCACACGTCGGACATTTATAAAATTTCAAATGATTCATATTTTCTCCAATTTTTTGATTTTTAAACAAAAATCCCTGCAAAATGCTTTGAATATCAACTTCCAGCACCTTTGAAAGTTGCGAAATCAAAGTGATATTTGGACAGCCATGCCCATTTTCCCATTTGCAGACAGCCTTATCTGTTACACAAATCATCTGTGCAAGTTCTTTTTGCGTTAATCCTTTTTTTATCCTCAAACTACGGATTAGATTTCCAGTTTTTTCTGCATTCATTATCCAATGTTCCTTATATATTCCTCTTTGCTAATCATCAAACTCTGCAGATTTTCGATAGTTTCTGATGCAAGAGAAAAATTTTCAGCATATTCTGCACCTGCACATTCAAACGCAGCAATTTTCAAATCAGCGACAGGCTTTGCTTCAGGAATATTGAGCAAAGGAGTTTCAGGCACAAAAATTTTAGTCAGATTTCCAAAACACAAATCACACTGGCGGGACAGACCTTCAAAATTATGCTCATAATTAGGAAAGCCGCAGCCGCTAATCACAACAGTATGAATCTTCGAAAAATCAACCATCGGAAGATGACGCGTCCTTCCATCCACAATTTCCATTTTCATCTGATTTAACGGAATAGTCCTATCCAAAACAGCCTTAATATGACTAGGCATACCGTAACAATAAAGCGGAAAACTCCAAATAATCAAATCCATTTCAGGATACAAATCAAGAATCCTGTTCTGATCATCATTAATCACACAATGCTTATTTTTTAACTGCCAGCATCCAAAACAACCACGACACGGCGCAATCTTCTTTTCAAAAATATTCATAACAGAAATATCATGACAGCCATTTTTTCCAATTCCGCGCAAAAAAGCATTCGTCAAAACCATCGTGTCACTTTTTACCTTCGGACTACCGTTCAAAACCAAAATTTTCATTTACATACCTCACTTTTCAAACCAATAATGTTTGCACCATACCACATCAACAAAATTAAAGGTATTATTCAAATGGCTGAAATTGCGCCATTTGAATAATCTTAGAGTTTCTTACGAAACTTCTTTATTTACTGTCCGCTTCGCGCGGACTAATCATAAACTTTCGAAAGTTCAAACTTTCTTCAAGTTTATGATTTTGAGGAACGTATTATTCAAATGGCTAATATTGCGCCATTTGAATAATCTTCGAGTTTCTTGCGAAACTCTTTTATTTGACTGTCCGCTTGGCGCGGACAAATCATAAACTTTCGAAAGTTGATACTTTCTCAAGTTTATGATTTTGAGGAACAATAAAAGCATACCATTTGAAAATAAAACTGTAAATCCACGAGGCGTAGAGTTTTTTTTGGGGGATGCAATTGTAAAGAGACGACAGGGGAAAAGTGAATTTAAAAGAGGACAGACCTTGATTTGAAAAGTTAAAATAAAAATCCAATCGAAAAAAGAAACACAGCAAAACATCGCCAAATGATTTTACGCCTGATAATTCAGCATTGCCCCCTTCCACATGAATTCCATTTTTGAAAAACTAAAGATTTCTTCCAGAAAGGAACTCATGCAGACAGAAAACATAAACTTATAAATCACCATTTTTCCCAACTGCAAGTTTCACACATTGATATGCGCCATCATAATATCCTTCGGTTTTCAGTTTTGAAATCTGCTCAACCATATGAACAAAAAATTTCTTATCCTCCAAAACTCTGTCAATCATCCGATTAATAGACTTTTTCTCAGCACACTCAAAAGTTCCGTCACCAAACTCAGCCGCATGAACCGAACCTTGCGCCGGCCAGACATGTGTAGCAATAAAAGGCGTATCTTTTGGAATCCTTTTCAGACTAGGCACAGGAAGTTCACTATTTTTCTGATCTTTCGCATTGTAAGTGAGTTTTTTAAAACCTTCACTATTCAACGGTTCCCACACAAAATGATTAAACAACCGACTTATTTGACTGAGTTTAGAAGCAAGCGAATATAAATTATTTTGCTTCCGAATCATTTTAGAACCAGTCGAATCAAACCTTGCAAAATCCATTTTACCCTATAAAAAAACAATTTTCCTCTATAATACATATTCAATTTCCACATTTTTTTATTTTGGGTGGCTTTTTGCTTCGCAAAAATCAGGCTTTCCGCACTTCGCCGACTAACCGCGGCTCATCCCTACGCTACACTCCGGGACTGCCTTCGGCAGGTGCTCCAATCCTTGCCACGGGTTTACCCAGATTCCCTTTTTTTACATCATAAATCAACACTTTTCTTTCCCCTTTAAATTCATAAGTAATCCTGATTTTATTTTCCAAAGTTTCAAAATCAACATTTTTGGCATCTTGAAATAATGAAAAAATCTCTTTCAATTGTAAAAACTGTTTTTCATCATAATCTTTGGGATTATCACTAGTCATCAAAAGGCTTCCAAAAAGCGAATTTATAGTAGAAAGTGCAATCCGTTGCTTTTCTGAAAGTCTGATATTATTTTTCCGCAAAAGAGAATACGCTTTTTGTGCAACCTGACTGCGAGTTTTTCCTTCATAATTACAAACATTTGCTGCATTCAAAAAATCAAGTTTAAAAAAAATCAAAACCCATTTCCACATAAAAATTCAGATACTTTTTGATGTTATCAATCACTTCAGAATTTTTCAGATTAAATGCATAAAAACCGCTCCAATTAGACCCGCATTTTATAAAATCTCCATTATTATCTTTACAAAACCAGAAAGGATTTTCCCGAAAAAGAGCAGATTTCGCTTCTGCAACAAATGGAGCCAACCAAATCCCGGCTTTCATATTTTTTTTTGTGAATTTGACTGACTATCGGTTTCAAACCATTGGGAAATTTTGTTTCATCAATGCATAACCAATCACCAACATACTTTTCAAATCCATCATCAATCTGAAAAATGTGAAATATTCAGAACTACAGTTTTCCAAAGCATCGCAAATCAGTTTTTCATTTATATTCTGATAGTGATTATACCAAGAAGTATAACCTGTAAGTTTTTTTGCACCTGTCGTAGAAAAATGTCTGAAATAAATAGAAGAGAATTAAAAAAAATAACACCCAGATAGAATTTATCATACTTATATTTTGAACCGGTGCACAAAAAACGATAATTGTAGTGAGTGCAAACGGAAACGCAGCCATTTTCATAAAAGGAATGCGTCTGCCTTTTGGATTATTTGATTTATCTGATAGTGAGGCTATCATCGGATCTGTAATTGCATCAAAAACTCGCACACTGCAGCAATAACACCAAGAATTGTTAACCCAAGAACAATATAACCAGGTTTTAAAAATTGAGTTGCACCAGATTCAATATCACCTTTCGTTGGAAGATAAAAAGTTACAAGCCAAGCTGACCAACAGCAAAAATCCACATTTCTTTTTTCGTAAGTCTTCGTGTTTTCATTTTTTATGCACCTCTATCTAAAAATAAGAATTTTTTTTTAATCTTTTACATAATTCAAAATAATTTTTGTCATGATTTGAATTTCACCATTCTTATCCTGCAGACTGTCTTCGCTCAGAACGTCACTTGAAGCAAGAAATTTGCACAAATTCAAAAGAGAATGCGCTGAAGCATAATAAAAAGTATTACAATTTTTGATTTTTTTTACAGAACCATCCGCAAGCCCTTTTTCATAAGCTCTATCAAAAATATTTTTAAAGCGCACAACCATATCTTCATATTCTTTTTTTTCCTGAACATTTTCATTCAGAATATAAGCGTCCAATTCATTAATAAATTTAAAATATTCAGGATGTTCTTTAAAAACTTTTCCGTATGCCTTAAAAAAATCAGAAATCTGTTCATAACCAGAAAGTTTCTGTTCAAATGAAAAATAGTGATTAAAAACTTCGTCGGCGAGTTTAGCGGAAATTTGAATTACAAGATTTTGTTTTTTCTGGAAATAGCGGTATAATGAGGCTTCCCCTACACCTACAAATTTTGCAATTTCATTCATTGATATATCAGAAATTGATTTTTCCAAAAATAATGGAACTGCTTCTTTTACAATTAAATCGATTTTCCCATCTTTGATTTTATTCATGATTATGATAGTCCTTACATCAAAATGATAGTATGACTTTATTTTTGATAGACTAACTATCATTTTGATGTAATTAAATCATAACATAAAATTAAACTTTGTCAAATTTTACGATCTTACGGCCTGTCTGGACGAGGTGCAGGAGATGGAACTGGACGTGGTTTTGGGACTGGGGCAGGTTTTGGAGCTGGAACATGATGATGAGGTTCTGTAATAACATGAAAAACTCCACCTATCACACTCCCAAGAATTACAGCGCCCAAAACATCATCAGCATCAATATCGTTTTCTTTTTCGACGATTACAGTTTCTACTTTTGTTGTTTTTTCAACATAATAATTTTTTGGAACTTTCTGTCTGGCTTTTGCAACTGTAGTTCCATCATAATTATCTACAAGTTTGGCACTTACAATATAATTTGGTCCGTCAGTTTCAATGTTTCCAGAACAAACATAATCTGCATCTTCAATATCGTCTACGATTTCAATCTCATCTGTACAATAAAGTGCAAACTGAACAGATTTTGAAATTCTTTTTCTCTCATTATTACTCAAATCAGAATTAAATATTTTTACGGCAATTGTGCTGCCTGTGTCATCGAAATCATCAAGCAGTTTTTCTGCAAGTTTATCGAAAGGATCATAATCAGAATCTGCATAAAGTCCACAAACTGCTGAAAATATAACTAATAAAACCAATAAATATTTTTTCATGAAAAATTAACCTCCAGTATCATTAAAAAAAACTCTAATTCAATAATTTAAACACATAAACTGTGCAGAAGTGTCACTATTATTTTAATATTTATCTTTCCTATTTATTAATTTTTTTTTATATTATAAATATGAAAATATCATTAAACCCTGATAAAACAATTGTAGAAAAAATTCAAGCTGGTCTCAAGGCAAAGGATGGATATTGTCCGTGCAGAATTCAAAAAACTCCTGAAAACAAATGTATGTGTCAGGAGTTTCGCAATCAGATAAAAGATCCCGAGTTTGAAGGATTTTGTCATTGCATGCTTTATTACAAAAGCAAATGATTTAAACTAAACTTCACGGATATCTTCAACTGTACCGCATTGTTCGCAGATTTCTTTGCATGTGTTTAGTGCAATGTTTGTAGCTTTTACCGTCACTTTGCGGAATGCAGGATTTTCTGCTTCTGTAGTGATGCAGGAAATGATAATTCCACCTGCCATTGCAATTTTTTGTGTAAAAACACTCAGCGAACCTGGTTCATCACTCATCTGTACTATTGCACGCACACCTGATGTTCTTGCACTGAACATTTCAATGAACATTCTGAACAAATCACTGTCTGTAATAATTCCCACAAGAAGATTGTCTTTCATTACAGGCAGACATCCAAAATCTCCATCAGCCATAATTCTTGCAGCTTCTTCCACAGTTTCATCGGAACTTACAGTTTTTACATCTTTTGTCATAGTTTTTTCAACTGTAAGTTTGCTCAAAAGATATGTCAGTTCGTACATGTCCAAAGTTGTAGCCTGACTTGGAGCTGCTTTTTGTAAATCATTTTCTGTAATAATTCCAACCAGAGCTCCAGATTTATCCAAAACTGGCAATTTTTTGATATTGTTTTTTTTCATCAAATCTGTTGCTTCCAAAATGGTCGCTTTTGGTTCAATTGTAATTGGTTTTTTAGTCATTACATCTTTTACTAACATTTTAGCCTCCTAGATATGCAGAAATTACTGCTTTATCGGTAATCAAATCACTTGCTTTTCCATCTTTTGTGATTCCTCCAGTTTCCAGAATGTAAGCTCGGTTTGCAATTGAAAGAGCTTTGTAAGCATTCTGCTCAACAAGAAGAATTGTAGTGCCGGCAGAACTAATTTTTTTGATTATTTCAAATATTTCATCAACAAGGATTGGTGCAAGCCCCATCGAAGGTTCGTCCAAAAGCAAAAGTTTTGGTTTTGACATCAAAGCACGTGCCATAGCAAGCATCTGCTGTTCACCACCTGAAAGCGTTCCAGCGAGTTGAGATAAACGTTCTTTTAATCTTGGAAAAAGTTCGTACCCCCATTCCATATCCTTTTTGATTTGTTCTTTGTCTTTTCGAAGGTATGCTCCCATTTCCAGATTTTCTTTGACTGAAAGATTCGCAAAAACGCGTCGTCCTTCTGGAACTTGAATCAATCCCATTTTTACAATTTTATCTGCAGAAAGATTTGTAATATCTGTGCCTTCAAAAAAAATTGATCCGCTGTTTTTCTTTATCAAATTGCTGATGGAATGTAATGTTGTAGTTTTTCCAGCACCGTTTGAACCTATCAAACTGATTACTTCGCCCTGTTCAACAGAAAAACTGATTCCTCTGAGCGCTTTGATTGCACCATAAGAAACTACAAGATTTTTTACTTCAAGCAAACTCATTTTTCACCTCCTGTCATCTGTTCATAACCAGAGCCAAGATATGCTTTGATTACTGTAGGATTACTTTGAATTTCTTCAGGATTTCCACTTGCAATTACGCTTCCGTAGTTTAAAACCATCAGACGTTCACAAATTCCCATTACAAGTTTCATATCGTGTTCAATCAAAAGAACTGTTAAATTAAATTCTTTTCTGATAAATGAAATCATTTCCATCAGTTCCAAAGTTTCCTGTCCGTTCATTCCTGCTGCAGGTTCATCAAGAAGCAGAAGTTTTGGAGCAGAGGCAAGCGCACGGCAAATTTCAAGTTTTCTTTGTTCTCCGTAAGGAAGATTTTTTGCAAGCTCGTTGATTTTTCCTTCCATGTGGAAAAGTGAAAGAAGATGCTCAGCTTTTTCATTCATCATTTCTTCATCGTTACGGAATTTTTTTGTACGGAATTCTACATCAAAAGGATTTACACCTCTAGTTTGATGAAGTGCAATTTTGATATTGTCGCGAACAGTCATTCCACCAAAAAGTCTGATATTCTGAAAAGTTCTGGCAATGCCGATTTTATTCAGCTGTGCAGGACTTTTTTTATTGATGATTTGAAGTTCGCCTTTTTTATCAACAAAAGTGATTGTGCCGGAAGTTGGTTTGTAAACTCCCGAAAGCATATTGAAAACTGTAGTTTTTCCTGCTCCATTTGGTCCGATTAATCCAATCAATTCGCCTTCATATAAATCAAGAGAAAAATCAGAAACAGCACGAAGTCCACCAAAAACAATGGAAATATCTTTTGCACGTAATAATAATTCTTTATTCATATTTTTGCAGCCTCCTAGTTCTTTTCCGATTTTTTGCCGAATTTCTTAGAGAACCAGCGTCCAATTGATTTGAAATAATCTGGAATTTTGAAGAAGCATAATTCATTAGTTCCAAGCAATCCCTGAGGTCTGAAGAGCATCATGCAAATCAAAATGAGTGGATAAATTAAAAGTCTGTAATCTCGCAGGAAACGTAAGAATTCCTGAAGAACTGTCAAAACGAATGCTGAAATAATTGAACCAGTTACACTTCCCATACCGCCCAAAACTACATAAATCAAATGATTTACAGAATTGTTGAACGATGCCAAATCAGGTTTTACAAAACCAATCAACGGAGCATACAAAGCACCACCAATTCCCCCGATGAACGATGCAATAACAAAACCAATCATTTTATAGCGGAAAACGCTGATTCCGTTGCTGTTTGCGGCTATTTCATCTTCTCGAACAGACATAATTGCGCGACCGTAAGTAGAACGCAAAAAGTTTTGTAAAGCTATGATGAGAAGAACAAGAGTTCCAATAACGCTGGCAAATGCAATTGTTGCTCCCCAATCCAGAGAAGTTGTAAAAACTGTACTGAACTGAATTCCGTTTGGACCGCCTGTCCAGCTTTTTTGGTTCAATAAAACTACACGAATAATTTCACCAAAAGCCAAAGTTACGATAGCAAGATAGTCACCTTCAAGTTTGAGCGTTGGAAAACCAATCAGAAAACCAAAAATTGCTGAAATGATACCAGCCAAAACAATGCTGATTGGAAGAGGAATGTGCGCATTTGTTGTCAAAAGGATGGCCGCATAAGCACCGATAGCCTGAAAACCAGCCTGACCTAAACTGAGCTGTCCTGTAATTCCGCATACAACGTTTACACTCAAAGCCATGATTGCATTTACGCCAGCCAAAGTAAGAACCTGTGCCCAATAAGAATCTATTCCAATAGGACAATCAAAAAAGATTGCCTTAATCTGTATCAATACTGCTGGAATAAGTACAAAACCAAAGGCAATTGCCGTCAAAATCAAAGTGTTTTTATAAAATTTATTTTTCATAAGACATTATCCTCGTATATTCAGTTTTATACTTTTACAACTTTCTTTTTGCCTAAAAGTCCAGTTGGTTTAACAAGAAGAATTACAATCAAAATACAGTAAGAAATTGCGTCAGCATATTGTGATGAAATGTAAGCCTTTGTCATAGTTTCTGCGATTCCCAAAATCACACCGCCAAGCATGGCACCAGGAACAGAACCGATTCCGCCAAGAACTGCGGCAACGAATGCTTTTAATCCAGGAATGTAACCCATTGTCGGGTCAATCTGAGGATAAGCTGTTGCATATAAAACACCACCTGCCCCTGCAAGAATAGAACCGATTACAAAAGTTGTAGCAATCGTTTTGTTTACGTTTACACCCATAAGACTTGCGGCTCCCATATCATAACTTACAGCGCGCATTGCCTTTCCTGGTTTTGTATAATTTATGATATAATTCAAAATCACCATCAAAACGGCAGAAGAAATGATTACAATTAACTGGATATTTGAGATGGAAATAAGTCCGTTTGGAAAAGCTTTTGTAGTGAGATTATAGATTTTTGTATCCATAGTCGGGAATTGACGTGGATTTGGACCGATGAATGGTAAAACCCGCATTCCGTTCTGCAAAATCAACTCCACGGCAATAGCAGTGATGAGAGAATTTAATCTTGGAGCTGAGCGTAAAGGACGGTAAGCACAGCGTTCAATCAAAAGACTCAAAAGAGAACAAACAATCATCGCTCCCAAAAAAGCACAAGCCAATCCAAAAGGTGTTGTGCCGACAGCCCGCAAAATAAAATAACCTGTATAAGCACCAACCATCATAACATCGCCATGTGCAAAGTTAATCAATTTTACAATACCATAAACCATTGTGTAACCGAGTGCAATTAACGCGTAAATGCTACCGAGGGAAAGACCATTTACTAGCTGTTTAAGAAAGGTATCCAATGTTTTCCTCCAACTATTAACTTTATTATTCTATAATATACACAATTAAGCAAAAAAAAAATAGTATAAGTAATGTAACTTCGTAAATCTTATAAAAAAAATAGAATTTTATTTGAGTATAAAAAAGGGGACAGACCTCGTTTTTACGATGTTTAGCGGTGAAAAGAGGGACAAACCTTGAAAACAAAGCATTATGTAAAACAAGGACTCTCCCTTGCTCGTGTATTAAAAAAAGGGGGACAGACCTTGCTTTGTATGCCAAAATGCAGGAATAGTTTTGCTTATCAATTGAGGTCTGTCCCCCTTTTAAACACAGCTGTAAACAATTGGGGACAGACCTTGAAGATTAAGCGGAAAAAGTTCGCCAGTTGGGTGGGTTAGGTGCAAGGTTTGAAGCAGCACAGCGCACCGAGGCTTGAACAGCAGCCGCAAGGCTGGTCCGATAGGACCGAGCGTAAGCGAGCTGTGAAAGGCGACTGGGTAACTAAAATTTTGCTGATTTTCTTTTTTATTTGACTAATCAGTAAAGCTGTTTTATTGCTAAAAATAGTGTTTTCTTCTATTATATTGGTATGAAAGAATTAGAATTGAAATATGGTTGTAATCCAAATCAGAAACCTGCCAGGGTTTTTATGGAAAATGGCGATCTTCCTATTACGGTTTTGAATGGAAGACCTGGATACATTAATTTGCTTGATGCTTTGAATGGCTGGCAGCTTGTGAAGGAATTGAAGGAGGCTACTGGACTTCCTGCGGCTACTTCGTTTAAGCATGTGAGTCCTGCTGGTGCGGCTGTGGGTCTTCCACTTTCTGACACTCTTAAACAGATTTATTTTACTGACGGTGTGGAGCTTTCTCCTATGTCTTGTGCTTATGCTCGTGCCCGCGGTGCTGACAGAATGTCTTCTTTTGGTGATTTTATTTCGCTTTCGGATGAATGTGATGAAGCTACTGCTCTTTTGATTAAAAAAGAGGTTTCTGACGGTATTATTGCTCCTTCTTATTCTCAAAAGGCTTTGGAGATTTTGAAAGCAAAGAAGAATGGTAACTACTGTGTGATTCAGATTGATGCTGATTATGTTCCTGCTGATTTGGAACGGAAACAGGTTTTTGGTGTGACTTTTGAACAGGGGCACAATTTCTTAAAGATTGATAATTCTTGTCTTGAAAATATCGTAACTAAGAATAAAAATCTTTCTGATGATGATAAGCGTAATCTTGTTATTTCTCTGATTGTTTTGAAATATACTCAGTCAAATTCTGTTTGTTTTGTAAAGGATGGTCAGGCTATTGGAATTGGTGCTGGTCAGCAGAGTCGTGTTCACTGTACTCGTTTGGCTGGTCAAAAAGCTGATAACTGGTGGCTTCGTCAAAATCCAAAGGTTTTGGGATTGCAATTTGTTGACGGCATTAAGCGTGCTGACAGAGATAATACTATTGATGTGTACATTGGCGAGGAATATGAGGATGTTCTTGCTGAAGGTAAATGGCAGAATTTCTTTAAAGTTAAGCCTGAAGTTTTCACTCGTGAAGAAAAAGCTGAATGGATTGCAAAAAATACAAATGTTGCTGTTGGTTCTGATGCATTTTTCCCGTTTGGTGACAATATTGAGCGTGCAAGAAAATCTGGTGTGACTTGTGTTGTGCAGCCAGGTGGTTCGGTTCGTGATGATTTGGTTATCAAAGCAGCTGACGATTACAATATGGTAATGTGTTTCAACGGAATCCGCCTGTTTCACCATTAATATGAATGGACAGTTTTAAAAACTGTCTTATTTGTGGAAAAAAGGAGAGTAAGATAAAACCGCTAAAATAGCGCGGATTTATCTTACCTAAAGTTTGCGTTGCAAACTTATTATTTAACTGCTGTTCCTCATTACATTACGGAACAGCGTAAAAAGTCAATCGATTGTTGAAACAATCTTCTTGACTTTTTATGGGAGTCGAATTAGACAACAAAGTTTAAATTGAGGAAAGATATGAAAATAGAAACAAAAGTTTTACATTCTGGTTATAAGCCTGAAAATGGTGGTCCTGGAACTATTCCAATTGTGCAGAGTACAACGTATCGCTTTGATAGTTGTGATCATGTTGCAGCTCTTTTTGATAAGCCTACTGAGTTTATGTATTCGCGTTTTGCAAATCCTACTTGCGATGCTGTTGAAAAAAAGATTGCTGATTTGGAAGGTGGGGTTGGATGTATGCTTACTTCGAGCGGTCAGGCTGCCAGTCTGCTTTCTATTTTGAATCTTTGTTCTGCGGGCGATAGTTTTATTGCATCTTCTTCAATTTATGGCGGAACAATCAATCTTTTTGGTTTTACTTTGAAAAAACTTGGAATTGAGTGTATTTGGGTGGATGTAAACGCTTCTTATGATGAAATCTGCAAGGCGTTTAAACCAAATACAAAATGTGTTTTCGGTGAAACTATTGCAAATCCTGCTTTGACCGTTTTTGATTTTGAAACTTGGGCAAAAGCCGCTCACGAAAACAATGTTCCTTTGATTATTGATAACACTTTTGCAACACCTGTTTTGTGTCGTCCTTTTGAATGGGGAGCTGATATTGTAGTTCATTCAACAACAAAATATATGGACGGTCATGCTGTGCAAGGTGGCGGTGCAATTGTTGATTCGGGAAATTTTGATTGGGAAAAAGTTTATAAAAATACTGGAAAATTTGCCGATATGGTAGAACCTGATGAATCTTATCATGGTTTGCGTTATGTTGGTGATTTTGGTAAAGCTGCATACATTGTGAAGGCTCGCACTCAGCTGATGCGTGATTTTGGCTGTTATCCTGCAGCTCAATCTGCTTTTTATTTAAATATGGGGCTGGAAACTTTGCCGCTCAGAATGGAACGTTATTGTGAAAATGCAAAAAAAGTTGCAGCCTTTTTGAAAAACAGTGATAAAATTGCAAAAGTTGCATATCCTGGTCTTGAAGGTGATGAATATTACGAACGCGCTCAAAAATATTTACCGAACGGAACCTGCGGCGTTATTTCCATCAGTATAAAGGGCGGTCGTTCTGCAGCCGTACGTTTTATGGATGCTTTGAAACTTGCCTGCGATGAAGTTCATGTTGCCGATATCAGAACATGTGTTTTGCATCCAGCAAGTGCAACTCATCGTCAGCTTACAGATGAACAACTTGTAGCGGCTGGAATTGACGGTGGAATGGTCCGCGTTTCAGTAGGACTTGAAAATGTTGATGATATAATCGAAGATTTGAAAACAGGTTTAGCTGCAATTTAATCTGCGTGAAAATCAATATGTCTGTTGAAATTACATGGAATGATATTCCTGAAAGTTGTGACAATTCTTCCAATCAGATTTCTCAAGAAATATCTCTTTCTGATAATCATACTCTTTTTATCAGCGACAATTACCCTGTTCTGCAGGGTTTTGTTGCGTCGGGAATTAAAGTTAATCTGATTTATATTGATCCGCCGTACAATACAGGAAATAATTTTACTTATCTTGATAATTTTTCTTGTGGCGGTGATCATCACAGCGCATGGCTTAGTTTTATGAATCGCAGACTTTTGCTTGCAAAAGAAATTCTTTTGGAAGACGGATGCATTTTTATTGCCATTGATCAGAGCGAACTTTACGTTCTTAAACTTTTGTGTGATAAAATCTTTGGTGAAGAAAATTTTGTGAATGATTTTATGTGGCTTCACGGAAAAGGAAAAAAAGATTCTTGGTCACGAACGCTCCAGCAGCACACACTTTGTTATGCAAAAAATAAAAAAAAATTAAAACCGTTTGTTGAAGTAGAATATTCAGATTGGGCGAAAACTAACAATGATAATGATTCGCGCGGAAACTGGTTTAGCGGAAGCATTTCTTTTTCGGAACAAAGATCAAATCCAAATCACAAAAATTTTTATTCTATCACGTCCCCTAGTGGAAAAGTCTGGACACGTCAATGGCAGGTGAGCCAGAATGAAATGAAATCTTTGATAGCTCAAAACAAAATTTTTTGGGGAAAACCGCCTTTGTTTGATAAAGTGCCGCGTCTGAAAATTTTTAACGGAACTCCTACTCAGGTTATTCCAAAAAATATTATTGATTGCGTGGAATCGACACGTTCAGCGCAAAAACATCTAGATAAACTTTTGGGACGAAAAAGTCTTTTTGATAATCCCAAACCTGTTAATTTGATAATGCATCTGATTGAAATTTGCCAGATGCCGTCAGACGCCGTTATTCTTGATTTTTTTGCAGGAAGCGGTACGACTTTTGAAGCTGTGGTTGAGTTAAACAAAAAAGACAACGGAAAACGCCGCTGTCTTTTAGTTCAAAAAGAGGAAAACGAAATCGCCTTGATTTGCGAAAAAAGAATAAACGCTGTCAAAGGCGATTTAAAAGTGGACATTATCAGATGTTAAACAGTTTTCTGCATTCAAGATAAAAACGTTTTTCGTCTGCTTCGCCCATACTGAAACTTTTTCGCGGAAGTGGACCGCGTCCATTGATTGTTTCAAAGAAACTGTCTTTTGCAATTGGTGGAAGTAGAATTCCAATGGAAGATGGTTTTTCGCCAAGTTTGAGAACTTCTTCACTTCCATGGATATAATCAATTTCAGGTTTTGCAGATTTCTTATCATCAGAAGATTTGGAAACTGCATTTTTCAAAAACTCGTCTATTTCTGGCTGAAGACGTGAAACTGCAAGTTCTTTAATTTCAGTTTCCAAAAGAACAAATTTTTGACAGTTTGTTTTGTCAAGATATGAGAATCCAAAATTTGCCCATGATTTTTTTACATTTTCTTCCAATTCTTTTGCTGAAGAAACTTCTTTTATCTTTCCGTCGAGTTTTTTCTGAAGGAATTCGATTAATGCTTCATTATCAATATTAAAAATGACACGATGAATTGGTTCAAAAGTAAGCCCAGAATCATAAATATTGACAATTTCTACAAGTGCAAAACGAACATTGTCTGTGGCAATCTGCTCGTCTGCAGCATTATTTTTTACAAGTTCAGCTTTACGTTCATCCCAAACGGCTTTGGCAGTTGCAAGCGAATGATTTCCGTCCCCAACTGCAAAAAGGAATGTGGAACCGTCATCACAGGAATTTTCTTCAGCAATCTTGTTGACTGCCTGTGTGATTTTTGTGATTTCAGAAGGAGTTTCCAGTGTCCAGCCGGTAATTTCACCGCCATTTGAGTTCAATTTTCCAGAATAAATCGGTTTTTTGTCATCAGAAGGCTTATTTCCACCCACAAGAACATCATCTTTATCATTGACCAAAAGCATGATGTGAGGAAGTTCCAAAGGAGCACCACGTCGAATTTCCATGCGCGGCGGAATGCGATCCACAATTGTTGCTTCTGTTGCACGAATATTTGCTTTGCTGAAAGGTTTCCATTCATAAGTTTCCAAATCAATGAGAGCAACAAGACCTTTGCGAATGCGCCCGAACGCTGTTTTTCTTTCAAGATAAATAAAGGCATTTTTTTCTGCAGCAAAAACACCGTTCTGCAAATAATTGCACATAGATTGTCTGATTTTTTTGATTCTTTCAGCTTTGTCTGGAGAATTCAGATAGACTTCCGGCAGAATCAAATTCAATGTGGAAGGATTGTCCCCGACAGTTTTTTCGACATTTTTCCAATAATCTAAATCTTGTGTATATTGATCACAAGCGATAACCGACCATTTTTCTAAATCAACATTTGCAGGTAAAAGTACCTTTGGCACAAAAACACCAAAATCTTCAATTTTCTTCATATTTTGTAGTATACAGTTTGAAAACAAAAATTGCCATAGGGCGAAGTGAATCGTATGAAAAAAAGGGACAGACCTTGATTGAGCCTCAATTTTACGAGTTTTAGCGAAGCGTTAAAAAACTCGAGGCTCGTGCAAACGAAATTTTTGTTGGTGAGTAAATTTGCAGCACGAGCCAAGGACAGACCTTGATTTTATTGATTTTATGGAAAACTGCGAGAGGGATTGGAGCACCGCCGAAGGCGTTCCGAAGCGCAGCGAAGGAATGAAGCGACAGCGGAAGTGCGCAAAGCCCGACCCGTAATGAAATGGAGGGGCTCGCCCAAATAATTATTCAAATAATTATTCAACTAAAAAATCTTGAAATCCCGCTAAAATAGTTTATACTATAAAAAAATAATAAATTTATGAGGATTTTATGGCAAATAAAGTTTTATTGAAATCTCCTGGTTGTGCTTTGGATATGGGAGACGGAAGCGAACGTGGTCTTTATGTAAATCAGGATTATATCCTGCAAAAAATGGGAAAAATTCACCGCGGTATCAGTTTGATGTATACTTATTATCCTAATGATAAAGGATGGCCTGGACGTGCAAGTATTGTTCACAAACAGGAAACTCCAACTGGTGCGTGGGATTATCCTTACGAAGATTATTTTCCTTATCGTGGCGGAAAAGAAGGTTTGCGAAATGATGAACCTTTCTGTTTTATGAAAGAAATTCGCCAGCGCGGTCAGGATGTTGTTCTTACTCTCACAATGGATCCTGCTTTGACGAAAGAGGAAGTAATTCAAGTTGCGCAGGATCTGCGTCCTTATGGAAGAATTCTGCTTCGAGTAAATCACGAATGTACTGGTTCCTGGTTCTGTTTCAACAAACGTGCTTCTTATCAGCAACTTGCAGATTTTTTCTGTCTTGTGTGTGATGTTATGCATGAGTATGCGCCAAACGTAAAAGTGATTTTGTGTGCAGGTATGTGGCAAAAGGAAACTGGAAAACTTGAAATGGAAGAAATCTTTTTGGAAGCTCACAAAAAGGCTGACATTTGGTCTGGGGATCAGTATCTTTCACTTCACTGGGGCTGGCCTGTTGATGTTGCAACAAAGGAAAACAGTAATTACGCATGTTATGATGTAGATGCTGTTTATGAAAAAGCAAAAAATACATATCTGCGGTTAAAAGAAATCACTGGTCAGGATAAACCAATGGTTCTTTCTGAATTGAATGGAGATGGCGATGTTACTGGTGCTTTTGAACAGTCAAATATGATGAAGCATTTTATGGAACTTTTGCAGAAGGATGAAGATAGATGGCTTTCGGCATTCACTTTGTATCAATTCCGTGATGATGGTCGTCTTGGACTGGAAATCACAAATCCGAATAATAATGATGTTGGAATTGAACAGCCGATTTTGAAAATGTACAAACAGGAACTTCATAAATCATTTTTTACTCATCCTATTGAAACAAAAGAGGAAGTTTCATTTCCTGTAAAACTTCGTTGGGGTGGCTCAGAAGATGCGGAAGGTGTTGAAACAACTGTTCATTTTGACAAAACTCCTTCGTTTTTTGAGGTTTATTTCAAAGATGAACTTGAAGATGCTAATATTATGATGGAATTTGGCGGATACTGGTTCTACAAAGCTCCTGGTGTAAAATGTGTTGATTTAATGAGTTATTTCTTTGAAAATTCTTTGGAAAAACCTGCCGATATGAAGCTGAGATTTTTCTGTCCTCCAAAGGACGGTTTGAATCATCCTGAAGATGGAACTGACCCATACGCTACAAAAGACGGTGATTGGCTCACAAACTCATATGCAGTTTTGCCTGAACTTCCAGAAATCAGAATTGAACAGGAACCTGTTGCACTTTTTAAACATTACGATGATTAAAAAAAAGGCTGCCCTCATTTTTTAGGGGGTGGCCTTTTTTATATAAAATGATTTTTTTAAACTGGGGACAGACCTCATTTTCACAAGTTTAACGAATCGTTAAAAAACACGAGGCTCGTGCAAACTGAATTCATGTTGGTTGATGAATTGACAGCACGAGACAGGGACAGTCCTTGCTTTATTTTGTCGGATGATTAAAAATGTTCAAGTTCATCTGCGAGAATTCGGGCGATTTTTTCGTGAGTTTTAGCTGATGGATGCCAGTCTGCAGCAATTCCGTCTTCTTCGCTTTGAACTGGGAATTTCACAGTTTTAATTTTCACTGCAGGAAAATCTTTTTGGAAAAGTCCTGCAGCCTGTTCAACTGAATCACACAAATCCTGCCCCATCACTCCAAGACAGCAGCAGATTTTTGCTTTTGGAGAACGGCGATGCACGGCTTCAATCAGCTGACGCAATCCGCTTACATAGCCAAGTCTTCTGTCTTCTTTATTTTGAACCCAGCTAGCATCATTTGTTCCCAGATGAATTACCACGATATCTGGAGAAAATCTGCTTTCGTCCCAAACTTCCGGTTCAATTCCAAGTCTGAGAGAAAGCGATTTGTCTGTGTAAGGCCAGTTTGCAGGCATTAACCAGCAGGTTTCTGGGATTTTTGCTGTTGCAGGGTCAACATAATTTGAAATGATGCCAATTCCGCTCCAGCTGCAGCAATGAAGATTTGCATTCAGTTTTTTTGCTGTTAAAAAAGCATAAGATTTATCTGCACGCTCAGTTTCTGTAGAAAATGTGTCTTTTTCCCACACACCTTCTATTCCATATCCGCAGGTAATGCTGTCACCGATTACTTCAAGATTCAGACAGTTTTTTCCAGCAAGTTCATAAGATTGCGAAGGAACAATTTCCCCTTCGATTTCTAGTTTTTCAAGACCAGCATAACCAAAAGCAGCTTCGCTCAATTTGAGTACGCGTATGCAAATTGTTTTCTCTTCATCTGATTCAAAAAGCACACATTCATTTTTTTCTTCTGTCAAAATAATGCGTTTTACCGGTTCTGCAGGAAAATTCTGCCAGGAAAACTCTTCACCTTCTGTAATGTAAACTCCAATCACGCCTTTGTTCTGTTGATTCCATGTTTGACTGTCGCTCAAAATTGTGGCAACTGCTTTTTTTCCTTTTAAAATAAAACTAAATCCGCTTGCTGAATAATCAAAATAACGAACATTTTTATAATCCAAATGACGTCCAAACCAGTTTAATTTTTCTTTTTGTATTAACATAATTCCTTTTCCCTCTATTGTTTAAAGTTTTTTATAAATTCATTTTATTTTTTTTCTCAATAAAAAAAAGCAGCCACGCAAATAATTGCCGAAAGAGCTGAACCAAGAGGTGCCGCCATTCCCATCGGAAAAAGTGTCTGAGGATACAGTTTTGCAGCAAGGTAAGCTCCTGGAATTCTTACACAGATGATTGAAATAACATTGTGAATGAAAGAAATGATTGATTTTCCCATAGCACAAAAATATCCGCTGAAAGAAAAATGAATTGCCGCAAAAAAGCAGTCAAAAACGTAAGATTTGATATATTGTACACCCAAATCAACTACGACAGTTTCTGTTGTAAACAAAGACAAAATCGGTTTTGCAGCAAACTGAAAAATTAATGCAAAAACAAGTCCAATTCCGGCAGCAATGGAAGTTCCCATCCATAAAGTTTTTTCAGCACGATTTATAAAGCCGGCACCGATATTCTGCGCTGCAATGGAACTGACAGTAGAAAGCATCGTCGACGGAACTAAAAATAAAAAGCAGATGATTTTTTCTACAATTCCGACAGCGGCTGCAACATCAACACCGCGCCTGTTTGCAATCACAGTGATAATCATAAAAGAAATCTGGATAAATCCGTCCTGGCAGCAAACTGGAACACCAATCTTCAAAATATTTCCTGCAATTTTTGATTTCAGTATTAAATCAGTTTTGTAAATTCTTATAGGATTTTTTGATTTTTTCATAAAAACAATGCTTATGATAACGCTGAATGTTTGGGCAAGAACAGTCGCAATAGCGGCACCAGTTGCCTTCATCCCCAAAATTCCCATAAAAATGGAATCCAAAATTATGTTGATGACGCACGCAATTGTGATAAAAAACATCGGACTTTTGGAATCACCAAGCCCCCTATATATAGAAGAAATTACGTTATAAGCCACAATAAAAGGGATTCCCATAAAACAGATTTTCAGATAAGAAACAGTTTCTTCGATGCTTTCTACAGGAGTCTGCACAAGCAAAACAATCTTTCTACACAAAACAAGTAAAACAAAAGTGATGAAAACTGAAATTATCAAAAAAAGTGAAATAGTATTCCCGATAACGCTTGAAACTTTTTTGGAATCTTTTGCTCCCACAGCCTGTCCGATGAGAACTGTTCCGCCCATTGCCAGACCAACAATCATAACTGTGAACATGTGCATTACCTGGCTTCCAATGGAAACTGCTGAAATTACATTTGCACCATTAAATTGACCTGCAATAAATAAATCAGCCATTCCATACAAAGTCTGCAGAAAATATGAAAGCAAAAAGGGAAGTGAAAATACAACAATATTTTTGAAAATGCTTCCCTGAGTAAGATTTTTTTCCATGATAAAAAAGATTATAATGAAAAAATAATCATAAGGCAAATCAAATCACGAAAAAGAAATAACAATACAATAATATAGTGGTAAAATGCAAAAAACAAATTATTATTCTAAAAACCAAATTCTTATCTTGACTTTATAGTATTTTGGATAGTATGTTTTCATATAAGGAAAATACTATGGAAAACAAGGAAAGCGTCTTTGGACATGATTGTCCGCATTGTATCGGAGTTTGTGACAGAATTACAGCGCGTTCTCAGGAAGACAATAAAGCATTGTCTAACCGACTGAATCGTATTGTTGGCCAGATTAATGGAATTAACAGAATGCTGCAAGAAAACACTTATCCTCCTAAAATTTTGGTACAAGTTTCTGCGGCATCTGCAGCTCTTAATTCCTTTAGCAAAGAATTGTTTAAAGATTTTGTTTCTTCCTGTGTTGCTGAACATCTAAAAACTGGTGATACAGAAGTTTTAGATGATATGACAGAAACATTGAAAAAAATGCTTCAGTAATAGATTCTTGTACAAATTCTAAACATTCCCAATATTCTCATTATTCTCAGTTGAATCAATATAGCATGGATTAAATTTGATATGGAGGGATAACTTGTTAATGGAAAATGATGCATTTGTATTGAAATTAAGTGAATTAAAAACTGGTGAAAGTGCTGTAATCCAGAATGTTGGCGGACAAGGTGAACTGCGTCAACATTTTTTGGATATGGGAATCATTCCTGGTGCAGAAGTTACGCTTGTAAAATTTGCTCCAATGGGCGATCCTATGGAATTGCAAATTCACGGATATGAACTGACACTTCGTCTTGCAGAAGCAGAAAAAATCCAGATTCAAAAAATCTCAGAAAGGTCAAATAAACACGAACGCATTCAAAAAATTCATACAAGTAATCATCCGGGACTTGGAGAAGATGGAAAATATCATCTCAAAGGTGACGGAACACCGCTTCCAAAAGGTACTTTGCTTTCGTTTGCTCTTGTAGGAAATCAAAACTGCGGAAAAACTACTTTATTTAATCAACTCACTGGTTCAAATCAGCATGTAGGAAATTTTCCGGGTGTTACTGTTGATAAAAAAACTGGAGCAATCAAAAATCGCGAAAATACTGAAGTTACTGATTTACCTGGAATTTATTCCATGTCGCCATACACAAGTGAAGAAATTGTTTCCAGAAATTTTGTGTTAAATGAAAAACCAAAGGCTATTATCAATATAGTTGATGCTACAAATATTGAACGTAATCTTTATTTGACAATGCAGCTTTTGGAAATGGATGTTCCAATGGTAATTGCATTAAACATGATGGATGAACTGATTGGAAATAAAGGTGCAATTGATATCAACAAGATGGAATCGATGCTTGGTGTGCCTGTTGTTCCGATATCTGCAGCAAAAAATCAGGGTGTTCAGGAACTTGTAAATCATGCTATGCACATTGCACAGTTTCAGGAAAAACCAGTTCAACAAGATTTTTGCAGCAAAGATGACCATGGAGGTGCTATTCACCGTGCCATTCATACTGTTGAATCAATTATAGAAGATCATGCTGAAAACGAAAATCTGCCAGTTCGTTTTTGTGCAACAAAAGTGATAGAAGGAGATGCTCTTATCATAAAACAGCTTGGACTAGACCAGAATGAACTGGAAATGATAGAGCATGTCGTTGTCCAAATGGAAAATGAAGGCAAAATGGATAGAAGTGCCGCAATTGCCGACATGCGCTTTGATTTTATCGAGCGTGTTTGTGAAAAAACTGTCAAAAAACCGCAGGAAAGTAAGGAACGCCGCCGCTCTGAAAGGATGGATAAAGTTTTGACTGGAAAATGGACGGCAATTCCGTGTTTCGTTTTGATAATGGCAGCAGTTTTTTACCTGACTTTCAATGTTATTGGAGCATTTTTGCAGAATATTTTGGAAATCGGTATTGATAAATTAACCATTTTAATTGGAAATCTTATGAATATGGCGAACGTGAATGAAGCCATCCAAAATCTTGTGATAGAAGGAATTTTTGGCGGCGTTGGAAGTGTTCTCAGTTTTCTCCCAATTGTCGTAACATTGTTTTTCTTTCTTTCGATTCTTGAAGACAGCGGATACATTGCCAGAGTTGCTTTTTTTATGGATAAACTTTTGCGTAAAATCGGACTTTCAGGAAAAAGCATCGTTTCTATGCTTATTGGTTTCGGCTGCACAGTTCCAGCTGTCATGTCCACAAGAACATTGCCAAGCCGCAGAGACAGACGCATGACTATCCTTTTGACTCCTTTTATGAGTTGTACTGCAAAACTTCCGATTTACGCATTTTTTGTAAACGCCTTTTTTCCAAGCCAAGGCGGATTAATCATGACTGGTTTGTATTTTTTGGGAATTGTTGTGGGAATACTTGTTGCTTTGGTATTCAAAAGCACCATTTTTAAAGGCGAAGCGGTTCCGTTTGTAATGGAATTGCCAAATTACCGCATGCCAGGACTCAAAAACGTAGCACAACTTTTATGGGAAAAAGCTAAAGATTTTATCACAAAAGCATTTACTGTTATTCTGCTTGCAACAATTGTGGTGTGGTTTCTGCAGAGTTTCGATTTCAGATTAAATCTGGTGACTGATTCTTCTACAAGTATCATGGCAAAAATCTCCAGTCTGATTGCTCCGATTTTTAAACCGATTGGACTTGGCGACTGGCGAATTGTCACATCTTTTATAAGTGGATTTATGGCAAAAGAAAGTGTAGTTTCCACAATGGAAATTCTGTTCGGAACAGGAATTACAGTTGCCCTCACAAAACAAGCTGCAGCTTCCATGCTTGTTTTTTCCCTTTTATATACACCATGTGTTGCCGCAATTGCCGCAATCAAACGAGAATTGGGAGCAAAATGGGCAGTTTCAGTAGTTTTCTTCCAATGTGCTATTGCATGGCTTTTCTCTTTTCTCGTTTATCATTTGTGCGGATTTATTTTCTAACAATTTTTACCAAAACTCACGGCTAGTGCTAACTTAACGAACAAGGGAGTGGCTAAATTTAATCACGAGACAGGGACAGACCTTGATTAAAAATTTTTACACAATGCACAATATTTTTTGGTGTTTGACCAACACATCAACTTTTGTTATATTTTATTATCTTGAGGCATAAATGAATCTTTTAATTTTTTATCTGAACAGTATTTTAATGGGCATCGGTCTTGCAATGGATGCTTTTTCAATTTCTCTTACAAATGGATTAAACGAACCACAGATGCAGGGAAAAAGAATGTCTCTCATTGCAGGCTGCTACGCTTTTTTTCAATTTGCCATGCCATTAGTAGGATGGATTTGTGTTCATACAATAACCAAGTTTTTTGCTGCCTTTGAACCATTAGTTCCTTGGATAGCACTTTTTCTTCTATTATATATTGGTGGAAAAATGATTATTGAAACAGTGCATGGAAAAGATGAAGATAACAAACAAATCACTCTGACAACTTCTGTCATCATTTTACAGGGAATTGCTACTTCAATCGATGCACTTTCAGTTGGATTTACAATTGCAGATTATGGTCTGTCAATGGCATTCATTGCTTCATTAATCATAGCTGTTGTTACTTTTATCATTTGTATTTTCGGACTTGCAATTGGTAAAAAAATTGGAGCAAAATTAAGCAGAAAAGCTGAAATTTTGGGTGGAACTATTTTAATAGCAATTGGAGTAGAAATATTTGTGCGCGGCTTAATGGCATAAAAGCTATTACCGCATTTATCAATAAAAATATGTGTGAAAAATTCTATAAAGATGGATTAAATTTTGAATGTCAACGCTGTAGTTTTTGCTGCGGTCATTCACCTGGTTTTGTTTACCTTTCCAAACGCGATTTACAAGTTTTGTGTAATCATTTCAAAATGAAAATCAAAGATTTTGTAGAAAAATATTGTCGTTGGGCAGATTATTATTACGGTACAAAAGTCTTGGCATTACAAGAAAAAAAGAATTATGATTGCATTTTGTGGAATAATGGTTGTTCGGCATATCAAGCTCGTCCAATACAATGTTCCACTTATCCATTTTGGGATTGGATGATAAACGATAAAGAAACATGGTTGGAATGTGCAAAAGAATGCCCCGGAATAAATAAAGGAAAGAAATGGGACATCGAAGAAATAGAAAAAAATAAATCAGCTTACGTCCATAATATTCCACTAAAAAAAGAAGAAGTGGAAGAATTAATCAACAATCAAAATCAATTTTCTCCAATTGACTAACTTCATAAAAAAAATTACTATAAAATCTCCATGGATTTTGAATTTATAAAAAAAGTAATTCCAATGTATGTCGAAGCTTCATCCCTCACGCTTAAACTTGCTTTGGCAGGAATTCTGCTTTCACTCATATTAGGACTCATTTGTGCATTAATCAAATATTACAAAGTGCCGGTACTTCGTCAAATAGTCAGCGTTTACATTGAGTTTTCACGAAACACACCGCTTTTGATACAATTATTTTTTCTTTATTTTGCATTTCCGCGCATGGGAATAAAACTTTCCTCAGTTCAATGCGCAATCATAGGACTTACCTTTTTAGGCGGAAGCTATATGGAAGAAACATTCCGTTCCGCATTGGAAAGCGTTTCCAAAGTGCAGATAGAAAGTGCACAGTGTATAGGACTTACAAAACGTCAAATTACGCAATACGTCATTTTACCACAGGCATTTTCCGTTTCCATTCCAGGCTTTTGTGCAAATGTCATGTTCCTCATAAAAGAAACTTCGGTTTTTAGTGCAGTTGCGCTTGCCGATTTAATGTTCGTTGCAAAAGATTTGATAGGACTTTACTACAAAACAGACGAAGCCCTCACACTTTTGTGCATTTCTTATTTAATTCTGCTCCTGCCGATTTCAATTCTGGCAGCATTTGCAGAAAGGAGATTGCGCTATGCACAGTTCGGACATAATTAATTCCATCAAACAGTCGTTCAGCGTAATCACCATGGGGACAAACCTTCAGCGTCTTTTTGGCGGACTTTGGGTTACAGTTTGGATAGCACTCGTTTCCGTAGCATTTTCCATCATTTTGGGCTTTCTTTTTGGCATTTTGATGACGCGCAAAAACAAAATCATCAAAGCAGCGTGCAAAGTATATCTCGAATTCATGCGCATCATGCCGCAAATGGTTTTACTTTTCATTGCATATTACGGACTGACACGTGCGTTCAACATTTCATTAAGTGGCGAAGCCGCAAGCATCCTGGTTTTTACACTTTGGGGAACTGCCGAAATGGGAGATTTAGTTCGGGGCTCACTCGAAAGCGTCCCAAAACATCAGTATGAAAGCGGACGTGCAATTGGACTTACAGAACGTCAAATCTTTTTTTACATCATAATTCCGCAGACATTACGTTCTCTTATTCCGTTGAGCATGAACCTTATTACTCGCATGATAAAAACCACATCTCTTGTAGTTTTTGTCGGTGTAATTGAAGTAGTTAAAATTGGGCAGCAAATCATCGAAGCAAATAGAATAAAAATACCTACAGCAAGTATAGCAGTATATTTTATTATTTTTATGATGTACTTTTTTGTATGTTGGATTTTAAGTCTGCTTGCAAAAGTGATTGAGAATAAACAAAAAAAATAGGGCGTTCCCCTTCGCTTACGCTTCGGGTCGCTATGTCCGCACTTCGCTAACGCTCATCCCCTCCGAAGCGAAACAGAAAGAAAACCAATGGAGTGGACTGCTTCGCAGGTGCTCCCAGCGCTAACGCAAAATTATATTCGTGGAAATTAATTGTGCGTTCAAAAAAAAGGATTAAATAATATGGCATTGTTGGAAATCAAAAATATCACAAAATTATTCGATGAAAACACAATTTTGAAAAATGTTTCTCTGAATGTAGAAAAAGGAGAAGTAATTGTTATTTTAGGACCTTCTGGTTGTGGTAAATCAACTTTTTTACGCTGCATAAATGGATTAGAACAAATACAACAAGGTGAAATTCTTTTGGATGGAGAAGTGATTTCAAACAGAACAAAGGATATGCATCTTATTCGCCAGAAAATTGGAATGGTTTTTCAAAGTTACGATTTATTTCCACATCTAAATGTCATGAAAAACATACTTTTGGGACCAAAACACGCACATAATCTAAATTTTGATATGGAGCAAGTAGAAAAAGAAGCACAAATGTGGCTTGAAAGAGTAGGACTTGCAGATAAAAAAAATGCATTTCCACGTCAACTTTCAGGAGGACAAAAACAGCGAGTTGCCATAGTGCGCATGCTTTGTATGCATCCAGAAGTAATGCTTTTTGACGAAGTCACCGCTGCTCTGGATCCTGAAATGGTTCGCGAAGTTTTAGATGTAATGATGAATCTTGCAAATGAAGGAAAAACCATGCTCATCGTAACACATCAAATGCAGTTTGCACGTGCCGTTGCCGACAAAATCATCTTCATGGACGGTGGCGAGATTGTAGAAACAGGCACACCCGAAGAATTCTGGACAAATCCAAAAACCGAACGCGCAAAAAAATTCCTTCAGAATTTTGAATTCGAAAAAAGAAGAAATGTAAACAGAAGTACAGGGACAGATCTCGATTAAGTTTTATGCAAATTTACAATTAAATACCTGTTTTCTCAAATTTTTTGAGTTTTCTAAATCCATATTAATTAAATGAAATCTGGTTTGTAGAAAAGTCTACAGTTACTGTCAATCCATTTGAAAATTTTGTTTGCTGAACTGTTCTGTCTGGTGTAAGAAATTCATGTGAAATCATTTCTGATCCAGCTGCCTTTCGAGTTATTTCAGAACTGGCTTTGTAACTTTTTACAAAACGTTCTTTATTTTTTTGGAAATGTTCTTCATCTTTTATCCAATACATTGGCGGAACAGCATACAAAGCATTAAAATTGTCTCGTTTATCCCAAATCAATTGGTTATTAAATGTATTGTTATGGTCTCCCCAATACCAATAAGCAACACAACAGTCATGATAAACCAATTCCCAAAGCGGTAATCGTCTTTTTTCATTCAATTGATATTCGAGAATTTGTGATGGAACGTTATCAAAAAATTTATCAACATCTCGTCCCGCATCTTCTCGTCGATACGGACCAAGACTCATCATTCCTTCAAAATAATCACAAACAGGAACTACAAAATCCATGCCAGTTTCACTACCTGTAACAAGTTTGTGTTCAAGACTACTTATGCTTAAAAGCTCAAATCTGCTCTTGCGGCTGTCCGTTCTTGTCATTGGATGCGCAGATGAATAACATTCACGTAATGAACTTGCTGTAGTAGTATCAAAAAAACGTGAACCAAAATTCTTTTGCACTAATTCATCTTGAATTTTCTGACGCGCATATTTTGGAGCTGTAATATCACACAAAGCAACACAGTTTATATATCCGTTATTATCTTTTCTTTCTACACCCCATGCTTGTACGAAACTTCCATCTTTGTTGATTGCAATATCATTTGGATAAGCCTGTGGCAGCCAGTCATCAGAAACATAACTCACTAAATCATAATTTGCAGGATTCATAACATCCTGATAAATGTCATATCTACTGGTTAAAACTCCCATTTCGTTGAGTTTAGAAATTACTTCTTTATCCTGATTATGACTCCACAATATTCTGTCAATTCCAGAATCAAGAATCTGGCTGACTAAAATATCCGCAGTATGACCTTCCCAATCATAATACCAGCACCAGATATTTGCTGCACCCATAAGTTTATTTATTCTTTCAGAACCCTCAAATCCTCTCTGCTGTTTTTTATCTTCAAATGTAATGAGAGTTCCATTTTCTTTTGCATATTTTCGATACTCTTTTGCAATTGCAACATGACCGCCTTCAGTAAAAAAAGTCTGTGTCATATTTCTATCGTAACCAAATTTTTCTTTTTGACTTTTCCAATTCGGCCCTACGCAGTTTGTTTCTTTCATTTTTATTTCAACCGCACAATCGTCAGGATTTTTAATAATAGAAATAAAACCGGCACCTGTTGTTTGATTCGTAATCCCAAAAAACGGCATGCATAAACCATGTCCGCTGTAGGTAACGAGTTCACCATGAAAAGCCTGCTCGTCATTGTAATCAAAACACATACCTTCATTAACAGGTAACACAAGATAATCACCTTCTTTTGAAATGGATTTCTGTGGAAAAGAAAAACTGCTGAAAGTATAATCATGGGGCATGGAAAGCGAGTAATCCAAAGAAGCTTGATTTTCCGAGTTAAATTTTATCATACTTTTGATGATTGGTTTTCCTTTTTTGTCATACGAAGTTAATTGGATTTCATTCTCCAAAACAGATGATTCTGTAAAAATGATTCCTTTAAGATTTTCAGAACACTGTTCGTAAAGTATACCGTTTCTTTTATCAAAAACATTCACTGATAAAGTTTGAGCATTACAGATGACTTTAAGATATTCGTTTTCAATGCAGGAATTCATGTTCTGCATATTTTCGATTTTATAAAGTGAAGTGTTTTTAATTTTTGCAATTGTATTGCCTTCGCCCGTAAAACGAGGTCGTATCTTCTTGATTTCTGAATTTACAAAAATTAAACAATAAAGTGCTTGATAACCGTTAGCTGGAGTTAAAGTTGTAATTCCTCCACACCAATCAATAACATTATTATTCTCATCATAAAGAATAAAATTCGCGCTGATGTTTCCTTTTGGCAGAAAAATGTTTGAAGCAAACAAGTACATCTCGCCTTCTGAAACATTCATTTCATTATTTATGGAAATAGAAAAATCATCAGAAGCTTTATATTCAATAGAAAAGATTTTATCTTCAGAAGAAAATTCATGAGATAGCTTGTTTTCGGTTCGACTCCATAAACCCCATTGTTCCGGCGAAAAAATCTCAAGCTGCTGATGCTCCGCATCAAAAGGAAAAATCAGTTTTTCAGTGATTGAATCGGTATAAGAATTTTCCCCATTGGAATTTTCCACATTTCCAGGGGATTTTTGTAAATTTACACAACCAGCTGATAAAAAGATAAAAATACAGCAAAAAATAAAAACAATTTTTTTCATATATAATAATTTATAATAATTAATCCGCAACCAAAATATCTTCAATTTCGGCAATATACATTACATGCCAATCATTGTCTTTGTAAAAAGTTTCTGCAAGATTTTTGCCTTCGTTCGTAAAACATTCAGCTTTCATTTCCTGCGCATAAAGTTTTTTACAAATCAAAACAAGACGGCTTTCTTCAAAATATGGCACCGCATTATGATGAGTAACCGAAAATCCGCATTTTGCAATTTTATCTTCATCGCGACCACTAATTTTTCCACAATAAGAAAGTTCATTTCTGAAATTCTGCGGCATCACGCAGATAGAAAATTTTTCCTGACTATCCACAAATTCTTTTGTGTAACGCGAATTTCTGATATAAACAGTCACAACATTTTTGTTCCAGATTACACCAAGACCGCCCCAACTTGCAGTCATTGTGTTCACCTTATCACCTTTTTGTGCGGTAATAAGCATCCAGTCTTTTCCAATCATTTCGAAAGCGTTTTCCTGAAGCGAAGCAGGTAAAATTTGTTTCATATTAACCTCATTATATTTTTAATAGTTGCAATTTCTAGTATTAAATCGCAGTAAAGATTAGTCTGTGCCATAAATCGTGCTAATGGTTTCACACTAACTCATGTTTATTATGCACAAAAATTGAACAATCTTCAAGTTTTACTATGTGCGAAATATTGGCAACGAAAACAAGGTCTGTCCCTGTTTTCACACGCAAGGTCTGTCCCTATTTAAACAAAACAAAACCGTCGAGAGTCTTCTTTAACTTGATTTATTATTCAGATTTACATTAATGGAGCAAAAACTCTAAGGATTCTTGCAATCATGCGGTAGAAAATCGGGATTTTTTTATAGTCTGCAAGCGTCATTTTTGTGCAGTCCTGCAAAGTTTCTGTAAAATCCTCTTTAATATCTGCTGTGGTTGGACAATTATAAAGTACGGCACCACATTCAAAATGATGGAAAAGACTTCTGTAATCCAGATTCACAGAACCGACCGTAGAAACAGAGTCATCGCTGATAAAAGTTTTTGCGTGGATAAATCCTTTTTCATATAAATATATTTGCACACCGTTTTGAACAAGAGTTTTCAAGAAAGTTTTTCCAACGTAGAACGTAATCATGTGGTCTGGAACAGACGGAACAATTATTTTTACGTCAACTCCGCGGTTTGCTGCAAAAATAAGTGCATCCATCAGCTGATTATCAATGACCATATATGGCGTGGTAATGTAAAGATATTTTTTTGCTGTAGAAATGATGTGAATGTACACATTTTCTGCAATATCGCAGCTGTTTGAAGCATCATCACCATAAGGAATAATAACACCATCGCAATCAAAAGCCGGATAATCCTGATTCAGATATTTTTCAAAGTCATCTATTGAGTTATATCCATCTTTGAAATGCTTTTTTTTCACCTGAATATTCCAGTCTTCAAGAAAAAGTTTTGTCAAATTCTGAATTGCTGAACCTTGGATGCGAATTGCATTATCCTTCCAATATTTAAATCTATTTTGCTGCATTTCGACATTCATATATTCATTTGAAATATTTAATCCGCCAGTGTAAGCGACATTTCCGTCAATAACGACAATTTTGCGGTGATCACGGTTGTTTTGATGTGTCGAAAAGAACGGAATCAGCGGAGAAAATGAATGCACTTTGATGCCCTGCTGTCTCAAATATTTCTGATATTTTTTGGAAGAAGCACTAGGAGAACCAAGTCCATCAAAAAGAACGCGTACTTCCACACCTTCAGTAACCTTTTTTTCAAGAATTCGCAGGATTGAAGCCCATGTTTTATCTACATCAATAATAAAATATTCAATGAAAATGAATTTTTTTGCGTTTTGTAAATCATCAACAAGACTTGGATAAAATTTTTCGCCGCTTGGGAAATAACTAATCTGATTTTTTCCGTGAGGATAATAATTTCCTGAATTCAGCAGATAAGTTGAAAGACCTTTTGCTTCAGGATACTCTGAAAGAATCTGGTCAACTTTTTCTTTCTGTGGAGAATATTTGTTTGTTTCTTCTTTAAGTTTTTTGAGTTTATATTTTTGACTTAGACCGCCGGTGTTTGAATGGTAAAGGTAATATGCAGAAATTCCAAAAAGCGGAAAAATGATGACAGGAACAAGCCATGCAAGTTTAAACTCATTTTTTCCTTTACAGTTTGCCAGATACATCAAAAAGAATGTAGAAATGAGAATGGAACTTCCAAAATAGATTTCAACATACGGCTGAAATTTTATCAAAAACAACAGGAAGATAAAAATCTGAATAGCGATGAGTAAAAAATTCAGAACAACCCGGCTGTAAACGCTTTTTCTGAAAATCGAACGGAAATGTTTATCTTTTACAATACGATAGTTTAAATCTTTTTCTGTAATCTGTGTCATTTTTTGGGATTGCAATAAAAAACTTTTAAAAATAATGGAAAGCCAGATTTTCAGACTTTTGCAGAAAGAAAAATCTGGTCGCTGTCGGATAAAAAAGGTGACAGCCGGAACAAAAAATCAGTCCAGCTGTCAGAAAAAATTAGTAATTTTGAGCTTCAACCTGGAAGTATGCCTGTGGATGAGCACAAACTGGGCAAACTTGTGGAGCTTCTTTTCCTACCACAATGTGACCGCAGTTTCGGCACTGCCAGATTGCATCTCCGTCGCTTGAAAATACAACTTTGTCTTCAACATTTTTCAGAAGCTTTCGATAGCGTTCTTCGTGATGTTTTTCGATGGCAGCAACACCTTCAAAAAGTTTTGCAATGTAATCAAAACCTTCTTCGCGTGCAGTTTTTGCAAAACCGTCGTACATGTCTGTCCATTCATAGTTTTCACCATCAGCTGCTTCTTTCAAGTTTTCGGCAGTTGTTCCGATGCCATCATTAAGAAGTTTATACCACATTTTTGCGTGTTCTTTTTCGTTATTTGCAGTTTCTTCGAAAATAGCAGCAATCTGTTCATATCCTTCTTTTTTTGCTTTACTAGCAAAGTAAGTATATTTGTTTCGTGCCTGTGATTCTCCAGCAAAAGCAGTCTGAAGATTCTTTTCTGTCTGAGAGCCTTTCAATTCCATAAATCACCTCATATAAAATTATATAATTAAATTATAATAATTTTAAGATTAAAAGTAAAGATTAAAAAATGGGATTTAAAATGGGGACAGACCTCGTTAACATAAACAAGGTTTGTCCCTTTTTTAGGGCACATTTTGCTGCGCAAAACCGAGCTGTTTCGCAGTTCCCTAACGGTCAGCCGCTTCCCTCGCTTCGCTCAGTCC
>CAMEET010000014.1 GCA_945915085.1 uncultured Treponema sp. | reverse complement strand
AACGCTTAAAGCCTTGACTTCGCCGTTTTGAGGGGTTGTACTACCCCCTCAATGACAGCTTTTTGCTCCGCTTCGCTCCGCAAAAATCCGACCCCTGCCGGGCTGCAATCCCTTACGTAGAAGATAAAAGATTAGCAGCGGGGCTACAAGTAGTCCCTAACGCTGGCGCAGGTCCTACGTTATTATTTTGGATGAACACTCTTACTACCTGCGCCGTTAGTTTTAAGAAAACTGAAAACTAACAGAATGTATGCGTAGAAACGGGGCTACAAGTATTTTTCTATTTAAGGCAATATCACAATTGGAAGAAACAAAAATTTGATGTATCATAAAATCCTAAAAATAAGGAGAAGTTGTGAGTAATAAAAAAATTAGATTCTATTTTTTAGTTTTATCTTCATTTTTTTTGCTTTCATGCAATTCTAAGACAAACTTTAATGAAGAAAAAGATATAATTTATCATATGTTGAAAAAACATTATGTAGGATTTTCTGAAATGAAAAAACAAGGTTTTACAAAAGACGCTTGGAAAAAAGTATCTAATTATGATTAAATTAAAAATCTTTTTGATAAATGTATTAACGATACACATCTTTCCATAAACAATAATAATGGTTTTGAATATAAGCAGAATCAAATTTTTGATAAAGATTCTATAAAAAGTGATGATCCATATCCTACTTTTATAAAGAAAACAACATCAAACACATATTATTTAAGATACAACAGTTGTAATATTAACTGGCCAGATTATGCTAATTTTTCTAATCTTGCTTATGAAGCGTTAAAATACGATTTTATTATTTTAGATTTTCGTTCAAATTCTGGCGGTGGTAATGGGCAGCAATACGAATTTTTTAGAAATTTATATGTAGAAAATTACAAAGGAAAAATTTTTGTTACTCAAGACAATTGGAGTTATTCTGCTGGCGAAGTTTGGATAATGGCAGCGGAATTCAAAGATTTACTTGATTTTACATTGATAGGAACACATTCTGGTGGTGCGCAAGTTTATGGTAATTGTGTTAGCTATGAAGAAAATGGAATCTTTTTTTATTTGCCAAGTACATCCTTTGTAAAATATTTACCAAAAAATTATTTAGAAGAAGGTAAAGGCTACGAACCAGAAATTTGGGCAAACAAAGAAAATATAAAATCAAAACTTGAATCACTTGGATTAGATTTATCTGGAATTGAATTTAATTAAATATACAGTTTAAAACGATTATTTTTTTTTCGCAAAAAATCCGAAAGGGACATATCTGATGGTCATAAAAGATTAACAGACATCAGAGTATTTGCAATTATAAAAACCTGTAACTGTTTTGAAACAGAAGAAACACTTTTGTCTCTCAAACGGTTGCAGTAAAATAAATATGCTGTATTACAGCTGACTAAAAATATAAAAGTGTCACCAATTCGACACCAGTGACTTTTAAAACTGTCACATTTTTTGGGTGCAGATCATTTTTAATCTAGGTCTGTCCCTGCATGTGCTGTTTGTATAAACACCAATGAACGTTTTTGTTTGCACATGCTGCGAGTTTTGGCACTTATAGAAAACTAAATAATGGAAATCCACTTTTGCCAAAACTCAAAAACAATGATGTTTAAAACAAGGTGTGTCCCTGCGTGAGGGCATGGAAGAGCGCGAAGCGGCCACTGGACTGAGCGAAGCGAGGGAAGCGGCTGGAGCGATAGCGGAACTCTGGAACGCCCGACCAGAAGCGAAGCGAATGGGCACGCCCGAATTTTCTATAATACACAAACTGTCTATACTACTTGCAAAAAAATCAAAAAAGTTTCAAAATATCGCATTATGTTTAAACCTGAATTACTTAATTCGTTAAAAACCTACGATGTTAAAACTTTTTTTTCTGATTTAATCGCAGGTATTATTGTTGGTATTGTGGCTTTGCCACTTGCTATTGCGTTTGCTATTGCATCTGGTGTGAATCCTGCAGCTGGAATTTTTACGGCTATTATTGCGGGTTTTTGTATTTCGGCTTTTGGCGGAAGTCGTGTACAGATTGGCGGGCCTACTGGTGCCTTTGCTGTTATTGTTTATGGGGTTGTTTCCCAATATGGACTTTCGGGACTTGCGACTGCGACTTTATTAGCCGGAATTCTTTTGATTTTGCTTGGCGTTTTCAAAATGGGTGGACTTGTAAAGTTTATTCCATACACTATTGTGACTGGTTTTACTGCAGGAATTGCGGTGACTATTGCCGCTGGTCAACTTGGTGATTTTTTTGGACTTATGCCAGATTTTTCTACGCCGATGACAATTCTTGGTGAAGAGTATTCCAAGATGCCTGGTGATTTTTTGCCAAAGATGATTGTTTATGCAAAATCATTTTCTTCTATTAATATATATTCTTTTGTGATGGCGGCTGTTTGTCTTGCTTTTATTTTTATCTGGTCTAAGTTTATTAAAAAAATTCCTGGTAGTTTTGTTGTGATTATTTTAGCAACTGTTGTAAGTATTATTCTGGAAAAAACTTGCGGACTTAAAACTGATACTATTGGAAACTTTGCTGATGGAAGAGTTCATTATGTGATTCCTAATACTTTGCCGGCACCTCAACTTCCTGATTTTAGTTTAAAAACAATTACAACTTTGTTTCCGACTGCAATTTCAATTGCTGTTCTTGCTGCCATTGAATCTTTGCTTTCGGCTGTTGTTGCTGATGGTATGATTGGTTCAAAACATGATTCTAATACAGAACTGATTGCACAGGGAATTGCAAATATTGCAAGCCCGCTTTTTGGGGGAATTCCTGCAACTGGTGCTATTGCTAGAACTGCAACAAATATTAAAAATGGTGGTAAAACTCCTGTAGCTGGGATTATTCATGCGATTACACTTCTTTTGATTTTGCTTTTTGCTGGAAAATATGCTGCTTACATTCCAATGGCTGCTCTTTCTGCTGTTTTGATTAATGTTGCCTGGAATATGGCTGGTTTTCCAGCAATTCGTGCTTTGTTGAAAGGTCAAAAGTCTGACATTTGTGTTTTTGTTGTAACTTTTTTAATCACTGTCTTTATTGATTTGACTGTTGCTATTGAAGTTGGACTTGGTTTTGCTGCTTTCTTCTTTATCAAAAAAATGATTGATTTGTCGGAAGTTCAAAATCACGAGAATTCTATTGCTGCCGGAATCAAAAATGATATGCCTGAAGAAAAACTTGATATTCCTGAGAATACTTTTGTTTTTGAAATTGAAGGTCCGTTATTTTTTGGAACTGTCCGTAAATTTGAACTGGCAATGGAACAGGCTCAAACTCACTGCAAAGTTTTGATTTTGAGAATGAGAAGTACTCTTTATCTTGATGCTGGTGGTGTTCGTGCATTGGAACAGTGTAAGGCGGCTTGTGACAGAAAAGGTGTTACAATTGTTATTTCTGGAATTCATAAACAGCCTTATCTTCTTTTGAAAAAAACTGGTCTTGTTGATAAAATCGGTCGTGAAAACATTTTTGGAAATATTAACGATGCTTTGAATAGAGCAAAAAAATTGTAAAATTATTTGTATTATTATAATCTGACTTCGCTTCTGATTTACAGGTCAAAAACGAAATAATTCGCCAGTTGACTGTCTGATTTGCAGGGTTTTAAACTGCACAGCGCACCGAGGCTTGAACAGGCGGCGAAGCCGAGTCCTTTTTTTGCTTTCGAATGTTTTTTTTGAGTTTTGGCACATATGGATTTTTACTTTGTAATGATTTTGTTGAATGTGCCAAAACTCAAAGCTCGTGTAAACAAAACGTATGCTGGTATTCTGGTTTTCAGCACGAAAACTGGGACCGAGCGAATAGCGAGCTGTGAAAGGCGACTTGGAAAGGGGAATTTTGCTCTGATTCTTTTTTATAAAATAAAGTGATTTTCAATTATTAAAAAATGGTGTAAACTGTTTTTTATGGCAAATATCGAAAACGAAAAGTCTGATGACACTATTTATATTTTAGACAGTTACGGTTTAATTTACAGATGTTACTTTGCATTTATCTCTCGTCCGCTTACGAATTCCAAAGGTCAAAATATTTCGGCACTTTTTGGATTCTTCAGGAATCTTCACTATATTTTTAATCATTACAAACCTTCATATCTGATTGCAGCGATGGACAGCAAAACCAAAACTTTCAGGCATGAAATGTACCCTGAATACAAAGCTACTCGTGATAAAACTCCAGAAGACTTGCATGCTCAAATTCCATGGATTTGTGATATTCTTCAGGCTCTCGGAGTTCCTGTTTTGCAGTGTGACGGCTACGAAGCTGATGATATTGTTGCAACTGTTGCAAAAAAATGTGAAGAAACCGGGCGAAAATGCCACATTTTGAGCGGTGATAAAGATTTGATGCAGCTTGTTTGCGAAACTACACAGATTTTAAAACCAGAAGCAGGAGCCAGCACATGGAAAGTAACAGGTGCTGAAGGTGTAAAAGCAGAATGGGGTGTTTATCCTGATAAATTGCTTGATTTGCTTTCACTTTGCGGAGATAAAGCTGATAATGTTCCTGGTGTAAAAGGAATTGGTGATAAAACAGCATCAAAACTTCTCTGTGATTTTGAATCTCTCGATGGAATTTATGAAAATATAGATAATATCAAAGGAGCCGTTCAAAAAAAACTTATTGAAGGAAAGGAAAATGCATATTTCAGCCGAAAATTGATAACACTTTATGATAAAGTTGAATGTCCTGAAATTGAAAAAATCTTCAAGCAGGAACCGATTTCTTATGATTTTGATTCAGCAGCAAAACTTTTAAACTCTTATGAAGCTTTTCAGGTTGCAAAAAGTTATGCATTTTTGAATGTTGAAACGAATGGTGATTTAAAGGCGCAAAATCAGCAGAAAAATACGGAATCTGGCGAAACAAAATCAAATCAAAACGAAGATAATGAAAATCAGTCTGTTGCAGAACAACAAAAACCGGAACTTGAACAAAATGACACATCAAATTATAAAGCAATTACAGATTATGAACAGCTGAAAAAATATATTGATTTGGCAATCGCTGCTAAAATTGTTGCCTATGACAGCGAAACGGACAGTCTCGATGCACTTCATGCAAAAATGATTGGTTTTAGTCTTTGTTTTGAAGAAAAAAAAGCTGTTTATGTTCCAGTCCAGCTTGAATCTGATGAACTTTTTTCTCAAACTGATTACATTTCGCTTTCTTTGATTCTCGAACAGCTTTATAGACTTTTTACCGCTGAAAATGTCACGATTGTGATGCACAATGCCAAATTTGATTTAAAAGTTCTTGCTGGTCAGTTTATATCGCAGGGTAAAACCGAAAACTTTGTTCTTGATTTCCTTCAAAAAATTCATATTTTTGATACAATGATTTTTGCATGGCTTGAAAATCCTGAACATACTGGAAAATCTTCTTTTTCTTTGGAATTTCTTGGCGAAAATCTTTTGGGCAAAAAAGGAATTGAGTTTGACCAGATTGTAAAAAAGGGACAGACCTTTGCTGATGTTCCACTTGAAACAGCTTATAAATATGCAGCTGAAGATGCAGATTTTACATTTCAGCTTTATCATCATTTTATAAAAAATTCAAAAATTTCTTCTGAACTTTTTGAAATGGAAATGACGGTTCTACCAATTTTGACTCAAATGGAAATTTCAGGTATTCATCTGGATTCTCAGATTCTTAATGATTATGCGGTTGAACTCAAACAAAAAATTTCCGAGGTTGAAAAGAAAATTTATAACGAAGTCGGTCATGAATTCAATATTGCTTCTCCTCTTCAGCTTCAAACTGTTCTTTTCGAAGAACGAGGTCTTAAAACTGGAAAAAAAACAAAACGAGGATATTCAACTGACACAAGCGTTCTGGAAGAATTGCAGGAATTTGACATTGTTCCTAAAATGATTTTGGAATATCGAGAACTGACAAAACTTTTGTCAACTTATGTGGAAAGTCTCCCAAAACTTACTGATAAAGAAAGTCGTATTCACACTGATTTTGTGCAAACAGGAACCGCAACAGGCAGGCTTTCTTGTCGTGACCCTAATCTTCAGAATATTCCAGTACGAAATGAAACTGGTAGAAAGATTCGAAGTGCTTTTACTGCAGAGGATGGAAAGGTTTTGATTTCTGCCGATTATGCTCAGATTGAACTTGTTGTGCTTGCTCATCTTTCTGGCGATGAAAATATGTGCAGGGCTTTCAACGAAGGAACTGATGTTCACAAAACAACAGCTGCATTGATTTATGGAGTTTCTCCTGACCAAGTTACACCTCAAATGCGACGAATTGCCAAAACCATCAATTTTGGTGTAATTTACGGAATGGGCACTTTCAGTCTTTCAAAAGATTTGGGCATTTCGCGAAAAGAGGCACAGAATTTTATAGATTTATATTTTAAAACCTACAGTTCAGTCAGTCAATTTATGTCAGACACAATTTCCAAAGCTGAATCAAACGGATATGTAGAAACGATTTTTAATCGTCGTCGTCCTATCGCCAGTATCAATAGCAAAAATAAAATAGAAAAAGCGTCAGCTGAGCGGATTGCAAAAAATACTCCAATTCAAGGTTCTGCCGCAGATATTGTCAAAAAAGCAATGATTGACGTTTCCAAAGCCCTGAAAGAAAGCAAGCTTCCATGTAAACTTCTTCTTCAAGTGCACGATGAACTTATTTTTGAATGTGATGAAGATGAAAAAATTATTCAACAGGCTGTTTCCCTTATCAAAGAAAAGATGGAAAATGCTGTCAAACTAAAAGTTCCTCTTCGCGTGAGCATTGAATATGGCAAAAACTGGGGAGAATTCCATTGAAAATAAATAGATGCATTGATTTGGTTCAAAATTGTAAACTCATCTGCATAACCGGGAAAATGGCATCGGGCAAAAATTACGTTTGTTCACAGTTTGAAAAAAAAGGCTGGTTTTCCGTTGATGCCGATATTCTTGTGCATCAGGCAATTGAGCAGTCCAGTCAGGTGATTCTGGACACTTTCAATGATATTGCTCATGCAAAAAAAATTAATCTTTTGAACGAGGACGGAAAAATAAACCGGCGGGAACTTGGAAAAATTCTTTTTTCAGCTCCCGAACTTTTGGAAAAACAGGAAAAAATAGTTTATCCTGTAATCACAAAAATGCTGCAGAAAATTATTTTTGAACATAATAAAGTGATTTTAAACGCAACCGTTCTTTACAAAACTCCAGAACTTCTTAAAATGTGCGAAGTTATCGTTTTTGTTCAATCAAACACAATAAAAAGGTTTTTTCGAGCCCGTCATCGGGATTTATTATCTTACAAACAGATTTTAAGACGATTTAAAACTCAAAAAAATCTTTTGAAAGAATATAAAAAATTTGGAATTCCAATTTTTATCGTGAACAATTAAAAATAGTTTTCCCATTGCACAAAAACTAATTACTTTTTTCCGCAAGAATTTCCCATCGTTCATATTTTTCATCAAGAAGTTTTGAAATTTCCTGATAACGTTCTGTAGCTTTTTGAATCTGGGCAAAATCAGATGACGACATTTTTTCTTCAAGAGATTTCTGCTCTTTTTCCAGTATAGGAATTTCTTCGTTCAGTAAGTCAAATTCTTTTTTTTCATTAAAAGTGAGTTTCTGCTTTTTTTGCTTTTCATTCGAGGTCTGTCCCTGTTTTTTTTCTTTGTCTTCATCATCTTTTTTTGGTTTTTGTTCTGTCTGATTTTTTTTCTGTTTGTTTTCCTTTATCAATTCTTCACGATATTCGATATATTCGCTGCATTTTCCGACAAAACCGCTTATGCTTCCATCTTCTTCCATGACAAAAAGACTGTCAACAGTTTTATCCATAAAATAACGGTCATGACTTACAAGAAGAAGACAGCCTTCGTAATTTATCAAAAATTGTTCCAAAATGTTCATTGTAAAAATGTCAAAATCGTTTGTAGGTTCATCCAGAATCAAAAAGTTTGGATTTTCCAGCAGCAGTCTGACAAGGTAAAGACGTTTTCGTTCACCGCCAGACAAAGTTGACACCGGCGAGTACTGAATTTTCCCTTCAAAACCAAATTCTTCCAGAAATTTTGCGGCACTAACTTCCTTTGTTCCGTTATTCAGCGTCATGTGTTCAGCCGTTTCTTTTATATATTCCAAAACGGTTAAATTTGTATCTGTAAAAACAGGATTTTGAGTGTAATATCCGAATTTTGTGTTCAAACCTATATCTACAGTTCCGCTATCAGGTAAAAGATTTCCAGTAATCAAATTGAGTAAAGTAGATTTTCCCGAGCCATTATCTCCAAAAATTCCTATTTTCTGACCTTTTGTAAAAACGTAACTAAAATTATTTATGACGGGTACACTCTTTTCATTTTCTTTTCCAGCTTTTTCAAAATTCTTGCAAATTTTATGAAGTTCTAGTACTTTTCCTCCAAGTCTTTTCCCTTTTACTTCAAAAGTAAATCCTTTATCTGCCTGAAATTTTTCGCGGTTGATAAGTTGTTCATCCCGTTGGATTCTTGCTTTTATTTTAGTTCCACGTGCACAAGGTCCGCGCAAAAGCCATTCTCTTTCAAAACGTAAAACTGACTCAATGCGCCGTTCTGTATTTTCTTCTATCTCTGCTTCCACAGATTTTTTTTCAAGATATTCAGAATAATTTCCCACATAAAGTTTTAGTTTATTGCGTGCAAGTTCATAAATGTTATTGCACACCGCATCCAAAAAGTATCTGTCGTGAGTAACCATCAAAACCGAACGTTTTGTATCTTTAAGATAATTTTGCAGCCAGGAAATTGTTGAAATATCAAGATGGTTTGTCGGTTCATCTAGGAGCAGGATTTTAGTATCTTCCACAAGAACCTGCGCAAGTGCAACTTTTTTAAGCATTCCGCCACTTAGATTTCCCATTTTTAAGTTCAGATTTGAAATTCCGAGCGTTGTCAAAATAGAAGAAATCTGCGCTTCATAATTCCACAAATCCTGCTGCTCCATTTTAAGCATAATCTGCTGATAATCTTTTTGAATGCCGGCAGACTCAGGATTTTCAGAAAGTTTTTCACATATTTCAAAATAAGATTTGATTATCTGAAGTTTTGGGGAATTACTTTTAAAAATATGAGTTTTTATTGTATCTTCGCTTAAAAACTCAGGATTTTGTGGCAAAAATGAAACACCGGCATCTTTATTAAAAACAACAGTTCCTTCATCTGGCTGTAAAACCCCGGCAATTGTGTTTAATAAAGTCGATTTTCCAGTTCCATTGCGTCCGATAAGTGCCGCTTTTTCACCTTCCTGCAGTCCAAATGTAACTCCAGTGAATAAAGGTTTTTCTCGTCCGATTTTTGAAAGATTATTAATAGAAAGTAAATTCATATTCTGATTATACAAATAAAATCGCTTCTTGTAAAATGAATGATTGAGTCAGGGCAAACGCATTACAAAATAATTAAATTAATTTGTAAAATCTGCAAATAGAATTATTTGGTTCAATTTCGAGTTTTTTAATTTTAAACAGTGGCAAGGATTGTAAGGGCTGGCGTAGCCAGTTCCGAAGCGTAGCGAAGGAATGAAGCGATAGCGGAACCCTGAAAAGCCTGTTTTTTGCGAAGCAAAAAGCCACCCAAAGAATAAAAATTTAAAACTCGACATTTGTCCTATTTTCTATTTTTGCAGCAAATAATCAGCAATTGCCTCATAAGCTGGAATTGAAATCGGATCAATGTATTTGTTTGATGCAAGAGGATTTGAAGCAAATCTTGCAATCACCATTTGAGCTTTCGGATCAATATAAATTGCCTGACCGTGTACTCCTCGTGCCATATACGCTTTGTGACTGTTATTCGTTATCCACCACATATTATGATAACTCCAGCCTTTCAAAAGTGGATATTCACCGCTATTTTTAAAAGCATCCTGACTTCCGCCTTGCGAAACTTCCAAAATAGCTTTTTTCGTCAAAATCTGTTTGCCTTCTTGTTTTCCACCGTTTCTCAAAAGTTCACCAAAAAGTGCCATATCACGAAGATTTAAACTAAAACCGCCGCCTGCAAAAGCAATTCCAGCCGTCCCCACCTGATAAAATCCATCATAATTCGCACCCATCGGTTTCCAGATTTTTTCAGAAAGCAGCTGCGTAATGCTTTTTCCAGTTACTCTTGAAATTATCCAGGCTGTAAGTTCTGTGTTCACTGTTTTATAGCCAAATAATTGTCCGTGTTCCTGGTTCGGAATTTTTTTTACAGTTTTTATGTATTCATAATAATTTTTTGGACCAGAATAATCTGCTGGACGATAAACATTTCCAGAAGCGGAAAACTTCCAGACTTCAGCGTTAGGATTTGTATAATCTTCACTGTATTCAATCGCTGTGGTCATATCTAAAACATTACGAACAGTTGCACCTGCAAACCCAGAATCGTGTAATTCGGGAATATAATCAGTAACAAGTTTTTCAGGATTGATTATTCCTTCATCTATCAAAATCGAAGCCAAAATTCCAGTAAAAGATTTACTCACCGACATTGCAGAATGAACTCCATTTTGTTTGAGTCCTGCAGGATATTTTTCGTAAACAATTTTTCCTTTATGCAGGATGATGATGCCGTCTGTGTAGTTCCGTTCCAAAAAATCATTCCAGGTAACAGGTTGTTTTTCATTCCACGGCACAAAAGTGATAGACTCAATCTGTCTGTCAATTTTTGATTTGAATTTAAACTTTTTTGCCCCAGCTTCTACCGCTCTTGTAGGATATAGTTCTCTGATATGATTTACGCTGTAACGCAAAGCTGGAAATTCAAAAAAAGAACCGTCGCCTGCGGAAATACATTTGTTTTCTTCTGGAGGAAAACCTTTCATCCAGCCCATCTTATTTGGATTTGAATCATCTGCATTTAAATATTTCTTATTTTCCATAGCGTTACCTCTTACAAAAAAGATAGTAAAAACTATGGAAAAACGTCAAGGAAAAAAAATATAAATAAAACTTTTTAGTAGCTAGTCAATCCGCCAGCTTTTATCTGGAAATGACTGAATTCCATACTGAAACTAGCACGCCCCTGAGTTGCTGAACGAAGATTTGTTGTAAAACCGAACATATTTGCCATTGGAGCCTGAGCGTGAATTATTTCACCAGAAACTTTTGAATCCTGTCCCATTATACTTCCGCCTCGCTGACTGAGCTGGCTACTTGCAGGACCAACAAATTCCTTAGGACAAGAAATATCAACATTCATTACAGGTTCCAGGATTACTGGATTTGCTAAATTACATGCTTTGTCAAAAACCTGAGCAGCACATGCTTCAAAAGCAAAAGTTGTAGAAGTTAATTCATTGTATGAAATTTCTAAAACTTTTACGCCAATATCGGTACAAGGATATCCATATTTAATTCCAGAATCCAATGCAGATTTAAAACCACTTTCAATTGCTGCCATAATTTCTTCAGGCACATCAGAATGTTTGCAGCAAACTTCATAGGAATTTCCACTTCCCTGCTCCCGCTGTTCCACACTGATTCTTAAACCAGCAGTGTTTTCTTTTCCTGCAAGAACACGGCTGTAGTCTTCACTGGATTCCGCTTTTCCGCTAACAGATTCACGATAAGTAACTTGAGGTGCGCCAACATTACATTTAACACCAAAATCATCACGCATTCTTGTTACTAAAACATCAAGATGAAGTTCTCCCATACCTGAAATAATAAGCTGACCAGTTTCTGCATCTTCGTGACTTGTAAAAGTTGGATCTTCACGACTTAGAATTGCAAGAGTTTCATTCATTTTATCTTTTTCACTCATGCTTTCTGGCTCAAGAGCAACAGAAATTACAGGCTGTGGGAATTTTGGCTGTTCCAGAAGAACATTAAACGCTTCACTTCCAATAGTATCTCCAGTTTGTGCAAGTTTCAGCCCGATAAAAACAGCAATGTCGCCTGCACTAAGACTATCCATAGGTTCAGATTTATCAGCATGCATGCGAAGGATTCTGTTTACACGCTCTCGTTTCTTTTTATTTACGTTAAAAATCTGTGTTCCTGATGAAATTTTTCCTGAATACATTCGAACATAACACAAAGGTCCCATTTCTCTGTCATATTGAATTTTAAACACAAGACCTAAAGGCATTTTTGAAACATCACAAGGAATTTCTATGTTTTCCTGTTCATCTTTTTTGAATTTAATTCCTTTTGCAGCTGGAACATCAGTTGGGCATGGAAGATAATCAACAATTGCATCGATTAATGGCTGCACACCCTGATTATGTCTTGCACTTCCCATTACAAAAGGTACAAAAGTTCTGTTTATTGTGCCATTACGGATAGCAGTTTTGATTTGTTCAACGGAAATTTCTCCACCTTCAAGATAAATTTCCATAAGATTGTCATCAGAAGCAGCAACAGTTTCAACAAGCTTATCATGCCATTTTTGAGCATCGCTTAAACGCTCAGCTGAAATTTCAGACTCAGTGATTGTTTCTCCTTCATCTTGTTCGGACCAGCGAAGTTCCTTCATTTTTATCAAATCGATGACACCTTCAAAATCAGGACCTTCACCAATTGGAATCTGGAGAGCAAGAGGTTCAATGCCAAACTTTTGCTGTACATCTTCCATCGAACCAAAAAAATCTGCACCAATTCTATCCATTTTATTCATAAAACAAATTCTTGGAACATTAAATTCATCAGCCTGCTTCCATACAGTTTCAGTTTGAGGCTGAACACCGTCAACAGCGCAAATCACAGCAACTGCACCATCAAGAACGCGCAGTGAACGTTCAACTTCTGCTGTAAAATCAACGTGACCTGGTGTGTCAATTATATTTATCTGATAGTTCTTCCAGTAAGTTGTTGTGGCAGCCGAACAAATCGTAATTCCTCGCTCCTGTTCCTGAGCCATCCAGTCCATTGTAGCCTGACCGTCATCAATTTCACCGATTTTATGAATTTTTCCTGTATAATAAAGAATTCGTTCTGTTGTTGTAGTTTTTCCGGCATCAATATGTGCCATAATTCCAATATTCCGCATTTTTTCCAAAGACATATATAGACCTCAATAACAAATTATTGGAATTATAACTAATTTTTGTGTTTTTTACAATTCATTTATGCCAACTAATTCAAACCCAGCATCAATAAGGGCACATATCAGCAAATCAAGATGATTATACAAAAATTCTTTTTCATAAGCAGAAGAAAAACCGACAGTTACAGGGATTATGCCGCCACCATCTTTTATCGCTTTTGTATAATATCTTTGAATGACGTCAAAAGGATTATCATCAGACTGTTCAAGATTTTCAGTTTTCAAATCTATGTAAGTGTAGCCTGCGTTTTTTCCATATTCAATAATTTGCTCAGTTGTTTTATAAAAAGGTGCATGCCAGAAAATCGAAAGCTCACTTTCCGTACACTGGTAAAATTCATCTTCATTTCGTGCAAGACCACGCCTGATAAAATCTTCATCCATCACAAAATTATTCTCAGTCAAATCAGTCAAACTAAAAAACATAGAATTACAGTTATATTCATTTTTTACAATTTGCTTAGTTTCTTGTGGAAATCGTCTGATAAATTCTCCGTTAATAAAAAAATCACCTTTTACGTTGAATTTTTTTAACGTCGTGATAATTTGAGCAAGGCCATCTGCATTATCGTAAGCATCAAAAATGATTGAAACTTTTTTAGGATTTATTTTTCGTTTGATAGATTCTTTGTACAAAGGCACAGTCACAGGATTTTTTCCCAAAGTTCTTATGTATACAACATTTTCAAAATTACAGTTTACGGAAGTATTTGTAAATGCACGAAACCTTCCATTTTGAGTGGAATTCTCTCGTTTTGCAGTCAAACCAATTTTTTTCCATGTATTTGTTTCATTTAATAGTTCATAATTATTACCTGTATCATTATCTATAATGATAGTAGAGCCGTCTGTAGACCAATATGCAGATTTTACTGATGAAATTGCAATCACTTCTGTGTCCCCATTTATGCAATCCCACATACGAATACTTTTTTCGCCACAAACAAAAATCGTTCTGGAATTCAGCCATTTTGCAGAAACAATTCTCTCGCCTTGCAAAGATGAAATCCTGTTCCATTTATTAATGTCATAAACATAAAATGCAGCACCGGCAAAAAAACCGACTTTTGAACCGTCAGGAGAAATAAAAGGGTCGCCAGAATCTTCTATCTCAAGAACTTGAGCCGCAATATCACTAATTCTATAAACAGAGCAACGAACTTTATCACTATCATAAGGAAGTTTTTTTATCCACAAAATTGGATTTGAGTTTTTATCCCAAAGAATTTCAGAATCAATCAATGAAGCATTAGAATCTGTATAAGGGCGCGAATATAAAACATCCATATAATCACTAGAATCTTTGTGAACAGTCATGTAAGAAAAAAGTCTTTTATTTTGAATAATAACAAAAGCATTCGCATAACTATTAGAACTGAATTTATCAGTTTTAGGATTAAACTTAAATGGAAGCCGCCCGATTACAGTTCCTTTTCCCAGAATATTTGAATAAAGTCCTACCGTGTAAAGTTCTTTTGTATTAATTTTATAAAGAAGTGAATCATCAGCGTAGATAATAAACTTAGAAGAAGCAAATTCAACACTATTAATAGAGCCACGTCCTATTCTTCTATATTTTTCATCAATTTCAACATTTCCTTGCAAAGCAGTTGGATTACAAAAATAAATAGAACCGTCTTTTTCATAAATCAGAAGATTTTTTTCAGGACTCCATTTTGCAGGAATCTTGTCATAACTCATCTGACTGTTTTTTGTAAGAACATATTCATAACCAGAAGAAATATTTTTTACAACAAGATCAGCTGTCAAAAAAGAAGTTTGGCGCAAAAAACAAAACCAGGTTCCATCGTAACTTGTAGCATAAGGCAAAAGAGGAAGAGGTTTTTCTGGTATTTGCTCAACTGTATTGACAGTTTTTAACGAATGATTTGAAATGTCATATTGAGCCGTACCATAAGAATTTCTAATTTGTAAAATGTTTGAATTATTAATTAACTCAACCTGTTCAGGAAAAAACGAAACACATTCAGGATAAAAATCAGTCGTCTCACTTTTAACTTTAACTTTAAAAAGTGCATTATATTTTGAAATTCCAGTTGCCTCATTTGTAACAGTATATAAAAGTTCATCATTTTGATTCAAATCAAGTTTATCAAAAAAGATTTTTGCAAAAACAGCATTATTTAATAGAAAAAAAACTGATAATATAGAAAAAAAACACTTCTTCATACAAAGTATATCGGCAGATTAGTGATGAAATTAAAGAATAAAAGGATAAAATGATTTAAGAATAAAACTGAGAATAAAAAAAGTGCCTGTTTTCAGACAAAAAATTGAATTACTTGACATAAAACAGACACTTTTCTGATTGAGGGGGTAGTACAACCCCTCAAAACGGCGAAGTCAAGGCTTTAAGCGTTAGCGTGCCTTGAGCGAAGCGTGCCTTGACCGGTCGTATTAAAAAATTAAACTCGGTGCATAGCACTGAAAACTTTTTCACTCATAATATTGATTTCAACGCCCATATCAGAACTCAAATCTTCCATAGCATTTCTTAAGTCATCAATGGAAATGTCAGATGCGGCAAGATCAACCATCATCATCATTACAAAGTTACCAGAAAGAATAGTCTGCGTAATATCAGCTATATTAATTTTATGTTCACTTAAAAATTGAGAAACTTTCGCAATAATTCCAACTTTATCCGAGCCAACAACAGTAATAATGGCATTCATATTATCCTCCCAAAAATTAAATAAAATTATGACCAAGAGTAGCAGCAATCACAGCTTTGATAGTGTGCATTCTGTTTTCAGCTTCGTCAAAAACAACAGACTGACTGCTTTCAAAAACTTCATCAGTTACTTCCATAGCTTCAAGTCCAAATTTCTGATGAATTTCCTTTCCAATTTTTGTATTCAAATCATGGAAAGACGGTAAATCATGCATAAAAATTGCATCAGGTTTAGCTTTCGCCATAACATCACTATTCACCTGATATGATTTTAAATCATTAATGCGTTCTTCCCAAATATCATCAGGTTCACCCATAGAAACCCACACATCAGTATAAAGAATATCAGCATCAGCAGCAGCTGTCGAAACATTTTCTTCCATATTGATAGAACCGCCGCTTTCTTTACACCAGTTTTTACATTCTTCAATCAACTTGGCATTTGGAAAATATTTTTGAGGAGCACATAAAGTCAAATTCAATCCAAGCTTTGCACAAACAATACACAAAGAATTGCCAATGTTATAACGCGCATCACCAAAATAAACCAGTTTAAGACCTTTTAGTTTTCCAAAGTGTTCGCGGATAGTAAGCATGTCAGCAAGCATTTGAGTCGGATGATATTCATTAGTAAGACCATTCCAAACAACAACACCAGAATATTTAGCCAAATCTTCAACAAGCGACTGTTCAAAGCCGCGATATTCAATGCCTTCAAACATTCGACCCAAAACTCTGGCAGTATCAGCAATACTTTCTTTTTTACCAATCTGACTTCCTTCAGCCAGATAAGTAGTTTGAATTCCTAAATCATGAGCGGCAACTTCAAACGCACAGCGTGTTCGTGTACTGGTTTTTTCAAAAATCAAAGCAATATTTTTTCCCCGATGAATATCTACAGGAATGCCTTTCTTCTTTTTTTCCTTCAGATTTTCAGCCAAATCCAAAAGGTAAATGATTTCTTCAGGAGAAAAATCCTTTAATGTCAAAAAGTTTCGTCCTTTTAAATCCATATCCGCCACCTTAAGCAAAAATTAAAGCATAATTATAACACGTTTATTCAGAATATTCAAATGCGATTTTTTTATGTGTGTTTTTTTCTTACTAAGTTTGAGATTTTTAATATGCAAAACAAGGTCTGTCCCTTTTTTTTATGCTGAAAACTTAAAAAAATCACTTCGACAATTCTCCAAAAAGTTGAAAAAAAAATAATTTTAAGGCAAAATTATGTATATGAGTTTTTCTTCAAGACATTTTCTAGATTTTATAAAACCAGACTGCGACAGGCTGAATTTTATCCAAAATTTTCTGGCAGAAAATGGTGTAGAAACTGCAGTTATCCCTTTGGAAGGAAAAAAGCACGTTTATGTGAAATTTCCTTCAAATCAATATAATCCTCTTTTTAAAATTAAAACTGTTGTGGCACATTATGACCGCTTTCAAGATTCTCCTGGTGCAAATGACAATTCCGCTGCTGTTTATATGCTCATGCTATGGGCAGTCAAGCTTTCCAAACAGAATGATTTTCATAATATCAGACTTATTTTTACAGACGGAGAAGAATCGTGCTCTGAAGGAATTACTTCGCAAGGTGCTTTTGCCATTGCAGGTCTTTTTAAAAAACTGTCGATAAATGATGATGTTTTTGTTTTTGACTGCATGGGAACTGGTGATGTTCCAGTTTTGTGCGAAAACAATATTCCAAAAAAGGCAGGGAATTCATTTATCAAAAAGATGGCTGTCCTAGAAGATAAAGCCCGAAAAATTATTAGAACAGCTGGAAATGGAAAATGGTTTTGTTTGCCGTGCAATTATTCAGATAATGCAAGTTTTATAGCGCAGGGCATTCCAGCAGTCGCAATTACAGTTTTACCTTCAAACGAAGTTTCGGATGTTTTAAAAAATCAAACTCCAAAAACGTGGAAAAATCTTCACACTCAAAACGACAGCGTTGAAAATCTTTGGGAAAATTCATTTTCTTTGAGCATGAAGATTTTTGATTTACTTGCACAGCAAAAAGATATTGAAAAATAATTATTTTCGCCGCAGAAAATGACCAAAACGAAGTTTATCATGATTTGCCATTGCTTCCAAATCATCAAAAGCTTTTTTATCTGAATATTTTTGAATGGAAGTAGCTGAACCTGCAACAAGCAGTACCATCTTTGAAGTCAAAATCATCGAAGGATCAGAAGCACTTTGAATTTCCTCATCACTGTCATTACGATATCCAATCACGTTTATTCCGTAATCCTGTCGCAATGCACTTTCTGCCAAAGTTTTTCCTTCAAGTTCAGATTTTACATTTATTTCTGCAATAGCAAAATTTTCAGAAATCTGAAGATAATTCAAAAAAACTGGTGACAAAAGCATCGGCGTGATATGAATTGCAGCATCCAGATCAGGATAAATCACTTTTGTTGCTCCCACAAGTTTTAAAATTTCACCATGTTCATCAGATTTTGCCTTTACAATAATTTTATTCACACCGATTTTTTTCAGGTGATTTGTCACCAAAATGGAAGTTTCCAGTTGATTTCCCATATCCACAATTGCCGCTGTCAGATTTACAGGAATAATTTTCCGTAATGTTTCTTCGTTAATAGCATCTGTAATATACGCGTTCACAACAGATTTTTTATATTTTTCTACAATTTCTCTGTCTTTATCCAGAATAATTAAATCTGCTGATGTAGGAATCAACTCTTCCACAACTCTGCATCCAAAAGTTCCAAGTCCAATAACCGCAATACTAATCATATTAATCAACCTTCTTTATTTTCTTTCTTTATCCCAACAAAACATCTTCTTTCGGATAATCTGTCAACGATTTGATATTATCTTCTTTCCCAAAACTGTTGATTGCAATAAACGTAATTCCAGTACGTCCTGCAAACATCAAAATCATAATCAGAATTTTTCCAGATGATGACAAAAGTCCAGTTATTCCTTTGGAAAGTCCGACAGTTCCAAAAGCAGAAAATGCTTCAAAAATCAAACTTTCGGAAGAAAAAACACCATTCAAAATTAAATCCTTTTGACTCCAAAGCAAAAATCCTGTCATTATACACAATAAACAGATTCCTTTGATAAAAATGGAAGTTGCTTTATCTATTGATTCTAGAGAAATGTCTCTTTTGAAAACAGATGGAAAATTTTTATCATTTGCACTTTTATAGGCAAGCAAAAGCATCAAAAAGACAGTTGTAGTTTTTATACCGCCTGCCATAGAACCGGGACTTCCGCCAATCAGCATAAATATTTTTGCAATAAACGTCGAATGACTTGAAAATGCTTTTTGACTGACAGTTTCAAAACCAGCAGTTCTGAGCGTTACCGATTCAAAAAAAGCATTCAATAAAGCGGAAGGAAAACTCATTTCTTTAAAAGCAAGTTTTCTTTCAAAAATATAAAAAACGAACGTTCCCAGAACAATCAGAATGCTAGTCATAGTCAGTACAATTTTTGAATGAAGAGTTAAAATTTGTTTTTTAGTGATTTTTGATTTGCGCAGAGAATAATATACGTTCGACATTACATTAAAACCAAGTCCACCCAAAATGATGATAAAAGATAATGTCAGAATAATTGCAGGATTATGTGTAAATCTTGAAAGACTGTCAGAATATGGCGAAAAACCTGCATTGCAAAATGCTGATATCGACAGAAAAATTCCATAGAAAATGAATTTTTTTTCACCATCAAAATATAAAAAAAAGCTCAGCAATAAAGCACCCAAAACCTGAATCAGCAGTGTAAAAAAGATAATCTGCTTTACAATCTGCCTTGCTTCAAACTGCTGTTCTTGCGTAAAATAATCTTTGATAATATTTCTGTTTACAAGCGAAAGTTTTTTTGAAGCAAAAGAAAGATAAACTGTAAAAAAGGAAACAAGTCCAAGTCCGCCAGCTTCAATCAAAAGCAAAAGAATCATAAAACCTGCATCAGAAAAAAAAGACATATCTACAGTTGAAAGTCCTGTTACACAAATTGCAGAAACAGTTGTAAAAACCGCATCGATAAACGGAATCTTTTCTCCGTTATAACAAAATGGCAGACTGAGCAAAAAAGAACCGATTACTGTCAGTGCAATAAAATAGATAAACAAATTTTGAGTTGCAGACTTTATTTTAAACTTCATAGAAACTTTTTTTTCGATAACTCTAATTTATTAAATCTTAGAATCTCCTGTCAATAATTTATCGAATTCTTTTTGAGGCATTGGAGCTGCAAAATAAAATCCCTGAATATAATCGCAGTTTATTTCACGCAGAAAATCAAGCTGTTCTTTTTTTTCTACACCTTCAGCAACAACTTTCATTCCAGACTCTTTTGCAAAAGCAACAGTATGTTTGATAAGGCTTTCACCACTTGTCGTACCGATAAAATCGATAAGTGATTTATCAAGCTTTATAACATCAAAACGCAGAATCTGCAGACTTGCAAGAGAAGAATATCCAGCACCAAAATCATCCATGTGCAAAGAAAAGCCCTCATTGATGAGTTCTTCTGCAAAAGACTTAACCGAAGAGCTTTTTACAGCCATTGATTCTGTAATTTCGATTGGAACGCAGGAACGGGAAACGCCCATTTCATTTGCAATCTTTGTATAATTTTTGATAAAATCCTTTTTGAACATGCTCGCACGCGACAAATTTACAGAAATAGGAACAATTGTTTTTCCTTTTTCTAACCGAGCCTTTTGATAAGCACACACTTTCTTAAAAACATATTCATCAAGGATAGGAATCAAGCCGTCAGTTTCAAAAAGCGGAATAAATTCTGCTGGAGAAATCAGATTTCCATCTTTACCACGCCATCGAATTAGGGCTTCTGCTCCCACAATTGACTTTGTCTTTGCAGAATATTTCGGCTGGAACCAAACTTCAAAATCTTCCTTTGCAATGGCACTTTCAAAAGCAGTTTCCATTTCAAAGTTTTTTGCCTGGATTTCCGCAACTTTTTTATCATAAAATGCTACAACGGTTCCAAACTTTTTGGATATGGAATTCATTGCAGAAACTGCACGGTCGATTGACTCAATAGCAGAAATATCTTTATCAATTGACTCATATACACCAAATTTCACCTGAATATTTTCAATCTGGATAATATCTGCAATTTTTTCAGAAATTTCTCTAAAGAATGAATCATCAAAACTGGAAGTGTGTTTTACTAGACTGGCAAAAGTTCGTTCACCTATTTTTCCATAAAAAACAACATCGTCAGTTGCATTGCGAGCAACTTCAGCTAATTTTGGAAGAAGTTTTTCGCAATTTGATTTGCCATAACACTGTTCTATAGAAGCATAATTATCGATATTTGAAACAACGATATCATAATCATATTGAGGATTATTGTTTAGTTCCATTTCAATGTGATGACAGAAAGCTTCTTTCGTGTAAAAACCTGTCACCGAATCAAATTCAGAAATAGAAACCATTTCACTGGCTTCTTTCATTTTTATGATTTTGGAAAGCCGCATTTTGACAACTACAGGATTATACGGTTTTTTTACAAAATCAGTTGCACCCATGGAAAGACTTTTTTCTTCATCATCATTATCAGTTGCAGATGTTGCAACAAGAATCGGGATAGTAGAAAGCAAAGGATTAAGCTGAACTTTTTTTAAAAACTCAAAACCATTAATAACCGGCATACACAAATCAAGTACAATTGCTGAAATGTTTTGATAGTTATAAAACAGAATATCAAGTGCAACAAGACCGTTTTCAGCTTCGATTATTTCATATTCATCATCTAGATATTCTTTGAGCATATTTCTGTTGATTGAATTATCGTCCACAACAAGAATACGTTTTTTTTCATTAAATTTTTTATGACTGATAAATTGATTTTTTTCTTTCAGCCGCTGAACAGATTCATTCATTCTGTTGAAAATAGAGTTTGATTTTGCCGCTTCCCGAACAAAAAGAAAAATAATCTGATGCAAATTTTTATCTGTGTAGGGAAATATTTCCATCACACAGCGAGTAAAACTCTGGTCATCTGGTTTGATTTTTCGTCTGTACGTACATCTGATAGGTTTTTCTTCATTTTCCTTAATCTGTTTACGGAATTTTTCTAGATCTGCAAAATTTCTGAAAGTCTGCCTATCATCATTGTGACACAAATCGCTTTCCGCAAAATAACGGAACCATTCACTTATTTTCTTTTGTTTATCATTATAGACAGACATATTCCATTCATTATCATCAATTTTGAGAACAGAATAAAAATCTTCGGTTAAATCGACATAAAGCACTTTTTGATAATGCAAAAGAATAAGTCTTTGCATTGCAGTGTACATCAGATTATCTGAAAGCTCCATAAAACCTCTGAAAAATGAATTTACGTCACATCATATTTTACTACAAAACAGGAATTGTGCAAGTGGATTTGATGAAAGTAAATTTTATATTTTTTGGATTAATTTAAAATGTGGGTAAAATGAACATAAAATAAGCATAAAATAGGGACAGACCTTATCTCAAAACTTTAATCAAAAAAACTTCTCCCCACTTCAAATTATTTTAATTTTATTGTAAAATTAAAATATAACTTAAAATATTAATTTTTAGAGCTGTCCCAAAAGTATACCAAAATATAGTTTATAGTGTTATTCAGAACTTGATTCGGAACCTTTACACTATATATAGTATGAATGTTGAACTAATTTCAGCATGACAATACTTATTAGACAGCTCCTTCAGGGGAAAAAATATGTCTACACCATTGGAAAACTATCTTGCTAGTTGTGGCGGAAAGCCAAACGCTGCAATGTGTTCTTATGTTGCAAATCTTCAGCAGGTTGCCACTGTAGGTCCTGATATTGCAGCATCGATTGTAAATGAACTGGAAAATCAGCGCAGTCATTTAAAACTTGTTGCTTCTGAAAACTACTGCTCTTTGAATGTTCAGGCAGCAATGGGAAATCTTTTGACAGATAAATATGCAGAAGGTTATCCTGAACACCGTTATTATGGAGGGTGCGTAAACATTGATGCCGTAGAAAATACAGCTGCGCGTGAAGCCGAAGCTCTTTTTGGCGCAGATTACGCTTATGTTCAGCCTCATTCTGGAGCTGACACAAATCTTGTAGCTTATTGGGCGATTCTTTCTGCAAAAGTTGAAACTCCAACTTTGGAACAGCTTGGTGTAAAATCACTTAATGACCTTACAGCAGAACAATTTGATGATTTAAGAAAAAAATTCGGTAATCAAAAACTGATGGGACTTGATTATTCTTGTGGCGGACATCTCACTCACGGCTACAAAATGAACGTTTCTGCCAGAATGTTTGAAAGTCATCCTTATGGTGTTGATAAGGAAACAGGTCTTCTTGATTATGATGCTATTGAAAAACAGGCAATGGAAGTAAAACCTCTTATTCTTCTGACAGGCTATTCAGCTTATCCTCGAAAAATCAATTTCCGCCGTTTCCGAGAAATTGCTGATAAATGCGGAGCAGTTTTGATGGTAGATATGGCACACTTTGCTGGCCTTGTTGCAGGAAAAGTTTTCACAGATGATTATGATCCTGTAAAATGGGCTGATATTGTTACAACAACTACACATAAAACTTTACGTGGTCCTCGTGGTGCTATGATTCTTTGTAAAAAAGAATTTGCTGATTATGTTAACAAAGGCTGCCCAATGGTACTTGGAGGTCCTCTTGGTCACATAATGGCAGCAAAAGCAATTGCATTCAAAGAAGCCCGCACAACAGAATATCAGGCTTGGGCAGCTCAGGTAGTAAAAAACGCACAGGCACTTGCCGAAGGCTGTAAATCTCATGGTATTCCTTTGCAGACTGGTGGAACAGACAATCACCTTATGCTTTGTGATGTTACTGTTTATGGACTGACTGGAAAGCAAGCAGAAGCTGCACTTTTCGCATGCGGAGTTACAGCAAATGCAAACGCACTTCCTTATGATAAAAACGGAGCATGGTGGACAAGCGGAATCCGCATCGGTACACCAGGTCTGACAACACTTGGAATGAACGAACAGGACATGAAAGAAGTTGCTGATATAATCGATTTTGTATTAAAAGGAACAAAACCTGGACTTACAAAAGAAGGTAAACCAGCAAAAGGAAAAATCGACCTTGATCCAAAAGTTCAAAAAGAAGCAAAAGAACGAGTCAACAAATTATTAAGTGCACATGTTCTTTATCCTGAATTAGATTTGGATTTCCTGAAAAAAGAATTTGTAAAATAATTAAAAGATAAATTAAGTTTTTCAATAAATTCATAAAACGTCTGGTTAGAAACTACTTGATTGAAAGTCAAACCAGACGTTTTTTATTTTAAAAAAAGGGACAGACTTTGAATATTGATCCCAATTTTCTTACTTAATTTTACTATCAAATAGTTAACTTTCATTGATTTTTTAAGTAATTTTTGATACAATAAACATATGGAACAAAAAAAGAAAATCAGATTAGCTGATATCGCAAAAGAACTTGGAGTCAGTTCAGTAACTATCTCAAAAGCTCTTACAGATAAAGAAGGTGTAAGTGATGATTTACGAAAACAAATCAAACAACTTGCCGAATCAATGGGATATAAAACAAAAAAACAAAACTCAATTCAAACTTCAACAGGTAAAACAGGAAATATCGGAATAATTATTCCATCACGTTTTTTTTCACGAGATTCATCATATTACTGGTATCTGTTTAATTTTCTTTCAAAAGAACTTTTGAGCAGAAGTTATTACAGCATTATGGAATTGATTTCTGATAATGATGAAAAAAATCTTGTTCTTCCAAGAATGATTTCTGACAACAAAATTGACGGTCTGATAGTTTTGGGACAAACAAATGATGATTATCTGGAATCAATTTCCAAACAGTATAAAAATTTTATACTTTTGGATTTTTATTCTACAAAACTTGATGCGGACAGTGTTTCAAATGACGATTACTATTGTTCATATAAACTCACAAATTATGTCATTTCACAAGGACACAGAAAACTACAATTCGTGGGAAATTTTGAAGCAACAACATCAATTTGCGACCGATATATGGGATTTCAAAAAGCAATGCTCGAAAATTTTCTTCAAACATCTTTTGATGAGATAATCCCAGACCGAGATGAAAATGGAAAAAGAATAGAAATTCCTCTTCATGACGATATGCCTGATGCATTTATCTGCAATTGTGATGAAACAGCCGCTATTTTAATAAATCAGCTTGAATCAAAAGGCATAAAAGTACCACAGGATGTTTCAGTTTCTGGCTATGACAATTATGTATCAAATGACAAATTAGATATTGGACTTACGACGGTTTACATTCATCCAGAAGATATAGTAAAAATCGCAGTCGATTTAATAATCAGCAAAATTACAGGTACATCATATATCAAAGGTCGACATCTTGTAAGTGGCGAATTAATAATTAGAGAATCAGTACAAAAGAAATGATATATAACTTAAGGCTGTCTAATTTCAAGACAGTCTTGTTTTTTTTTATGATTTGTCCGTGCCAAGCACACACTCAATTAGGTCTGTCCCCTTTATTATGCTCTTTTTACATCAATTTTTTTCAATCTGTAAAAATATTTTTTTTGACACTCCACTTATCGTATAAATTATAAATTCCGGTCCAATAATAATTCCTGCAAGAAGCGTCCATCTATTCCACATAATTATTACAATTTCAATTACAACAACAACAGTCAAAATAATTGTTTTTACAAAATATTGTAAACAGATTCCAAAAGAATTCTTTATAATGTTCCTCAAAGAATTTTCATATCGTGCTATCAAAGGATAAGAATAAAGATTTATACTTATTGCAATTGCTGTAAGAAAAATAACTCCAATTATCACAATTACATTAATATCTTCCGATTTTATAACCAACTGCCATAACAAATACAAAATATAAATACAGGGAGCGGTAATCATCCACATCAACGTTCCCTGCTTAAAATTTTTTTTAAATTCCTTAAAAAAAGCTTTCCCAATATAGCCTTCTTCATCATCAACCATTTTCAGTGAAATACTAAAAGCAGCGCACGTTGCCGCCCCAATAGTTACAATCGGTAGACTGCATATAATCCATAAAAAATTTAAAAACAAAACATCAAGTAATCTGTTAATAAACTTAAAAAATCCACTGTTCATGTTAAATAAAGCCATATTTCAATCCTTTAATCAAAAACTTAATCCATTTATATTAATAGGTCAAATGTCAATTTTTTTAGTTTTATTTTTTTGGGTAGCTTTTTGCTTCACAAAAAAAACGAGATATGTTAAGCATTTTTCGTACGAGTTTATATTGAAAATTCGCGCTTTTTCAAGGGTGCTTTATCGCTTCATTCCTACACTGCACTTCGGAGCCAGCTACACCAGCACTTTCAATCTATAAATATCCGATTTTCAAACTCATAATAATATAATATCATAAAATTTAAACAAAATACCCGTCAATATTCTATCAATAATGACGGGTATGTAAAGTCGTTTTATTTATTTTAAAGAATTATTTTATTTTCTTGCTGCACTTTCTGCTGCTGCACGAACTTTTGCTTGAGCAACAAAGAATTCGTTTAATTCATCCCAACCGTAAGCTTTTACGTCAGAAATCATTTTTGCAACAATCTTTTCGTATTCTGCATCAGATTTTGCATAAATAGCATTCCAAGAACCGTTTTTGATTGCATCACAAACTTGAGATTTTTTCATTTCCAAATCTGTAGGAACTGGAGTTGCTGTAAACAAAGTACCTGGTGCAATCTGATGTTTGTGTTTCAAAAGATATTCATCAGCATTTGCCGCATCTGCCCATTCACGCCAGCTTGCTTCTACAGAATTTGCAGGTGGTAACTGTTCAGAAGCCCAGAAGAAACGGTTGTATGTTTCACCGTCTGTAAGTGGATTTGAAGCATCAAGACACCATGTAATGTTATTAATCTGGAAAGCACCGTCATGGAATGTTCCTTTATATGGAGCAGGCATTTCTGTATTATTCTGATCTGCCATTGCTTTTTTGCCGAATTCAGTAAGATAAGTTTTTCCATCTTTGATTTCCCATGTTACACCCTGAGGACCATACTGTGTTGTCAAGAATCCTTCTGGAGTAGCAAAGTAGTTCAAAATTTCCATACAAAGTTCTGGATAAGCAGTTTTTGCACCAATAGACCAGATTCTTTCAGCACCATAAACATTCTGACCGTAAACAAGTGGAGCAGCTTCTTCTGGGCAAACTGGATACATTGCTTTTCCAGCACTTGTGTGAGTTTCACTGTTATATGTCTGAGAGGCCATCCAGTTGAAAATATTAAAGAAAGCAGTACCATTCTGATAATCTTCTGACATACCGTTATATTTCTGTGTCAAAGAGTCTGGATCAACAAGACCTTTCTGGAAAAGTTTGTTGTAGAATTTCAAACATTCAAGATAAGGACCATTTTCTTCTACAGCACCGTGGAAAGTTCCTGTTTCAGGGTCATAAAGACCAACATAAAATTCATCATATCCATAATAAGCAGTAGCAAGAGCTTTTACAAACATAACCATATCACCGTCCCAATCGTTGAACATAGAAATACCATAAGTAGTATTGCCATTGTCATCTTTTGGACAGATTTCTTTCATTTTGGCAAGTACATCAACCATATCATCAAGATTTTTGATTGCAGGCATGCCGATTTTTTCATAAAGGTCAAAACGAAGATCCCAAGTGTAGAAGAATTGCTGAACATCAGAAGCTGAAGTAGAAACAGAATGACCAAATCCATGAATTTTCTTATCAGGAGAAGCAATCATCTTGTTTTTCTGCAAAGCAAGTTTCATATTTTCGTTGATATAAGCACCATGTTTAGCCAAAAGACCATCTTCTTCCCAATCAAGCAAAAGACCCGCATTTACAGCTTTCTGATACTGATCTCCATCGTTACCCCAAACAACAATGTCACCAAGATTGCCTGATTCCATACGAGTCTGATAAGCTCCACCAGTTTCTGGAATGATATTCAATTTTACATTGAATTTTTCAAGCATAAGATCTGCAAACCATCCAGTTTGAAGTCCAGAATAGTTAGCAAGCTGAGAATAAACATCAAGAGTAACTGTTTCTTTTGGTTTAATTCCTGATGAACCTTTTTTACCGCAGGCAGTTGTACACAAAGCTAATGAAAAAATAGCTAGAGCTCCTGCTACACTTAAAAATTTACACTTTTTCATTTTTTTTCCTCCTCAAAAACCTTATATCGGTTGTAAATGAAAAAATAAACTATTTTGATAATAAATAAACTGAATAAACTCCCATATTTTTTTAAATCTATATTTTGGGTGGCTTTTGCTTCGCAAAAACAGGCTATCCGGTGTTCCGCTATCGCTCCAGCCGCTTCCCTCGCTTCGCTCAGTCCAGTGGCCGCCTTCGGCGCACCTACTATCCTTGCCACGGTTTAAAATCAAACAATAAAAATTTAAACATAAAAAAAATTAAATCCTGATATTAGTCCAAATCATCCTTTTACAGCCCCCAGCATTAATCCTTTTACAAAATATTTCTGCATAAAAGGATAAACGCACAGTATTGGAATAGCTGTGACCATAGCAACAGTATATTGAATGGACTTAGTATTAAGCATTTCCTGTCGTTGAGTTTCAGAAAGTCCAGTTGTTGCAGTTCCCATTGATGCCGCAAGATTAGAAGACTGATTCAAATAAATATAAAGACGTTCCTGCAAAGTTTTTAATTTTGGAGCACCACTCATAAGAACAAGGGAATCTTGAAAAGAATTCCAATGTCCAACAGCACACCAAATAGCAATAGTCGCAAGAATTGGTTTACTTAATGGCCAGATAATTTTTACAAAAATCGTCATATAAGAAGCACCGTCAATTGAAGCACTTTCTTCTAGCTCAGCTGGAATAGATTCAATATAGGTTTTTACCATGATGATGTTATAAACACTTACAATTCCAGGAATAATATATGCCCAGAAAGTATTTGTAAGGCCAAGCATTTGCATAGTTGTAAACCAAGGAATAAGACCAGCACTAAAATACATTGTTACAATCATAAATCTGTAAAAAATCTTTCTATGCCACAATTCCTGCTTTGTAACTAAATAACCCACAAACCCAGACGCAACTGTACTGACTATTGTACCGATAACTGTTCTTGCAAGTGTTACAATAAAGGACATTCCAAGACCATTTACATCTTTTAATGCAATATAGTTTTTTATATGCAATCCACGCGGATAAAAATTAACAAGACCTTTAGAAACAAGTCCGTTATCAGAAATTGTGTTTATAAACAGATAATAAAAAGGAAAAACACAAATTATTGTAAATAAAATAAAAAATGTATAATTTAAAACATCGAAAATAACATCATTTATAGAACGCTTTTCAACCATTTTTTCACCCCAAAAACATTAGAATATAGAAGAACCCCTAACCCATTTAGAAATTTTATTTGTAATAAATAGTAAGATAACACTTACAAGTGATTTAAACATACTTACGACTGTAGAGAACGGAATTGAAGAACTTTGCCCTGAACCGAACGTCAACTGATATACATACAAATCAAGAACTTCTATAGGACCTTTATTAGTAGAGTTTTTGAATACAAGATATTGATCCATTCCGTTACTCAAAATATTTGAAACAGATAAAATCAAAAGAACAATAAATGTTGGAATAAGTTCTGGCAAAGTAATATGGAACATTTTTTGAATTCTACTTGCTCCATCTACTGTTGCTGCCTCATATAATTCCTGATCAATTCCACTGATTGCTGCAATATACATAATTGCCGACCATCCAAGACTTTTCCACATTCCCCAAAGGAGCATTTTTATCCATATAAAATGATCGCCCATAAGCATATTTTTACCAGAATCCCAAATACCTTTATTAACAAAAAGGCTGCTTATAAATCCTTCTGTTCCAAAAATACAGAAAGCAATAGCATAAACCAAAACCCATGAAATAAAGTTTGGAATAGTCGTAAGAGTCTGAATTACACGTTTTACTTTTGTATTTCTGATTTCTGAAAGGAATATTGCAAAGAACATAGGACACCAACTTGTCAAAAGTCCAAGTCCACTCATTGCAAGAGTATTTTTTAATACACGAATAATGTCTGACCTTGTTGCAGGATTTTCAAACGGAGCTTTAAACCATTTTAATCCAACCCAGTTTTCCATGGATAAAACATCACCGGCTGAATAATCAAAAAATGCGTAACGCCAGCCCCACAAAGGAAGGTAACTGAAAATAAACACAAGAATAAGGAACGGCAAAAGCATCAAAAACAGCTGCAAAGGTGCATCAATATGAGGTTTTTCATCTTTAAGCGGAGTCGGAGTTTTTATGAATGATATCAATGCAGATAAAAAAATAATCCCAGCTAGAACCACAAAAAATACATAACCTGAGGGAGAAATTGGCTTTAATTTTTCTACATTAGGATTTGTACAAATCAGATTATAAGACTTTACAATTCCAAACATACTTAAAATAACAGCAGTACTACCACCAAGCAAAGCAATGTGTGCATAACGTTTTAATCTATTGTTTCCCACAGAAATACACGAAGCAAGACCACAGACAATCACTCCGATACAAGAAATCATGCTGGAAATAAACGCCAGATTGATAACAGAACGTGGCAACCATCCTCTGATTAATGCCCGTTCAATATTTTTAGTATATGTTCCGTATGCAAACCCCGAAGTAAACAAAGAAACATTTCGACTGATATTTTCCATAATTCTTGCAGGATTTACAGCCGGCAAAAACAGAAAAATAAACATTATAAGAGAAACAACTCTGTATGTGACCTGAAAAGAAGTAACGGAAAAACCATTTTGAAGTTTTTGAAGGTCTGTCCCCTGTTGTATACACAGTTGTTCAAGGTCTGCCCCCTGTTGTTTTGTTATCTGTTTTTTAGAGCATAAACTTATTATTGATAAAATTGACGAAATAAATGCAATTATGCTAAAAGCGATAAATATTGGAATGGAAACAGGTTTTAAAATTTTTAAATCAAAAGAAGAATTTATTGCTGATATTCTTGTGAAAGCAATCTTATAATTAATCATACTCAAAGCAACAAGAATAGAACCAATACCGATTACAATATATCCTGCTTTTTTAAGTATACCGGTACCACAGGACATATACATACCAATAAAACAAATCAAAATTGCTATGAAAGTCAAAACACATGCAATCCGATTAAATTCTATGATATCAGCAAGATTTGAATTGTTTTCTTTGAAAGCTCTCCATCTTGTTTCATAATCTGCATACATAATTTCTTCTGCATCTATTTTTTGCTCTGAACTCTCACTATTTGTTTCAAAAGTAGATTCATTCATCATATTTGCAAGTTGTGAATAAAAATCTTCTAGAGCTGCATCATCACTGTCATCTTTTTTTAAAGTAGATAAAGAATCTTCTTTTTGAGTAAGCTGTTTATAATAAGCATCTACAAATCCATTGGAGAAACCTTTAAAATAAAAAACAGATTTTAATAATGATGAATCATTAGAAATGTGTTTAGAAATCCTTGCTGGATTCAAAAAACCGATAAATGTAAACAACAATAAGATGATGAGAGCACCTTTTTGAACATAATTAAAAACAATTTCTTTCGAGGTTTTCACAAAATCTCCTTAAGTAACTTTTATTAAGTAATTTTAAGTAATTAAATTATAGTTATTAATTTTCATACAAAGAGAGCAAAATAGTCCCTTGTTAAAAATTAATCAAAAAATGACTCATTTTATAGGGGATTACTCTTATGTTATGACAATAAATACTATATCATATTATTGAAAAATGTCAAAACTTTTCTTTTAATTATTTCTTCTGAGTTTATTTAGTTTATTAATATTATTTTTAAGTTTTCTATAAAGTATTTTTAACATCTTTCATTTTTTATACATTAATAGTTTTAAGATAAAGTTGAAAAATTAATGCAAATACTAGGTTTTGTCAATCAACGCCTCCAACACAATCAATACAATCAAGGTCTGTCCCCTTTTTTTACAGTCCCCCTCACCGCCCCTCCATCCACAAAAAAAACAATTTGACGATATCTATGTTGTTTATTATATTTAAAGCATGAGTGAACAAAAGAGTGATGAAAATTTAATTGTGTCATCTGACAATTTTTTACCAAACAAACTTACAATTATTCCTTTGACAAGCCGTCCGATTTTTCCAGGCATTTTTACGCCTCTTATGATAGATGCTCCTGAAGATGTCAAAATTATCGAAGAATCATGTGATAAAGACGGATTTATTGGAATTGTCCTTGTAAAAAATCAAAATGAAAATCCTTCTGTATCTGATTTATACAAAGTTGGAACTGCTGCCAGAATCATCAAAAAAGTTAATTTACCTGATGGCGGAGTAAATGTTTTTATTTCGACTCAAAAACGTTTCAAAATCCGCCGCACGTTGCATCAATCTGCACCAATGGCAGTCGCTGTTGATTATCTTGATGATGAAGAAGCTGATACTTTTGAAGTCAAGGCTTTGACAAGAGCACTCATCAGCGAAATGAAAGAAGTAAGCCAGAATAATCCGCTTTTTTCAGAAGAAATGCGACTTAATATGGTCAATATTGATAATCCAGGCAAAATTGCTGATTTTATCGCATCCATTTTAAATGTAGAAAAAGAAGAACAACAGAAAATTCTTGAAACTGTAAATGTCCGTGAAAGGATGGAGCAGGTTCTTGTTTTCATCAAAAAAGAACAGGAACTTTTGCGTGTTCAAAAGAAAATTCAAAAAGAACTGAACGATCGGATTGAAAAAAATCAGCGGGAAAGTTTTTTACGCGAAGAAATGCGTTCCATTCAGGAAGAATTAGGCGAAACAGCAGAAGGAAACGCAACTGATTATCAGAAATTCAAGAAGAAAATCGAAGAACTTGCTTTTGACGGTGAAATTAAAGAAACTGTCGAAAGTGAACTTGAAAAATTCCGTCTTTTAGATCCAAATTCATCTGAATATATCGGAACTAGAAATTTTTTGGATTTAGTTTGCAATCTTCCTTGGAAAATGGAAACTGTAAATGATTATGATTTAGTTCGTGCAAAAAAAATTCTCGAAAATGACCATTTTGGTCTCGAAGATGTAAAAAAACGTATTATCGAATATCTTGCAGTTCGTAAACTAAAAGGTGACTGCAAAGGTTCCATTCTTCTTCTAGTCGGACCTCCGGGAGTTGGAAAAACATCTGTTGGACGTTCAATCGCAAATGCCATGAACAAACCTTTCTACAGATTCAGTGTCGGAGGAATGCATGACGAAGCGGAAATTAAAGGCCACAGACGCACATACATTGGAGCAATGCCAGGGAAAATCATTCAGGGGCTAAAGATTACAAAATCAAAATCTCCAGTTTTTATGATTGATGAAATTGATAAAATGGGTGTGAGTCACAATGGTGATCCTGCAGCGGCTCTTTTGGAAGTGTTAGATCCAGAACAGAATGTTTCATTCCGCGATAATTATCTGGATTTGCCTTTTGATGTTTCAAATGTCTTTTTCATTCTGACAGCAAACAGTCTTGATTCAATTCCAGGGCCTCTTTTAGACAGAGCAGAAATAATTCAACTGAGCGGTTACATTGATCAAGAAAAAATTGAAATTGCAAAAAAATATCTGATTCCAAAAAATCTTGAAAAAAACGGTCTCAAAAAAAATCAGGTTAAATATTCCAAATCTGCAATTGTAAAAATCGCACAGGAATATGCCAGGGAATCTGGAGTTCGAAATTTTGAAAAATGTTTAGACAAAATTCACAGAAAACTGATTACAGAATTTTTGATGAGCGAAGAACAGACTCAGGGAATTCCAGAAAAAACTATTATAATAGAAGAAAATGATTTGTATAAATATCTTGGAAAACCTGTTTTTGATGAAAGTCAAATAAAAGTTGCGTCAAAACCAGGAACTGCAATCGGGCTCGCATGGACAAGCATGGGCGGTGACACATTATTGATTGAATCTACATGTTTTGCTGGCAAAGGAGGACTTATTCTCACTGGTCAAATGGGCGATGTAATGAAAGAATCAAGCCAGATTGCATTTAACTGGGCAAGAAAATTCGTGCTTGATCGCGGATCAAAAAAATCAAAATGGTTTGATGAAAACATTATTCATTTGCATATTCCAGAAGGTGCTACTCCAAAAGACGGACCTAGTGCTGGAATCACAATGGCAACAACGTTTGTTTCACTGTTCCTGCACAAAAAAATTAAACCGCATCTTGCAATGACAGGAGAACTTTCGCTGACTGGTCAGGTACTTCCGATTGGAGGACTTCGCGAAAAAACAGTTGCAGCAAAAAGGAATAAAATCAAAACAATAATTATTCCAAAAGCAAATCAAAAAGATTTGGAAGAAATTCCTGAAAACGTAAAATCAGGCATAAATTTTATTCCGGTATCAGATGTAAAAGAAGTTCTGCAGATTGCTTTGGGCATAGATTGATTTCTGATAAATTTGATTTCAAGTTATTTTAGTTTAAACTGTGGCAAGGATAGTAGCCCCTGCGAAGCAGTCCACTGGACCGAGCGAAGCGAGGGAAGCGGATGAGCGTTAGCGAAGGGCGAATAGCCTGTTTTTTGCGTAGCAAAAAGCCACCCAAAGAATAAAAAACTTGAAATCATTTTTTTGTTGATAAGGTTGGCTTTCACTTAGTAAAATTATTTACTCAATGATTGAAATCTCTTTAAGCCATTCTTTTAAATTTTCATTCCAGTGAAATGTTTTCATAAAATCTTTATTAACCATTCCAAAACCGTGTTTTCCCCATTCATAAACTGTCAACTTACAGTTAGGAATATTTTTTTTCACAAGAGAATCATAAAGTCTAAGAGAATTATTATAATCAACGACAGGATCATCTTTTGCAACAACAATATAAGTCGGCGGCATATTATCAGGGACATTCAATTCCATAGAAAATTCATCTTTTCTAACCTGCGACTGATTTTTTCCCAAAAGACTTTTTCTAGACCATTTATGAGCAATATCGTCCTGCATAGAAACAACAGGATAAACAGGAACAACAAAATCTGGACGCAGACTCACACCAGTATCAATTCCAAGTTTTTTAAGTTCATTATGAGATTCAAAAAACTCACCTGCCATCGTCACAAGATGACCGCCTGCAGAATAACCAATTACGCCAACTTTATTTTCATCAATCCCGAATTCCTTTGCATTTTCCCTTACAATCTGAATTGCACGCTGAATATCTTCAAGCATTGCCGGATGATTATAAAAACTTTCGTTTGTGCGGTATTTTAACATAAAAGCAGTAAATCCATTTTCCGAAAACCACTTAGCAGAACAAAAACCTTCATTATATAAACCCAAATGATGATAACTTCCACCAGGACAAATAATTACACAAGGAGATTTTTGATCAGCATTATCAGATTTTTTTGCCTTATGCATAAACATCACAGAAGGTTCATTTTTCATCCCTTTTACATCTTTCCACAAATAAATAGCAGCATCTTGAGCAAAAACATTTGTTAAACACAAAAAAGACAAAACCAAAACAAAACAACTAATTTTCTTCACAAAATTCATACAACAAAATGTAACACTTTTTTTACAAATAAAAAAGACATATAATATTTTATGTAAGGTCTGTCCACTCTCTCTCTGTAACTTGTAAAGATTAATTCCCCACTTTTCTGTCAGAAATTGCAAGATTTTTT
>CAMEET010000013.1 GCA_945915085.1 uncultured Treponema sp. | reverse complement strand
TAAGACAAATTTTTCTAAATCGTGTGGTTTGTGAAATATTAATAATATTAAGGTCTGTCCCCATTTTAAACAAAATTTTCAAAAATTCGCAGCACGTGCAACATGAGTTTTAAAAAGTTGTGGCGTATGTAAACAGGGACAGACCTTGATAAATTAACTCAATTTAAGGTATGTCTCTCGTTTGTTTGGTTCTGAATTGTGAATAAAAGTATCGAAATATTATGATTCTAGTGTCAGGTGTTTATTCAGTAATAAAAGGTCTGTTCCTGCCTTGTGTGAAGCTTTTTTGGTTTTATGAAGTGTGAGTTTTAAAAAAAGGTTTTGATTTAGTAAAACGTAAATATCTGTTTAAAAATTCTACAGAAGTAATAAAACTCAAGAGAGATGTGTTTTACAAAGGGGGATGTTTCTTTTAAAATATATGTGATAAGACTTGTAGTAAGTTTAATCTGAGTTTTTATAAGTTTTTGAAATATGTAAACAGCATGTAAACAGGGACAAACCTTGATAATATAACGCAATTTGGACTGTAACGAAAATTTCTTCAGATAACGGTTAAATTAAAAATCAAATTTAGGGCTAAATTGAAATAATTGTAGTTTCCAAATTTTATATAATTGTTTTAGCAAGTTCGCCAGCTGACTGTCTTCGGTGCAGGGTTTTAAACTGTACAGCGCACCGAGGCTTGAACAGGCACGCGAAGCGTGAGTTGCCGGCTCATGAATAACTGAGTTTTTTGCTGGATTTGGTCCATATAAAAAAAGGGACAGACCTTGTTTTTTAGAGCCGGCAACCGAGCGTTAGTGAGCTGTGAAAGGCGACTGACTGACTGTTCTTTGCTGAATTTTATTAAAAATCGATACAAATATAGAAAAATTGCATTCAAAGTTGGCTTAAAAAATTTAATTATTGTAAATTTCTATTTCTGTGGTACACTTTAAAAATGATACTTATTCTGTGTTTCTAAAAAAAATCTTAATGAAAGGTATTATTATGAAGAAAGTATTTGTATTGTTATGTTTTATTGTTTTTGTTATTTTTTCTTCCTGTGAGATTGGTTTAGGGGCACAAGTTGATGTTGAACCGCCTTCTGTTTCACTTTTATCGCCTAATGAAAATGCTCGTACTCGAAAGACCATCACTTTTTCTGGTGAATGGAACGATGACCTTGAAGTTAAAGAAGTTTCTGTTCTTTTTAAGAAAACTAATGATGAAAAAGTACAATTTGGTCCTTATAATGCAATTCTTTTTTATTCTAAAGCGGATGATAAGACCAGCGGGTTGTGGGAATGTTCTGTAGATCCTGTTTCTGTAAAAATTCCTGATGGTACTTATTCTATTTTGATTACTGCTACGGATACTTATAATCATTCGTCTTCTGTTTCTACTGTTATTACGGTTGATAATACTGCTCCTTTTGTGGTTATTGATTCTCCTTCTACTGTTTCTATTTCAACTCCTATGTCTTATGGTCAAAAGTTTTCTATTATTGGGCGTGGTGCTGATGAAGTGAATGGCGGTACTATAGATGCTATTGATGCTGTAATTTATGATGACAAACATGTGGAGATTGCCAGAAAATCTTTTAGTGGAATTTCTACTTCTATTGATTTTATTGTTGCTGAATGGCTGGAAGATGGTGAAAGTTTCTATAAAGAGATTTATGGTGAAGATAAAGAAGCTGGTACTAAAAATTATTATTTGGGGCTTGAGGTTTTTGATGATGCAAGACAGGTTCCTGCTGTGGAAGGTGATAGAGGTAATTCTACTAATACGATTTATTTGAGTAACGATTTGTCTTTGATTTCTGGTTATAAACCTTCTATTGCTTATAGTATTCTGAATGGTGGTGTTTCGGCTGATAGTTATCCTGAATTGGCGGATGCTTTAAATTCTAAAAAAGTTGATAAACTGACTTTCTCTTTAAATCCTGTAAATAATCCTTATTTCCAGTTGCAGGGTTATGAATCTCTTGGGGACAATCCTGATCTGGAAGTGGATAGTTATGGTTTGATGAATAAAAATTCTTTGACTGTAAATGTTTATGTGGGAAGGGATAAAAATGCTATTTTACCGCAGTCTATTGGTGTTTATCTGGTTCCGTGTGATAGAAATGGTAAAGTGCAATCTAATAGCAAAAAGATTACGATTTTGGAACCAGGTTCTATTGCTGCGGATGGTAGTGTTACTGATAAGGCAACGCTGACTTCTAAGTTTGAATTGTTCTCGTCATCTTGTACTTGGGTTTCGAAATCTTTGAATGTTGAACAGATTGATGGGCTTTCTGTTGGCGGTTATTATCTGGTGGAAGTGGTTGCTTCTGATGCGGCAGGTGTGGGTATTAGGAATGACAGTAATTATGGTGTGAAGATTACTTCGACAAATGTTGCTCCTATTGTGACTGTAAAATCGCCTGGTTCTTCTGTGCAGATTGCTTCAAGTAAGGAATTTGAGATTACTGGTACTGTGAAGACTCCTTCAAAGATGAGTAAAATAAGATTGTATAAAAATTCTTACAATGAAAATAAACCTGATGAGAATTATTTGAATGTGGAACTTTTGGTTAATGAAAAATCGATTAATTCTGAAGAAGAAATCGCTTCTGTTTCAAGTGGACTTTATTTGAATGTAAAAGAAACTACTCCTTCATTAAAATTCTATAATTTCAAATGTATTTCTCCAAAAATTACTGATGAATCTTATACTATTTATATTGTAGCTTTTGATGACAGTAATCTGGTTTCATCTAAAGAGATTTCTGTTGATAATGATATTTATCCTCCTGTTTTTGATTCTGAACCTTCAATTACACCTTTGGTTTATACTAATGAGCAGGTTTATAAAGTTAATGGTATTGTGAATATTTCTGAATTGATTTCGGATAATAAGAAGGTTAAGGAATCATGGTATTCAACTGGTGAGTTTGTGGATGGAAAAGAGCCTGAATGGAAAAGTGGTGACAGTGGTTCGACTGCAGGAAATCTGAAGTTTTCTATTGATACTACTCAATTTGCTGATGGTTCAAGTAAACAAATTCTGCTAAAAGCTATGGATTCTCATGGAAATGTGGCTTACAGCGGAAAAGATTCTAATTCTGTTATAATTTTGAATATTGACCAAAGTACTGATGCTCCTCAAATTGTTCTTTCTAATACTGAATGTGGAAATTCTGAAGATAAGAATGTGATTTTGTATGATGATAACTGGGGAAGGAATGAATATGAAAATGCTAAGAAGTCCGAATATCGTACAGTTTTTGGAACTTCTTCAAATAATATTATGCTTGGTTCAATTTCAGATGATGATGGTATAAAAAATGTTGTTGTACGATATAAAAATATTAAACTTGATAAGGAAAATATTATTTTAGATGATGTCTGGACTCCTATCATTTTGGATACAAAACCTGATGGAAAGACTACATTCAGTTTGAAAGCAAAAATGCCTCAATCTCAGGGAACTTATCTGATTGAAATTGAAGTGGAAGATATTTTTTATGATAGTTCTGCACCTGAGAAATGTAAATTTAATAAAACAAAAGTGGGACCTTTCCTTATTGCTGTAGATGATGGTGCTCCAAAACTTGAAATTAAAACTGCCAGTGATGGATTTATGACTTCTTCATTTACTGTTGAAGGTACTATTGATGATGAAACTGCAACGATTACAAGGTTTGATAACAAAGAATGTACCGGTGATGGAACACCTATTTCTCATAGTGGCGGAAAATGGACTGATGAAGTAAAACTAACTGTCGAAGGTGAAAACGCGGGAACTTCAAAAAAATATGAATATTGTTATAAAGCGGTTGATGATTATAATCAGGAAACGTTAAAAATTTTCAGTTTTAATTATGATCCTGTACCTCCTACTTTTAAAATTACAAAAGTGAAAGGTGAGAGTGTAACTGAAGATGTTTTAACAGCGGTTGGCGGTTTGAAAACTTATGGAACTGCGGATTCTTCGAGTTATTATGTAATTGAAGGTACTGTTTCTGATATTGAAAATGCAGATGATGATGGTGTTTCTGGATTTAATGGCGGAAATATCTACTATTATATTGCTGAGGCTAATGGAGAAAAACCTGAAACAAATGGAAGTTCATATAATATCAACGATAGTACAAAATGGAAAACTGGAAGAATAACTCCTACTGATAATAATGGTTATAATGGAAATTGGAATATCAGTATTAACTTTAAGTCTGAATTGGATTCTAATCAGAATTCTGAGAATTCCGGAAGTGGAAATTCTATTGACGGAAAGACGTATTTGATTTATTTGGCTGCAAAAGATGCTGCTGGAAATGTGTCAAAAATTAAAGATAATAATTCATGTTGCATTTATGTAACGATAGACAGTAAACCACCTGTTATTTCTAATGTTAATGTAGAACCTGGAAAAGATTTAACAAAAATTTCTGCTGATATATCTGAAAATGTTTTGTTGAAAAAAGATAATTGTGTGGCTGTTTATAATAATGGCAGTATTGTGGAATGTGAACCAATCATTTTGAATGAAAAGAAGAATTTGGAAAACAATGGAAATGTTGTTGAAAATGGAACTGCATCGATTGAAGAAAATGCGGCAGGCGGTAAGAAATATGAAGTTTCTATTAGTTTGAAAAATGTTCCAGTTGGTAAGAATAGTTACACTATCGAAGTGATTGATGATGCTGGAAATAAAGCTGTTTCTTCTCCAATTTTAATTGACAATATTGCTCCTGTTATTTCATCAAAAAATTCAGGTATAGCAGACGGCGCATACAAAACTGAAAAAGAGGGAAAATCTTATGAATACATAACTGGTGCAATTTCAACGAGTGCTACGGTGTCATGTTCTGGCACAAATAATAAACTTGAAAGTGTGACTTGGAAAGATGAGTATAAAAAAGATGAAACTGCAACTGATGTGGTAGCAGAGATTCTTTCTTCTGGAAGTTGTATGCCAGATGGCAGTGGAAAAATCACGATAGAAGCAGTTGCTGATGAAAAACTTGCAGATTATGAAAATAAATATGTGACAAGAACAGTCACTGCGACAAACATTTTCGGGGAGTCGACAGAATGGAGCTATAACTTTATTCTTGATAAAACAGCACCACAAATCAATGCGTCTGAAATCAAGCTTGGAGATGTAGAATATTCTCAGATAGCAGAAAAATGGTACAAAACTGATACTTTGAAACTTTCTGGAACAGTAACAGAGGAAGGTAGTGGCGTAAATAAAATTGATTATGAACTGAACAAAGGCGGAAATCTTGGAAATCTGAGAGGAACTATTTACACGACAGACATCGGAAATAAGGAAACATTTGAATCTATAATCAGTGGCTTTGATGAAGAAACAGAAGGCAGCGGTGCAAACAGTCTGAAACTTACAGTGTCAGATAAGGCTGGAAACAAAGCTAATGTTTTGCCAATGCCTAAAATTAATATTGATATGACAGCACCAAAACTCACTAAAACAGCAGCTCCGCAGGAACAAAATTCTGAAACAAGTGCAGTCTGGTATCGTTTTGTTGAGGAAAATGGCGAGGCTTCTGGAAACAGCGGATGGAAAAAATATAACAATTCAATTTTAACGAACAAAACAAAAGCAATTGAGCTTGCAGGCGGATTTGAAGATAAAAACGGAGACAGCCGACAATCTGGAGTAAGTGAAATTTGTGTAAAAATTGGTGAAAAACAGATCCCTGCAAAAGTATATTCAAAGAATGAAGAAGGAAAATGGGAAATTCCTGCAGACAAGAAAACAGGATTTGAAAAAGGAACTGATGGAAGTGGACCAAAAGGCGGAGTGTGGATTGCAAAAATTGAAGCAGAAAATCTGACTGAAAGGGACGGTACAAAATCAGCAGTAATCTCGATAAAAGATTATGCAGGAAATGCAGGAAACACTGTTGCAGTGAACTTCCTCGTAGACACAGAAGCACCAGAAACGCTGATTGAAATGCCATCAGCAGAAGCCAAACTGAATGGCAAAGTAACATTTAGTGGAAAAGTAAACGATTCAAATGATGTGAAGAGCATTCAGATTTATTATGCGAAAGGTGAGAATTGTCCGGGTTATTTTGATGGTTTTTCTCTGATTTCATCATGTTCGAAAGATACTGACTCTAGTGACGTTTCTATGAGCGATATTACTGCATGGAAATTTACAGGAATCAATGTGAATGAATTACTTTCAGAAAGAGAAACTTCATCTACTGTTTATCTTTTGCCTGTAGCTTATGACGTGGCTGGAAACTGCAGTATAAGCGGTGCAGCTAAATTGACAGCGGACACGATCGTTCAAGAAAATCAATTGACAAAAGTACAAATAGATTTGAACAGTGACCGCCCGATTGTCAAAATCAATAATTTAAGTGGAAGCGATGAAAATTGTTATGTCACTTCAAATAATCTCAATATTTCTGTGGAAGATGATGACGGAATTAAAGAAGTAAAATTCACATTCGATGAGCATGGAGATTGGTCATCGGCTCAAACAGTTACATTAAGTTCAGGTTCGGGAACTATTCCTCTTGGAGCTGATGGAAAAAAATTTTTATATTTGAAGATTATTGATACTCAGGGCGGCGAGTTTACTACTGGTGCTAATCAAATTTACCAGCCTTATATAAAATATTCTGATTCTAATGATGAGATGAGTGATAATTCAAGTGCCATCAAATTCCATAAAGATACGGCTGTTCCTGATTTTGATGCTTTCTATTTTGGAATCGGAGAAGATAAAGAAAGTGATTTTTCAAAAGTAAGAAAAGAGCTTAAATCTTCAAGTAAAGCTGGCGGAAACAGAGGTAAATTTGTTGTCTTTGAAGTAGAAGCGAATGACGGTGGTACAAACGGAAGTGGAATATTATCTGTAAAAGTGGATTATTCTACAACGTCAGAAAATACCGAAACTGGTTCTCTCACACTTGTTGATGGAACAACAGGTAGGTACCGCTCAGAAGCATTTGAAGTGGGTGGTGAAAACGGATGGACTCAAGGAAATCACACATTGACTTTTACTGTGCAGGATAAAGCTGGACATACAAACACATCTACAAAACAGATAATAATAGACAATGGCGCACCTGCTGCAACGCTTATCACTCCAAGTAACGATGAAAAAGATGTCCAGACTGGAATCATCACTTTGTCTGGAACTGCAAACGATGAATATTCAGCTGTGACTGATGTTCGTTATCTCGTTTTGAATAATAATTATTATGACGGTGAAGATGGAAAGGGAACTTTGAAATCAAATGTTTCGGATTTGGTGAGAACTGAAATCACAAAAGAGGGATATAAATGTTTCAATTCAGGATCGAATAACACATGGAAATTCACTCTTGATGGTCTTGTACAGGTAGACGAAAAGAAAAATCCTCTTCTTCCTTACGATGAAACAACTTTGGAAGATTATTCCAAAGTCCCTCGTGATGAAAAAGATATTTTAACAATGCGAGTTTATATCTATGCAAAAGATGATCTTGGTAACGAATCTGTAAACGGTTTTGATTTTAAATACAATCCATTTGGAGACAGACCTCAAGCTGATGTAACTTTCCCTATTGGAACAGAAGGAAGTGAAGCAAATGTAAACGGCTCTATCAGAATTACAGGTTCAGCGCAGGATAACGTTTCTGTTAAAGAAGTTTTTGTTCAGATTGATATGAATAAAGATGGATATTTTACAGAGGATGATATACCTTTGCTGTCAGAATTGAAAGACAATGAAAATCAGATTTATCAAATCATCACTGATACAGAGTATAAAACTGGCGAAGCAATAAATGCCGATCTTTCAGCTATTGGTGATGAAGGATTCTGGGGAATTAAGGCAAACGGCACAAACAGCTGGAATTTGACTGTGAATCAATATGGCGAAATGATGGCAGAATCCAACAAAAGTGATGATAAAGAAGGTCAGTACAAAATCAATATTCGTGCTGTGGCAGTTGACAATAATTACAAATTTGGAAAATGGTCAGATACTCAATTTGTGATTATCGATAACAATATTCCAACAATTGGAAAACAGGCAAAAAATATCAAAGAATATGATGACAATAATTATGTTACGGCGACAAAATCTTATGTAACTGATATGTATGTAAAGGGAAAGGCAAATCTTGAAATTTCTGTGGAAGATATAAATGGAATCAAACAAGTGATGTATTATATTGCCACTACGGAAGAAGGACTTGCAACTGCGGCAGGAAAAAAATGCGACTTGTCAGAGGCAGAACAAACATTTACTGGCGGTACAAAAGGTTATATTCTTGAAATTCCTTTGACAGAGGATAAAAATTCAAGCGGAACTAAATTTGTGAAAGTGGTGGCAATGAAAAATTCTGACACGGAAACAACTGCTTACGAAAAATTCAGCGTGAATTTTGATAATTCGGCTCCGCAGATTAATGACATCACTTTGAACGGCGTAAAATATTCTGATTCTGATAAAAAAATTGTGAACAGCAACGGAACGTATTTTACGCTTGGTGGTTCTGTGAAAGATGACGGCGGTTCTGGATTTGATAAAGTACTCTTTTATTATTATCGTGAAGGAAAAACGCAGAATAGAATTTACGATGTGATGATTGACAGCACAGATTCTTCTAACAAAGATGCTGGAAGAATTAATATCGACGAGTCATCAATAAAATCAAGAAATCTTGGCGGACAAGTTGTTTATGGAACTGAGCAGAGTGTTACTATCAATTCAGATAAACGCACTTTCAATATTGAAAAAAATAAACATATTCGTGCTGGTGGCGTTGTTGAAATCAATGGAACATGGCTGACAATCGAAAAAATCGAAAATGACGGAACAACAGTCACTTTAAAATCCGATGCTCCAGATACTGGTTCGCAAAAAGTTTTCTTTGCTTATGCTCAAGTAATAGATAATACAGGTTCAGAAAAAACTGATGCAAATGGCGACTTATTCGAAGGTTCTGGTGATGATGGCGATGGCATGGCAGAATCAATCATCAAGAGTTTGAATACATGGACTTATGATGCAACTTTCCATTCAAATTATATTCCTGATGGACCTGGAAAACTTGTGATTATCGCGTTTGATAAAGCTGGAAATGTAACTGGTACATCATATGAAGCAAGTGTGCAGAATAATGCGCCTCGTCTTACAAGAGTGATGCTCGCAACAGATTTGAATGGAAATGGAAAGTATGAATATTATTCTGATTCAACTGGACCTATAAATGACATGTCAGAAGGTGCAACTGCAAACGGTACGGAATATGGTGAATTTGCGTTCTATTCAACTTTAAATAACAAAGGCGAAGGTTCAAATATTGCAACAGTCACTTTGCCTGCTGGACGAGATCCGTTTGTTGCTAAAAATAATCTTCTTGTAGTTCCAGAATTTACAGGTGGAAACGGTGAATTGTCTTATACTTATCAGATTGTTGATAATTTGGCAAATGCCGGAATAAAAACTATTTCTGAAGGTGAATGGAAATCAACAAAAAAATTTGCAGAGGCTTCGAAGATTGTGAATAAAGAAGGCACAAAAGTGAATTTTGATTCAAGCCAGTCAAAAGAATTTGAAATAACAAATGGAGTGCTGGAAGGTTATGAAAGTTGGACTTCTGCTAAAAAATCGACAATATATCTTGCGGCAACTTTCTGGGATTCTACAGAAGAAACGACACCTGGTAAAGACAGTTGTTATGCCTTGCTAAAAATGCCGCTTATCATAAATGTTGTAGATGATACAAAACCTACGGCAAGCATAAAACCGTTCTATTGGAACAGTAAGGAAGATAGTTCATTTGTATATGATGATGACGGAAATCCTCTTGGACACATTGATATTCCTGCAGAAAACTCTACAGACAACCCTGGTGTAAGTGGTGAAGTTTATATTGAAGGATATGCATGGGACGACACAAGACTTGGTGAACTTTTGATTACAGCTCCAGATGGAACAGAAAAAAAGGTTGCAAGTTATAAGGATGGAATATGGTCAACAGTAATAGATGGTAGGCCAGATAACTGGAAATCTTTTGAAATTCTAGAAGACTTTGGAATTAGACAAAGCGGACACACAGTAAAATGGCGCTTCCGTATTGATATGACTCCTTATGGACTAGATAAAGATAAATCTGTTATTGTTAAGGCAAAAGATTCTCAGAATAATGAGATGTCTAATTTTAATACAGAATACACAATAAATAATGTTACAAGAACTCCAACATATATAATGGACTTTGTACCATACATAAAGAGTATTTATTCAGAGGATATTGGTTATGCAAACCGTTCTCGTTTAGGAAAATTCCCAGTTCGTGCCGGTGCTAACATGATAATTGAAGGTATGAACTTTGCAAGCGGAGCTACATATAAAGTTAAGTTCTATAAATCTAACAAGTTAATTAATGGAAAGATTCCTGAAAATACAGCAGCAGATTCAACTGAAAATGCTACGTTTGTTTCTGATGGAAAAATTAGAGTAACAGCTCCACAATATTCACGCTGGGTAGAAGTAGTTGTAACTCCAACAGATGGAACTGCCGTTTCAACAAAAAATAACTCTAACACAAACGGTGGCTACAACATCGAAGCAGGTTACATTGCAAAAGACACCGATTTAGGAGCAGCTAAAGCCGCCTCAGCCGGTACAAATTTCTGGACTGACGACAGATATATTAGTGTTTGGAGCGTAGCAACTTCAACTTTATTCCCGGGAAGTATAAATCCTCATAGCGGAGCAATAAAGAAAATAGATAAATATAATAGTGGTTCAGGTTCTCCTTCTACTGTTGATGGTAGCATGGTAGCTCAAGGACCTGGTGGTGGATATCTTTATAAACAAAATGGACAAGATAAGGCTGTAGATCCAGTAACAAGTATGAATGACAGTTTCTATGCAGCTATTTCATCAGATGATTTGAAGTTGTATGGATATGTTAGTGGAAAATCGTACACTGGTCATGGAGATAATATTGGTTTTGCTTCTTCCGAAGTAGCTTATGTAGCCCCTGTAGATGAAATGGATTATACAATTATTAATGGAACTCCTTATTATGTAATTCAAGATAACGGATTAGGAGGAGATTCTGGCAGTGTCTGGGGATTAGGATTATGTTTGATTCGAGAAGGAATTTGGTATGATAGAGAATACTTTAATCCTTATAAAGGTAATACAATTGAAGAAGAAAAACTTCCTTTCTTTATTGAACGTCAAGGATATAATACAGCTTCTCACAAAAGAGATTCTTCTACAGGTTATGACAGCATCTTATATCAATTTAAAAATCCAAGAATTGCAGGTTGGTATAATGAAAATGATAGCTTACTCTATTCTAGTGCAAATGGTGGAAAATCTGTAAACGGTGTAGATTATATTTATGTTAGTTATTATGACTCATATGCAAAATGCTTGAAATATGCAGGATTTAGAGCAGGACATCGTTTTGCATCTAATGATAGTAAACTTGTTACTTCTGATTTGAAAGACTGGGGAAAAATTGATATGTCAGACAATATTGATATAGTAGCAGAAATGACTTCTTCTCCAAATAGAAAGAAAGGAAATGCTAACCCTGCAAATTCAAATCAACCGGCTCAAAAAGATTTTGACCACATGACTGATGGTGCAACTGTTATTGCAGGTAATGAAACTACAAGCAATAATCCGACTTATACAGAAATTGCAGGAGAATGGAGTGATATATTTGTTGATACAACATCAAGTGCAGAGCCTCGTCCAGTAATTGTTTACTATAATAAAACAAATAAATCGCTTGAAGTTGCGTATGGTAATAATTCTTTCCCACAAGCAACAGCTGAGTGGACAAAAACTACTAGCATAAGACCAAATGGAGTTGCTGCAGATTTTGGACGTTATGTAAGTGCTGCTATGGATAAAAATGGTAATTTACACGTTGCGGCTCAAGATGCAGATAATGCTAAACTTTATTATTTGTATCTTACAAAATCTGGCTCTAGTTATTCTGTTACTAACAGTGTTGCAGTTGATGCTTCTAATGGAGCTGGAAGGTGGACTGATATAGAATTAACAGATCCAGAAGGAACAAGTTTAAAAGCAATAAAGCCAGTAATTTCTTACATCGATACAAGTTATCTTGGTACTACAAGTGGTATTAAAGTTGCATATCTTGATGATGAAGTTGATGGAAGTTTATCATTTGAAGCAATTACAGATCCTGCTTATTATACAGCCGGAGACCAAAGAACCTCGGTAATGTCAAATGTTAAAGAAACAAAAGGAGCATCGAAAAAATCTCCAGTTGCAGTAGGTTTTAATTCCGATATGTATGCTGTCGACTTCCTCCGTGGTGAAGATTAATCTTTCTGCTTGTGCACTTTGACGTGCATCTTCGGAAAAAAAGTAGCTGCTTCGTTTTGGTGCGGGGCGGTTGCTTTTTTTTGAGATGTATGGAAACTTGAGTGTGTAGTGGGTACGGCACCAAGCATGGAGCCAGCACGAGCGTAGCGAGTGAGTCGCTTGCGACCGAGCGTGAGTGAGTGGCGGAACGCGCCTAATTAGGTGAATTTGTGCCCTAATCATAAAAATTATTCTGATAATTGGTTTCGTATAAAATCTGCGGTTTGTTTTTGGGCTTTTTTTGAAGGTATTGCACAGGAAAGTGGATTTACTGGTCCATTTGAAGCGGCAAGCCAATATCGTACGTCGTCTGATTGGTGGTCTGGAACCTGGCAGTTTTTTTGTACTGGGGCTAGTCCGGTTTTTGTGGAAAGTTCTTTTTGCAGGCTATTACTCAAATTTTGAGCCAGTGTCTGAATATGTTTATTTTTGGTCTGAACGATTGCTGTGTACTGGTAGGCACAAAATTTTCTGTTGTCTGTAATTTGAGTTGACGGAAAATATACGCTTTTGTAATTATTGATTACCTGGCGGTCTATTTTTCGGTGGTCAGAAAGTTTTGTGAAAAAAATGCCGCAAATTTGGTTATCCAAATAGTATAAATTCTCTTCCAGATTTTGTGAAATCACTATATCTTTGATTTTTTTGTCATTTATGAGCTGTTTGAAACAAATTTGTGTTTTTGAAAACGCTGTGGAATTATCTTGCGTCTGCTGCTGCAAAAAATTTTCGAGTTCTTGTGTCAATTTTTTGTTATCATTTTTGTTTGTATTGTAGATTTTTTGTAATTGATTATAAAAATTTTGATATTCCTGCGGATTTGTGAGGGCTTCCAGCATTTGTCCGAAGATATTTAGAAATTCTTTTGAGTCGGCAAAAGGTAGAACGATTGGCGCGTAGACTTTTGATTTAAGATTTTCTGCAAAATTATCTAAATCTTGAAAAATTGTGATGTTTTTGATAGCAGAATCTAGAAAAAAATTGTAGTTGATGTCAATCTGGTACATGTCAAAAAGTAATGGAAGATATTTTATCTGATTGTTATGTACAGGAACTGTTTCTGAAATAGATTGCGGCATACCTTTGAGCAGTTCTGCTTCAAATGGAACAATTTTTGTTTGAGTTTTTACGTAGTTTTCAATTTCACTGTCTTTGATGGCGATAATTAATTTTGCTTTTTGCAATTGTTTTGTCAGGTTTTGTGTGTCATTACTTTGAGTTTGCCCTGAATTGCTGTCGGAAATCTTAATGTCAAAATCATCGTTCAATGAAATTATTTTGAATTTTTTTGGAAAGTTGGATTGGATGATTTTTGAGATGGCGTTCTGCTGATTTTGCGGAATATTATAAAAGGCGATTGTTGTTCTGTTTGTGAGAATCGCTATCAATATTATAGAAAAAATGATAATAGAACAAAGTGTTGGAATTGTAATTGCGAAAAACTTTTGAACTTTTGATAGTTTTGAGTTTTTTAATTTTTGATTTTTTCTCTGCGATTCAGCAGTTTCTTTTTTCATGATTTTAGTTTAACAAATATTATTGAACGCTTCAACTGATTTTGATGACTGACATTGATTTTACAAGTTTTAGCGAGGCGTTGAGAAAACTTGCGGCACGTGCAAACTGAACAAACGTTGGTGTTTGAGTTTTCAGCACGTGCCATTGCCATTTGACTGACTCAGTGCAGATGTTTTAAACTGCACAGCGTACCGAGCGTGGAGCCACCGCCTTGGGCGGGTCTGAAAGACCGAAGCGATAGCGGAGTGGCGGAAGGCGACTGACTAACTGAATTCTGCTAAAATAATTAAAAAATTATCATTAAAAACAGGGACAGACCTTGATTTTACAAGTTTTAGCAAAGCGTTGAGAAAACTTGCGGGACGTGCAAACTGAACTAACGGTGGTATTTAAGTTTTCAGCACGTGCCAGGGACAGATCTCAATTTTGTATTGGTTGGTGGTAGCATGGTGTTTGGCTGGGTTTACAAGTTTTTTTTTTGAGTTTACAATGTGTTTAATGGCGAGTTTTTCAAATATTCAAAGTCAAAATATAATTCAACGGCAGTCTCAAAAACAAGTTCAAAAACTTTCTCAGGTTCAAATACAGGCTTTGAATCTTCTTGCCATGAGTCCGCTTGAATTGAAAGAGGAAATTGCAAAAGCTTTGAGCGAAAATCCTGCTTTGGAGATTTCCAGAAAATCAAAATCACAGGATGATGAAAAATTCGGTGATTATAGCGATTATGGAAAGATTGAAAGTTATGGAAATTATGGAAAATTCAGCGATGCGGACAAATTTCAGCAGGTTATGGAAGCTCAGGCTGATAATTCTGAAACTCTGCAAAGTCATTTAATGCATCAGCTTAATTCGATGAATTTATCTCCGTTTGAATATGAAATTTCTCAAAAACTGATTTATAATCTGGATTCAAACGGATTTTATGGTTCTATGATTGCTCCTGAGTCTTTTTTACCTTCGCGGACTGAAAAAAACTTTCAAATCCTGCGAAAATGCATTGACCGCATTCAAAAAATGGATCCTGTCGGAATTTGCTGCAAAACACCAGAAGAAAGTCTTTTTGTGCAGGCTAAACAGGACGAAAAGGCTCCCAAACTTGCTCTTTTTATTCTGGATGGTCATTTGGAACTGATTAATCCTCCGGAAAAAGAAAAAGTTTTTCGTAAACTCAAAGATTTTCAAACGCATTATCATAAAAAAATGTTTGGAGCGTCTTTGCCTCTTGATTCTATTGATTATAATCTTGACTCTGTACAGCAGACAATTGATTATATTCTGCATTTGAATGTTCGCCCGGCTCAGGGATATGTAAAAGATACCGTCGCAAACTTTGAGCAGCCTGATGTTGTTTTAATAGTAGAAAAAAAACGTGGCGGAATTGGTGCTGACAGTTTTGAAAATGGAATTGTGAGTGGAGATGAGAATTTTCATTTTCAGGTAAAATATGGTTCTGGAGATTTGCCTGAACTCCAAATCTGTAAAGATTTTTCTTTTGATTCAGAAAATGTTCAAAAAGCACTTGTTTTTATTCAAAATCTGAAATTCCGTGAATCAACAATTGTGTTGCAAGGATGTGCAATTGTGAAGGCGCAGGCGGATTTTTTTCTGCATGGAGAAGGACATTTAGTTCCATTGACGCACCGGCAGATTGCAGAACAACTGCAGATTCATGAATCTACTGTTTCGAGAATGGCTTCCAAAAAAAGCAACAGATTTATCCAAACTGAATGGGGACTTTTACCAGTAAGTTATTTTTTTCTTTCTGGAGTTTCATCAGTTGATGGAAAGCAAAAAATTTCTTCACAACAGGTTATTCAGATTATAAAAAAAATTTTGATTGAACAGAAAAATTCAGGACAGTCAGTTTCAGATTTACAGCTGACAAAACTTCTTGCCGAGAAAGGCATAAAAATTGCCAGACGAACAGTTTCAAAATATCGAGCACTTGCTGGCATTGAAAATTCGTATAAAAGATAGAAGAAAAGCGAAAAAAAAATACCTTCATACTGAAAAAACTTATCATAATCAGTATAAAGGCATTAGTTTTATTTGTAAGAATTTGCAAGGTTTTCGTTTAGTTTTCGTTTAGTGCAAAATCAGTTTTGAAGATTGGAAAACAATCAGTTCTGCAAAAAATCTCAGACATTTTCAGACGATTCTGCAACTAAATTGAAAATAACCAAAATAATCAGAAAAGTTATTTTTCCTGAACTTTGTCTTTTTCTTTTTTGATTTTATTATCGAGAACATCCATCATTTTGTTCAAAGCAGCAGAAAAATCATAATCGTCGCCAGAAACATGAGCTTGTGTTCCCCATTTGAAATTGACATTAGCATCAAGAACATATTCTTTATCATGTTTAATTTTTATAATCAAATCAACAATTAAATCATCTGCATAAGAAATTCTTTTCAGTTTAGAATCAATCATATCAGATTGTTTTTGTTCAAGTGTAAATCCCACAGCATTAATTGAAGTATTCATAATTTCCTCCGTAATTCAATTAGCACTTTCGAATGTCAGCAATTTTTTGAAATTGTAAAAATCCAAAATAGCCGGCACACAAATAGTTTTTTAGTCTTTAATAATAATAACATCGAATTGCTCAAAAAGAAACAAAAAATTTATAAAAATTTGGGCGTGCCCCTTCGCTTCGCTACGGGTCGGGCGTTTCAGAGTTCCGCTATCGCTTCAGCCGCTTCCCTCGCTCCGCTCAGTCCAGTGGCCGCCTGCGGCGCTCTTCCATGCCCTCACGCAAGAGGTTAAACAACACGAATGCGGTTGGAGCGAGGGGGAGACTTCCCCCCTCTTTGATTCATTGGAAAATTATTTTGGAAATTATATAATTAAAACAGGTTTTTCAACTGACTCAATATTTTATTTGTTTTGCTTCCAGAATGGAATTGTTTGGCAAAGAATATTTTACAATTCGTTGGGTGTTTGTGGTGATTGTATCTAAAATCAAAATAAAGTCTTCGCCCACACCAACAATTTTTTGTGGATAATAAAAATATTGTAAACCATTTTCAGAAGAAACACTGCTCTCAGGTGAGAAACAATAAGAAAATTGAGTTTCTGTGGTCGTAATATTTGAACTATCAAGTTTCAAAATACCGCCTCTAGAATGTGTCGAACAATAGTCACCTATCAGCAAATAAATAGAGTTATTGTTGAAAAACATATCATTTATAGTGACATAAGGGCATTTATATTTAGTGGAAAATAATCCATTATTTCCATCAGATGACACAAGAAGTAAAGTTTTTTCCGAATAAAGATTCGACGCATTATTATCTGAATCTGTAGTTATTGTATATGATTTTAACCAATAGTTTGAATTATCATCGAGCTCATAAGTATAAACTTTTGTTTCATCATCACTCACACAGAAAGACATAACATTGCCAAAACCATTTGTATAAACGATTTCTGTAACAGAAAGGATTTGGGAATCATAAGTTCCTTTTAACAGATGATTAATTGATGATGAATCTGTATCAAACATATACAATTTTTCGTTTACTTGTTTTATAATCCCTATGGAATAAACAGAATGTGAAACAACACTTGGAACTACTCTATAAGTTGTTCCGTTATCATACTGATATTTCCCATCTTGAACAGTACATGTGATTTTTTTAATAAAGTGATTATTATTCGCATATGAAATATAAATATTATTAGAAGAATCAACACTAACATTTTCAAAAGTGTCACAATCTGAGGAAGAAAAAACATTTGTGCCAGTTTCTGTTTCTGTCAGAGTTTCAAAATTTGCGTAATACACGTTGTAATTATCCGTCGACTTTGTATACATCATGACAGGAGTTGAAAGATTACTACTTTCGGTTGAATCTCCAGAACCGCCAGTTTCCCCACTATCATTTCCGCTATCATTTCCGCCGCTTCCACTTGTATCTTGTTTGGAAACAATATAAGTTCCATCAGTTTCATTTTTGGTTATCTTATAGCCTTGTATTAGAGCCTCATTGAGTGTTACTTCAAGCTTAGTTGAAATCAAAATATCTTGAGATTCCGAAGTTCCTGACAATGATTTTATATTGACAGGTTTTGAAACACTGGAAGAAGAATCAGTAAGATTAATTTTAGTTACATTTTGAATTTCTAAATCAAAATTTTCGGTCTGATTTGAAATCTGGAATCCAGAATCATCTGTCATAGTAAATTGATAAGCAAAATCTTCTTTAATCTTTGAAACATCAATTTCCGGAATCTCAGACAATCCGACATCAACAAAAATAAAATTAATCTTTGTGATATTTTTAAAACTTTTTGATAGAGCTTCGTTATAATTTATCGGGAAAGTTTCAAAAGAACCGTTTCCTTTTGTTGCTTCCTGTGTGACGTAAATATTTTGAATGACAGCCGGCAGTTCAAGCTGTTTTTCAATAGTAGTTGTTACATCATCACAAATCTCTATTAAAAAATCATTATTTTCAGCATATATTTCCTGATTCTCAATTTTTGTTCCATCCGAATTCGAATACGATATTTTCAATGAAAAAAGATAAAAACCAGAAGGTAAAATCTGATTATCCTGCATATTAATAGAAGAAACTTTACATTTATATAATCCATTTGTCTCATCATAACTGACAGAAGAATTCAAAGTAAAAATTCCGTTTCCATCTATAGAAGTAAGAGTCGCCGTGCTAGAAAAATCAGTCGCTCTTGATGAAAAAGTAAAATTTGCTTCAAAATATCCACTTGCAATTTTTTTTGGCGAAACCGAAAAGACAAGATTTTGCTGTTCATCAGAATTTGAAACTGAAAATGTTTTTGAATCAGTAAAAACGAGCCCTGAAACTTCTGAAGAAAATCCTTCTATTTTTGCTGTATACGACCCAAAAGGAATTTTGAGTGTCTGCACAGAATTTTGAGAAAAAGAAATACTATTAAAAATCAAATCATCAAGTTCGGCTGTGTCATCGCAAAATGTGATTGTCCAGGAATTTACCGATTCATAAGAATTCGCTGGCATCGGAGAAATAGTTTTTGCATTTATATTCAAAAGTGAAACAGAAACAGTTGCATAATCCTGATTTTTTGTGATATTTGAACACGAAATCACAGAAAAAAGCAAAGCAAAACAAAAAAGTACATTTGAAATCAACAAACGAAAACAGTTTTTTTTGAAAATTCGATTTTTTCCAATCTGAATAAAAGTTTTTTCCATAGATTTTTCATCCTAAAAATAAATAGAATTATATATTTTTAAATAATTTGGGTGGCTTTTTGGTTAGTTTGGTTCATTTACTTCATTAGATTTTGTTTCTTTCGTCTTCGTTTTCTTCATTTATGCTCAGAAACAATAAATCGTGAATCATAAACCAAACCAACCAAAAAACAGGCTATTCGGAGTTCCGCTGTCGCTCCAGCCGCTTCCCTCGCTTCGCTCAGTCCAGTGGCCGCCTGCGGCGCTCCTACTATCCTTGCCACGGTTTAAACTTCAAACGGGGACAGACCTTAATTTATACAATTATAAGTATGCGTTTCAAAGAAAACCATTTTTTTTCATCAAAGAAAGTAATCTTGTTTTGATTAAAACATTCTGTTGAAGTTATGTTTTTTTATTTTTTTTGCTGACATAAGTGTAAGGCATTTCACTCAAGAAAATATTATAATGTATGATAAAATTAAAATCAAATAAAATTACTTTTATTTGTTTAGTGATTTGTAAAAAAAAATTAATATTTTTCTAAATAGGTATTGATTAAATATCCGACGTTGTGTATAGTATACGCATGGCAGATAAAAAATTCACTGTCCTTGATTTATTAGATTTAGAACTCTCAGGTCATGATGCTTTGGATTTGCGTTGTATTGCAGGGCGGCGAGGTCTTCCTCGTGCAATAACAGTTCCAGAGATTAACAGACCAGGTCTTGCTCTTTCTGGATTTTATGATGTTTTTGCAAGTGATAGAGTTCAGCTGTTTGGTCGGGGAGAAGCTGCATTTCTGACAAAACTGCACAACGAACAGAATACTGATGCAATCAGGAAATTCTTTAATGATGACATTCCATGTTGTATTTTTACTTATAATATTGAACCGACAAAAGAGTTTCTGGAAATTGCTGAAGAAAATTGTTGTCCTGTTTTACAGACTTGTTTAACTTCGAATGAATTTTCCAGTAGAATTATTCGTGTTTTTTCCAATCAGTTTGCTCCGCATCAGACTTTGCATGGTGTTTTAGTTGAAGTTTATGGTATCGGCATTCTTTTGAACGGTCATTCTGGAGTTGGAAAGAGCGAAACTGCGTTGGAATTGGTTGAACGTGGTCATCGTCTTGTTGCTGACGATATTATTGAAATTCGTTGTGTTAATGGAAATACGCTTTTGGGGCGCGGCGCAAACACAATGATTAGTCACCACATGGAAATACGGGGACTGGGAATTATTAATATTTCCCAGTTATATGGTGTTGGTGCTATTCGTGATCAAAAAGAAGTTCAGCTTATTGTTCAGCTTGAAGACTGGAATTCAAGTAAATCTTATGACAGACTTGGAACTGAGCAAAAATATATGGAATTGTTGGGTGTAAAAGTTCCTGTAATTGAAATTCCTGTTCGCCCAGGGCGAAATCTTCCTATTATTATCGAAGCTGCAGCTATGAACGAAAGGTTAAAAAATATGGGGTATAATTCCGCAAAAGAATTTAATCAAAATGTGTTAAAATGGATTGAAAAAGGCGATTCTTTGGCGGCTTATACCGGTAATGATGATTCATATTAATTCAATGTTGTCATTTTTTTTGATAACTTTGATATAGACATTTAATTTTACAATTTAAAAGGAATTGAAAATGATTGAAAAGATTCTTACAGTTCAAAACAGAGCGGGAATTCATGCAAGACCAGCAGCTATTATTGCACAAACTTCAAACAAGTTTGAAAGTGAAATCATGTTGTCAAAGGATGATGCAACTGTAAATGCAAAATCTATTATGGGTGTTATTGCAATGGGAGCCGGGTATAATACTCAACTTACTTTGCAGGTTACAGGTCCGGATGAATCGGAAGCGGCATCTACAATAGAAGAATTATTCAACAGTAAATTCGAAGAAGAATAAAAAAATAAAAAAAGGGGGAATCATGAAAGGTATTACAGACAGACAGAAAGAAGTTTTGAATTTTATTTCAGAATATACTGAAGCAAATGCTTATCCACCAACAGTTCGTGATATTGGTGAACATTTTGGTATTTCTTTGCGTGCTGTTCAGGATCATATTGCGGCATTGCAGAAAAAAGGTTATCTTGCGCAGAGTCAAAAAAGAGCTCGTTCAATTCGGGTTTTGTCAGATTGCAGAGACAGAGAGCCTGAACTTTTTGTTGGAAAAGTTCCTCTTTTGGGAAATGTTGCAGCTGGAAAACCACTTTTGTCAGAAGAAAATCTCGATGGATATGTAAATCTTACAGAACCATTTGTGCGTCCTGGAAAAAGTTATTTTGCTTTGAGAGTGCGCGGTCAGAGTATGATTAATGCAGGAATTCTTGATGGTGATTTGGCAGTTGTTGAACAGGCATCTACAGCAGTGGATGGTCAGATAATTGTAGCTGTTATTGATGATGCAATTACTTTGAAAAGATATTACAAAGAAGCTGAAAGAGTTCGATTACAGCCAGAAAATCCAGCATTCCAGGCAATTTATTGTACAGACGTTAGAATTGTTGGCATTTTATCAAATATTGTCCGCACTTATTAATTATTCTTAGATTTTGATGTCAAATACTAAACCAATTTATCTTTTTACTGGTCCTGAATTTGGATTACGCGATGATGCTGTAAATGAAATAAAAAAAATCCAAAAAAAACAGATTAGCGAAATTGATGAACAGAATTTTTATCTCATTGAAACACCATTTGCGCAGGTGATGTCCGTTTTGCAGAGTGGAAATTTATTCGCAAGTGGTGTGTGCGTAGTTTGTAAAAATGCAGAATTGCTCAAAAAGAAAGAAGATTTAGCTTTGATATCACAATGGCTTGAAATTGCAGACTTTTCTTCTATATTAATTCTTATTTCTGATGAAATTTCTGTGGATTCCAAACTTGATAAACTTGTTCCAAAAGAAAATAAAAAGATTTTTTGGGAAATGTTTGACAATAAAAAACAAGAATGGCTTACGAATTATATTTGCACAAACGGATATAAAATTAAACCTGCGGCAGTTCAATTGATTTTGGATTTAGTTGAAAATAATACTCAGGCTTTGAAATCAGAATGTTCTAGACTCTTTTTATGTTTTACAAAAGGTCACGAATTTTCTGAAAAAGATATTGAAGAAGTTTTGTCGTCAAACAGAGAAGAAAATATTTTTGATTTATTTGATGTAATGACGGACGAAAAACTGTCTGTATCAGCAAGACTAGAAAAAGCTTTGGTAACTTTGCAAAAAATAAGGCTTTCAAAGGAGAATTCTTCTGTGATGCTTCTGGCTGGTCTTTCTTCGTGTTTTACAAAAGTTGTAAATTGGCACAAAATTGGAGAAAAGGCTGTTTTTGGTGCTACTCAGCAAAAAATTTATAGGAAAGCTTCCCAAGTTTGGACAATCGGTCAGGCAACTGCAATTCTTGCAAATATTTCTTCAGCTGATATGGAAATCCGCTCGGGTGGTTCACAAATGGAGGATATTGTTCTGCAAAAAATAATTTACGAAATTGTGATGAAAAAAGGAAGCCAGATGGCTACTCTAGATTAACATTGTTCAAAAGATTTTTAAGAGCAGTTAGTTCTTCTTTTGAGAATGTTGAACCTTTTCCCATTTTCTGGTGGTCAGGAGACCAGCTTCTTAAATCATATTTTGCAGGTCTTCCGCCCCATGAAACAAGGTTTAATTCCAGATTCCAGCCGCCTTTGCCTTCTGATACAATTCCAATGTTTTTTACAATTTCAAATGAAAAATCATCAGCCATAAATGCTCCTAATTATTTTGTAAGTATTGAAAAAATTATAATTCTAAAATATCTTCCTTTTGAATAATACTTTCAATTTAATTTAACACGGAAACTTGAAAAATGCGAGAAAAATTTTAAAAAATACTCTTATTTTTTATTGTGTATTATAGAATTGTGTAGTAAAATATTTAATGATGAATTTTAATTAAAAAAAAGAATATAATTTGCCGAAAATATAAAAAAGTGAGGTTATTATGAAGAAAGTTTTGTTAGTTCTTTTTTCTGTTTTTACTGTTCTGTTTTTTATTTCCTGCGGTTCCAAGCCAGCTCCAGAAGAGCCTGAGCCAGAAGCACCTGTTGTGGAAGAAAATGTAGAACCAGAAACACCTGTGACAGATGAAATCGACAATACAGATGAGCCTGAAACGAATCAGTTAAGTGAAGAAGAACTTGCAGCTTTGATTGCAAAAATTGATGAAGCAAGAGAGTTTGCAATCCAAGCCGGCGCAGAAAAAAATGCTCCTGATTTGTTGAAATCAATTGATGAAATCTATGCAAAAGCAAAAGAAGAAAAACTTCAAGATAATGCAGATTCCTTGATTTTAAAATATTCTGTTCTTGCAGATTATGCAAAAGCAAAAAATGCGAAAATTGAAATAGATGAAAATAATTTAGCAGGATTTGCTCAGAAAAATTATGATGACGGTGTTTCATTTTTGCAGAAAGTAGAAGAAGTTTTATCAAATCCTGATTCTATCGATTCAAATGCACAGAAAAATGCTGAATCTGCTTATTCAAACTTTAATAACGTAATCACTGTTGCTTATAAACGTATGGCAAAAGACCAAAGAAATCTTGCTTATGAATCAAAAGTAAAAGCTGATAGTGTGAAAGCAGGTGTTTCTCAAAAAGAAAGATATAAAGAAGCTGCCGATAATTTCAAAAGCGGTGACACACTTTATTCTATGCAGAGTCCAAAAAAAGCTTTAGAAAAATATAAAATGGCAGAAAAGCAGTTTGCCGAACTTTTTGAAGAAGTTTCTGAAAAACGTGCTGCTGCACAGGCTGCAATTGAAGCTGCAAAACGAAAAGTACAGGAAAGTTCGCAGTTTGCAGAACAGGCAGATGAAGAATCTCCTATCACTGAAAAAATTGACGGTATAGAAGATGCTGATACTGTCCTTTTGGAAGAAGATGATTATGAAAATCCAGAGGATGCAGAGGCTAACATTTCTGAAGATATTGATGATGAAATTATTATAGAAGAATCTGAAGAAACTGATAAAGAATTAATTGAAAGTGAAACTGAAGAAGCTGAAATTGAGTCAGATGTCGAAACCGAAATGGAATCTGAAGAAAACGAGTTGGATACAGAAAATGCAAACGAATCTGAAAGTGAAACTGAAGAAAACTTAGAAACAGAGATTTCTGATGAAATTAATGACGATTCAGAAGAAAGTGATGAAACTATAGTTGATGAAACTCTCTCGGAAGAATTTGTTGAACAGAAAGATCTTGCTGAACAAGAAGATTCTGATGATTTACTTAATGACGATGAATCTGATGAACAGGAAGAAAATGAAGAATCTGATTTATCAACAGAATTAATAGAAGAAAATGTTCAAGATGAAGTGGAGGTTGAATAATTATGAAAAAAAGTTTATCAATTTTATTTGTAACATTGTTTTCACTTTCTCTTTTTGCAATCAGTTATAAAAATAATACTTATCAAAAACTTGCCGATGAATATACAAAAAAAGCAGAAATAGCTTTGGATGCAGGACAATATGATGATGCTGTTGAATATTCAAAAAAAGCTGAAGAAAATGCCGCTCTTTCAAAAGCATATATTGCACTTATGATGGAAAGAAAAACTGCAGAAGATAATATCAAGCTGGCAAAAAATCAAGTTGCTTATGCCGAAAAAATCAATGCACCAAACACATTTCCAATGGCTTATTCAGCTGCAATAGAAAATCTTACAAATGCGGAAAGTTCTTTTGAATCTGAAGATTATCCGCAGGCGACAGATTATGCAAAAGCTTGTATTGCCTCGTTGGATGGAATTCGTGAAGTTACTCCGCTTCCAGAGTATTATATTGTAAAGCCATGGGCTGAAACAAAAGACTGTTATTGGAATATTTCTGGTCGTCCTTACATCTATAATAATCCTTTGTTGTGGGAAAATTTGTATCAGGCAAATAAAAATGAAATGCCAAAGCCAGAAGATCCAAACCTTATTTTGCCTGGAATGAAAATGAAAATTCCTAGTATTACAGGTGAATATCGTTCTGGCGTTTATGATTCCAAAAAATCTTATGATGCTTATGGAGAGTAATACTTAAAATTAACTTACAAACTTAAAATAACTCTTGACAAAATTATCAAAAATCTTCATAATTTGTTATATGCATTTTTTGTCTTTAGTCAAAGTTGTAACTGTTCTCGTCCTATCGGTAGATTGATACCCGAAGAGTGAATGTTATATCTTATGATTAAAGCATGATATAGATTTAGGCTCTCCGGGAAATCGGAGGGCTTTTTTTTTGCAAATTTTTTTTTATGAGGTTTGAATATGAAAATTTCTGGTGCACAAATTATTGTAGAAGCTTTGAAAGCGTTCGGTATTGAGATGGTTGCCGGCATTCCTGGTGGTTCAATTTTGCCGCTTTATGATGAACTGAATAAATCTACAATTAAACACGTCCTTGTGCGTCAGGAACAGGCAGCAGGTTTTATAGCGCAGGGAATTACGCGTTCTACTGGAAATATTGCAGTTTGTATGGCAACATCCGGACCTGGTGCTATGAATCTTTTGACAGCTATTGCTGATGCCCGTGCAGACTCAGTTCCAATCATTGCGATTACAGGGCAGGTTAACACTTCTTTGATTGGAACTGATGCTTTTCAGGAGGCTGACACTTTTGGACTTTCGTTTCCAATCACAAAACATTCTGTTATGGTAAAATCTCCAGAAGAACTTCTGACTGCAATTCCAGATGCTTTCCGCATTGCTACTCAAGGAAGACCGGGACCTGTTTTGATTGATGTTCCACGTGATGTTCAACTTGCCTGTTGTGAAATCCCTGATGATTTTTTTGCAAAAATGATTGAAAATGAAAAGCAATGCAAAGTTTCTGTAAAATATCATTCTACAAAAGAAGAACTTGCAAAAAAATGTCTTGAAATCGTTGAACTTTTGAAGAATTCGCAAAAACCAGTTTTGTATTGTGGCGGCGGCTGCAACTCTCCAAAAGCATCAAAAGAAATAAAAAAATTCTTAGAAAATTATTCAATTCCTGCAGTTTTTAGTTTGATGGGATTGGGAGCAGTTCCAAATTCTTGTGAAAATTTTATTGGAATGCTTGGTATGCACGGAAATCATGCTGCAAATGTTGCAATTCACGACAGCGATTTAGTGATTGCGGCTGGTGTTCGTTTTGATGACAGAGCAACTGGCGTTGTTTCAAAATTCTGTCCAAATGCAAAAATCATTCATATTGATATTGATGCTGCCGAAGTTGATAAAATTATGAATTCAAATATTTCGATAGTTGCTGATGTTGAATCTGTTTTCCCGGTTTTAGCTGAACTTGTATCAGAAAAGAAAAATTCTGCAGACCAAAACTGGCTCAAGTCTATTATCGAATTGAAAAACAAAAATATTTCGCTGGAATGTGGTCGTCCGAAAGGTGAAAAACTTGCAAATCCACGCGAAATTATTCAAAATATTCCAAAGCTTGCAGAAAAAGCTGGTATTCCTGCCGAAAATCTTATTATCACAACAGATGTTGGTCAGCATCAGATGTGGGCAGCACAGTTTTATCCTGTTGAAAGACCTCGTTCTTTTTTGACTTCTGGTTCACTTGGAACTATGGGATTTGGCCTTCCTGCGGCTATCGGCGCTTCGCTGGCAAATCCAGAAAGTAGAATTGTTTGTTTCAGTGGTGACGGTTCCATTATGATGAATGTTCAGGAATTCGCTACTCTAGCTGAATTGAATCTTCCTGTGACAGTAATTGTTTTTGAAAACGGAACTTTGGGAATGGTTTATCAGCAGCAAAAATTCCTTTTTGATAAAAATTACAGTGCTTCAGTTTTTGGAAAATCTCCAGATTTGCTCCAGATTGCAAAAGGTTTTGGAATCGAAGCTATTGATGCTGATAGCGATGAAAACTGGTATCTCAAAGCATTTGATGCAGCTAGAGAAAATAAACCTTGTTTTGTTCGCATCAGTGTAAATCCTGAAGAATCTGTTTTGCCGTTTGTTCCTGGTGGAAAGGCAAATATTGATTCTATCCGTGATTAATTTTTGATTATTGTTCTATCATAAAAAAAGCGATTTCACTTTTCCACTCAAAAAGTGTTTTCTCACAGGCTGCCAGTAGAAGATTGATTAATTTTTGAAGTTCTGTACTTCCCAAAGCTTCGAACATTTTTGATCCGTAAGCTGATTTTTTTGGTTCAAACCATTTTTCAATTTCTGCTGGAGTAATCCGCCGTTTTTCTGTGATTTGTTTTGATGCAACTTTTACATGAAAACCGTTTTTCTCGAATTCTTGTGCAATTGTCTGTTCATCCCACGAAAAAAGAGGATTTTCTTTATCACCAAAAAAAATCTGTTCGGCATTTTTCATTTTCTGTAAAACTTGAGCGAACGGTTCTGTGCTTTCCTGTGACAAAATCTGTTTTTCTATAATCTCACTAATCAACTGACCTTTGCACGGGATTTTTTGTGAAATTATTACTTTCCATCCGTCTGCGAGTGGACTTTCAGTTTCGTAAGTTTCTTCTGTTTCGTTTTCATCAAAATTGTCTTTTTCGTAAAAATTTTGATTTTCGTCTTCAGATTCTTTGTTTTTTTGGAAATCCTGACTATTCAAAATTCCATGAATTGATTGAGCAAGTGCTGTAATGGATTTTTGTGAAACAAAAGGATCTGTAAAAAACATTCTGTCAAAAACAGCACCGCTATACTGCATTTTTATGATGATGTTGTAAAATGCTTTTGGTGTTAAAAAATCTGTTTGGAAAGCATTGTTCTCATCGCGAGTTTGCAAAATCGGACGGTCCAGTTTGCCAAGCGTTCTGCCGTACTGTTCCAAAATCTGTTTACCTTTTTGTGTTTTACAAACTCCGCAAGTTACACCTTCGGGCGTTTTTCTAGCAATTTCCCAAATCAAAAGTCCGCTGTCGGCATTCCAGATAAGACTTCGATGATGACGAAGTAAATTTGCCATAGAAATCATTGTATCTCTGATATTTAACAAGATTTCTGCACGGTTTGAATCTAATCGCTGCTGCCAGAATCTATCTGCCCGATCAAGAATTACATCTTTTGCTGGATTTTTTGGACTGAAAGTAAGGTTTTCTTCCTTTTTAATATTTCCAGATTTAAAATGCTCGTTTATCCACCATTGAGATATAGGATTGTCCCCAAATTCTGATTTTTGCAAATTTGTTTCTTGATTTGGAGTTGTGGCGCAGCTTTTTGCTGTCAATGAACGTGAATAAACATTTACGGAACCTGTTGTTTCAGGAGAAGTTGCAAGTTCATCGCTGGAATAAAGTTCGCCAGTATTATTTTTTTCCAGCATTGCGGCTATTTGCAGTTCTCGGCGAGAAAGTACATCATTTCTTATTGTGTTTTCATATCCCTGTGTACTTGGATTGTAAAAAACTCGTCCAGAAAGTTCATCTGGCAAATATTGTTGTGCAATCCAATGGTCTTTATATGCATGTGGATATAAATAACCCGCTCCATGTCCAAATCCTTCTGCATCACGATTGGAATCTCTCAGATGATTTGGAACTTCGGAATCCTCTTTTTCAACACAAGCAATCGCATCAAAAAAAGCCATGCTACTGTTTGATTTTGGTGATGTTGATAGATAAAGCGCTGCATGTGCCAAAAAATATCGTCCTTCCGGCATGCCCACCCTATCAAAAGCCTGTGCACAGCTTTCAACAACACTTATTGCGTGAGGGTCTGCAAGCCCTGTATCTTCACAAGCTGATATCAACATTCGTCTGAAAATAAAATGCGGATCTTCTCCAGCAACAGTCATTTTTGCAAGCCAGTAAAGTGCGGCATCTGGATCTCTTCCACGCAATGATTTTATAAAAGCACTGATGATATCATAATGATAGTCGCCATCGCGGTCATAAAGGACAACTTTTTTTTGGATTGATTCTTCGGCAGTTTCTTTTGAAATATAAATTTTTGTTCCAAAAGCTGGAACTGGCGGATTTCCTGTGGGATTCCATTTTTCTGGAGTAGTTTCCACGGCAAGTTCAAGCGCATTCAAAAGCGAACGTGCATCACCATTTGCTGTTTCGATTAAATGTTCAAGTGCGCCATCTTCAAACTCAACCTGCCAGTGACCATAGCCCCGTTCTGTATCATTTATTGCCTGAAAAGCAGCCTTCTGCAAATCATCCTTTGTAAGTGGTTTTAGTTGAAAAACACGGGAACGACTCACAAGTGCTTTATTTACTTCAAAAAAAGGATTTTCTGTTGTTGCACCAATAAGAATAATCGTTCCGTTTTCAACCCAAGGCAAAAGTGCATCCTGCTGACTTTTATTCCAGCGGTGAACTTCATCTACAAAAAGAATCGTTCTGCGGCTGTAAAGGTTGTAAAAATCCTCTGCCTGCTTTATGGAAGTTCGAATATCTGCAACGCCTGTCAAAACCGCATTCAACGTAATGAAATTTGATTTTGTATGATTTGCGATTACTCTTGCAAGAGTGGTTTTGCCGCTTCCAGGTGGCCCGTAAAAAATCACGGAAGTAAGTTGATCAGCGGCAATTGCACGTCTAAGTAAGCGTCCTTTTCCCACGATGTGATCTTGACCAATGTATTCATCAAGATTTCGAGGACGCATTCTTGCAGCGAGAGGTTCTTGTGTTCTTTTTTGTTCAAAAAGAGAGTCAGCCATTACTCGCGGTTCCAGTTACCTCTTGAAGGATAATATGACCAAAGTCCAAGATTTCTAAATGAAGCACCTGTTGAAGTAGCTGTTCCTTTTATAGAAACAGATGAATAAAAACTGCTTTCTGTTTCTGATTTTTCTGGAGAACTGTTTACAATGCAATTAATCAGATAAGCTGTGGACAACTGAAATGATGCATTTGTATCAAAAGAAAACAGACTAGTTCCAGGAGTTCCACTTTCATCAAGTGAAGTTTTTGTGATTCCTCCTGTTGTTGTGGAATCATTACCAAACCTTCCTCGTCCTATCAATATTGCGTCAGCACAAACTGCAAGACTAGAGATTGTGTTTTCAGCATCGCAGAATTCTGATATTTCTTTTGAATTTGCTTGTTTGTTTGCATATAGTTTATTATCATTTCCAAAATAAAAACGTGTTGCTTCAGATTTATAAGTTTCGTTTGTAGTTGAAGCAAGTGACTCAAAGAATAGAACTTCTCCATTAAAATAAACTGCTGAATTTGCAATATTACTTTCTTTTCCAGTAATAATAACATTTGTGGTAACTGGTTGTTGAATTCCAGATAGTTCATAATATGTTGGATTTGAATTTCCGCTTCTTATAAAAACTTTCCTATGTTCAGCTTTCGGGGAATTTGTTTGGAAAATTGCGAATTCACTTGATTGATAGTCACTTGAAGAGTCAGCACCAGCAAAAGGGAATATCTTTTTTTCAGTATCATCTATGATAAGTGTCCATTCATTATTGGTAGACCATGTATGTCCAGAGGAATCTGTTTTATCCAAATGTAATTGTGTTCCATAAACTTTCATATAATCAACATTGGTTGTTCCAAGTTCTGTATTGTATTTATATTTTGCTGTGATTGCAAATAAAGTGTCTTTATCGGAAAAAATAGAGACTACTTGTTCTCCAACATATTTTTGACTAATTTTGTCAAAAACTACAGATTTGGCACAAGGTGGATTGTTAAAAATTCTCCATTCTCCATGTTCTGATAAATCTTTTTGTTTATATCTGATTCCTTCGTTTGCATATAAAACAAGAAATTCTTCTTCATCAACTGTAGTTCTTGTGATTTGCGAAATGTTTCCAGAAATTGTGCCTTCTTCTGGTTTTACGTCTTTTCTAATCTCATAGTAAACTGGATTAAAACAACTAGCCAAAATAAGTGAACTTAAAATAGTGCTAAAAAATAATATTCTTTTCATAAAAAATCCTTTTTTAGTTGAAAGAAACTAAAAAAAATAGGTTATAAATTGCATTCTTTCTATTTTCTAAACTTTTACAAAATTAAGATAATTAAGTATTTATATAATCAAAAATGATATCTTGCAGAAAGATTTGCAGTACAGAAAAATCCTGTATCATTTTTTGATGAATCAGCAAAGAACTGGGAAATCATAAAAATATTTGATGAAAGTCCAAATGACCAAGCTTCTGTCGCTCTGTAAAATGCACCAACTTCAGCTTTTAATGAAAGAGCTGGAAAATAGTTCATTCCCTGACATGAAACAGTTGCAAATCCTATGCTTGCAAAAAGTGGGAATTCAAATTTGTTGATTGTTGGTTGAAACATTGCTCCAAAAGAAACTGGTACATTTACAAGCGATTTCTCTCCAATTGTCAGACTGTAAGTAACAATAGCATCTCCTCCAACAGCAAAGTTTTCTGATAAAAACCTGTAGTAGCCGATGGAAAGTGCAGCTCCAGGATAAATCTGCGAACCAAAATTTAGGGGAAAAAGTCCTGCTAACTCAATTTTTAAAAATTGATCTCCTTCGCCATTTTGTGTATAAACATAACCGTCATCATATTCATCACCAGGTTCGTCTGCAAAAATAAAAGCGGAACACAAAGCAAAAATCAGTATAATAGAAAAAAAACGTTTCATATTGCGACCTTTTTTTAATTATAGTATAGTAAAATCATTGCTTGTCCTCATGTTAATTGAGGCAAAAAATAAACCTTTATAAATATACTGTTTATAGAAGATTTTATCAATAAAACCAAGATAAAAAGGAAAAGTTACATGAGTGCTGTTATTATTGACGGAAAACAAGTTGCTGCTGATATTCGGGCTGAAGTTGCACAAAAAGTTGCAGAATTAAAGAAAAAAGGAAAAAATGCATGTCTTGCTGTGATTCTTGTGGGAGAAAATCCTGCTTCTGTTTCATACGTTACAGGAAAACAAAAAGCTCTTGCTGAAGTGGGAATGCAGGATCGTTCTGTTCATTTGCCTGAAAATACTACGGAAGAAGATTTGCTCAAACTGATTGACCAGTTAAATAATGATGATTCTGTTCACGGAATCCTTGTGCAGCTTCCTTTACCAAAGCATATTAACGAAGATAAAGTGATTATGGCAATTGCGCCGGGAAAAGATGTAGACGGTTTTCATCCTGTAAATGTCGGAAACATGATGATTGGGCGACCTGGATTTTTGCCTTGCACTCCTCATGGAATCATTGTTTTACTCCAAAGAATGGGAATTGAAACTTCTGGAAAACACGCCGTGGTTATCGGACGTTCAAATATTGTAGGAAAACCAGTTTCTGTTCTGCTTGCGCAAAAAAATGTAAACTGTACTGTAACTCTTTGTCACACAGGAACAAAAAATTTACCTGAAATCACAAAACAAGCTGACATTGTTGTTGTGGCTTCAGGTCATCCGCATACTTTAACTGGTGATATGATAAAAGATGGCGCAGTCGTAATTGATGTCGGCGTGAACCGCATTCCTGATTCATCAAAAAAATCTGGGTTCAGACTTGTGGGTGATTGTGATTTTGATGATTTGAAAGAAAAAGCTTCCTTTATCACACCTGTTCCTGGCGGAGTTGGTCCAATGACTATTGCAATGCTTATGGTAAACACATTGGAATCAGCAGAAAAATAATTTTTCATCATTTTGATTTGGAGTTTGCTATGTTGGATATTCAGAATCAAGAAGACAGCAGGGAAATCCCTCTTGAAAAAGTTGGCGTAAAAGGTGTGAAATATCCTGTTTCTGTACTTGATAAAACAAAAAAAGTGCAGAATACGACAGCTTCAGTTAATCTTTTTGTAAATCTTCCGCATAATTTTAAAGGAACTCACATGAGTCGTTTCATCGAAGTTTTTCACAAATATCATAATGATATTTCGATGAAAAGTTTTTTGGAAATGCTCGAAGAAATCAGGCTGAAACTGGATGCAGAACGTGCTTTTGGGCGCATTTGTTTTCCATATTATATAGAAAAGAATGCACCAGTTACAAATGCGCCAGGAATGATGGAATACACCTGCACGTATGAAGGCGAAAGTTCAGGCAAAATTGATGGCGGACAGAAGTTTTTTATTTCAATAAAAGTGCCAGTTGCAACTTTGTGTCCGTGTTCGAAAGCAATTAGTGATTTTGGTGCGCACAATCAGCGCGGGTTTGTGAAAGTAAAAGTTCTGTATAAAGATTTTTTTTGGATTGAAGATATCATTACTATAGTAGAAAACTGTGCATCAACGCCACTTTATTCTGTTTTAAAACGTCAAGATGAAAAATTTGTGACAGAGCATGCTTATGAAAATCCGCGATTTGTAGAAGATGTTGTGCGCGAAGTTTATTTGGGATTAAAAGCGCAAGGATTTGACTGGTTCAGTGTGGAAGCCGAAACAGAAGAGAGCATTCATAATCACAATGCTTATGCTTATGCAGAATTTGGGGATTTTAGTAATTCGGTTTAGCAAGAAGTTGCATAGAAAAAAAATATGTTTTTCCTTGCACCCTAATTTTTCTCATTATATTGACTAAACGCCTAATAATTCGCATAATTAACACATTATGATTAATCCTTTAGCACAAGAATTGAATGAAACATTAAAAGGCTCGGTTGTGGGCGAACTTATTTCTCAGATGGGTAAACGTCTTTATTTTCCAAAAGGTATTATTGCTCAAGGTGGTGAAGCTTCTAAGGAAGCAACTTTTGCAAACGGAACTATTGGAATGGCTGTTTCGAACGGAACTCCAATTGAACTTGATTCTTACAAAAAAAATATGCCTTCACTAAAACCTCAGGAAACAGTTGCTTATGCAAAAACTGCAGGAAATCCTGAATTAAGAAATCTTTGGAAAGAAAAAATCATCGAGAAAAATCCTTCGCTGAAAGATAAAACTTTTTCAAATCCTATTCTTGTTCCTGGACTTACGGCTGTTCTTTCTTACGTCTGCGATTTGTTTGTAGAAGAAAATAAACCGCTTTTGGCTGCAAATCCTTGCTGGGATAATTATGAATTGATTGCTTCGGCTCGTTGTGGTGCTGAGTTTCATCAGTTCAAATGTTTTGAAAACGGAAAATTCAATATTCCAGATTTGGAAGCAAAGATGAAAGATGACGCTCAAAAGTACGGTTCAGTTCGCGTTATTTTGAATTTTCCTCAAAATCCTTCGGGATACAGTCCAACTGTAAATGAAGCTAAAGAAATCTGTCGCGTTGTGAAAGAAATTGCAGAAAGCGGAAAAAAAGTTCTTGTTCTTTCGGATGATGCTTATTTTGGCCTTAATTATGAAGATGACATTGAACCTCAATCTCTTTTTGCATATCTTGCTGATATTCACGAAAATGTTCTTGCTATCAAGGCTGATGGTCCTACAAAAGAAGATTTTGCATGGGGATTTAGAACTGGGTTTATCACTTTCGCATCAAAAGATTTGACTTCTGAACAATATGCCGCTCTTGAAACAAAGTTTATGGCAGCAATTCGTTCTTCTGTTTCATGTTCATCTACTCCTTCTCAAAGTCTTGTTATGCATGCAATTAAAGATCCTTGTCATGATGAACAGAAAAAACAGCTTCGCAAAATGTTGAAACGCCGTTATGATTTGGTTCGTTCTTTTGTAAATTCTCATGAATCTTCTGTTTTGGAACCTTTGCCTTTCAATTCAGGATATTTTATGAGTTTCAATGTAAAAACTGGAAATGCTGAACAGATTCGCAGAAAACTTCTTGAAACTACTGGAATTGGAATTATTCAGATTGATCAGAACACTTTGAGAGTGGCTTTTTCAAGTATCGATGAAGATAAAATCGATTCTGTTTACGAAAGCATTTACAAAGTTGCACAGTCACTGTAATCAGGTTTTTGTCAGTTGATTTTTTTCTAAAGCTTTTGTGGAAAATCGACTGTCTGCAAATGACTGTTTATTTTGAATTCAAATGAAGAAAATTGCCTTTTTTAAGATATTTTCAATTTTTACACTTTCTTTTTTTCTGTTTTCCTGCAAATCTCAGCAGCCAGAACAGAAAAAACGAGTTGTAATTTGGACGAGTTGCAGTGAGTTTGTTCAATATATTGAACTTTTTAATAAAACGCACAGAGAAAATAATGCCGTCCTTGTGTATAAAGAGAATCCAGCACTTTCCATTCCTCCTGCACGTGATGAAACTCCGCCTGATATCATTATTGGTTCATGGCTTCGAAATGATAAGCCTTTCAAAAATTTCAAACCGCTTGATTACATTTTTTATAACAAAATTTTGAGTTCAGACATTTTTTATCAGCAGCTTTTTGAAGCAGGTCAAAAAAATAATGTGCAGTTTCTTTTGCCTGTGAGTTTTAATCTGCCTGCAATTGTTTTTTCGCAGGAAAATAAAGAGCTTGTTCCAGATAATTATACTTTAACTTTGGAACAAATTAGAAAAACTGGTGCCGAATTCAACTCAAAAAATAAAAAAGGTGCTTTCACGAAAATTGGTTTTTCACCTTTGAGCAATAATGATTTTCTCTATCTTTCTACAAAAATTTTTGATGTCAACTTCCGTGAAGAAGATGGCAGAATTATCTGGAATTCTGAAAAACTTCAGGAAACAGCAGATAAATTAAAAGATTGGATTTTTACAGAAAATGAATCGGCTCAAACTGAACA
>CAMEET010000012.1 GCA_945915085.1 uncultured Treponema sp. | reverse complement strand
AAGAAGAAATTGCACAGGTTGAAGCTATCGTAAATGAAAAAATCAACGAAGATTTGCCTGTAACAATGCAGGTTATGCCTTTGGATGCTGCAAAAGCTGCTGGAGCCCGTGCTTTGTTTACCAATAAATATGGTGAAGACGTAAAAGTTTACACAATCGGAAAAGATGTTGAAAAAGACTGGTTCTCAAAAGAAGTTTGCGGAGGACCTCACGTTCAGCATACAGCTCAGATTGGTAAATTCAAAATCGAAAAGGAGCAGTCTTCTTCTGCTGGAGTTCGCCGAATTCGTGCAACAATAAGCGGCGGATTGCCTTTAGATAAATAATTCTGTAACTAATATAAGAATTATTGGTTATAAGATTAATAAATTAAAATAAACAGGAAATTAAAATGAAGAAATTAGTTTTTGGTTTGATGTCGTTATTATTGTTAAGTGCTTCAGTATTTGCACAATCAGATTTACAGCCTTTAGCAGTAGTCAAGCTCAATAAAAACGAATCTATAACAGTAAAACAGCTTAAAAGTCGTTGTGAAATATATCAGAAACAAATGGGAAGAACTCTTACTCTTGACGAAAAAAAGAGCGTGCTTGATACATTAATAGAAGAAAAACTTGTAATCCAGGCTGCACAGAAAGCTGGTCTTTCAATTCCAGATAGTGTTGTTGATCAGTATTTCATTCAATCAATGAGTCAGTCTTTAGGAACTCAGGTTACAGAAAAACAACTTTCTGATTTAGTTCAAAAAACTTATAACATGACTTTGGATGCATATTTACAGAAACAATTGGGAATGAATATTGCCGAATATAAAAGTTATTTGAAAAATCAGCTTATGATGCAACAGTATGTTGTTCAGCAGCGTCAGACAGAACTTCAGAAAATTGCACCTACAGATGAAGAAATCCGCATGGCTTATGAAAGCAGCAAATCTTCTTTTGTTTGGAATGATATGCTGAAAGTTTTCCTTGTTGTAGTTCCAAAGGGAAGTGATGAAAATGCTGCAAAAATTAAGATAAATGATTTGTTGAAGAAATATAAAGATAAAAAACTTACTTCTACACAGATTGCATTGCAGTCAGAAACTGAAAATTCAGGATACCAGGCAGGCGAGTTAATTGTTCCAAAAAATGAAGCATCAGCTAATGGACTTGGAATGACTTTGCAGAATTTGCTTTATCTTTTTACTCAGAATGTTGGTTTTTGTTCAGAAATTCAGGAAACAGACGCTGATTACCGCTTTATCAGCATTATAAATAAATATGATGCAAAAATGCTTGGAATTAGTGATATTGTTCAGCCTGATACAACTGTGACTGTTTATGAATATATTCGTTCTTCTTTAGCTCAGCAGAAACAGCAGATTTATATGCAGCAGGCAGCTGTAGAAATTTCCAAACAGTTGAATGTTCCTGAAAATGTTGAACGAAAAAAAACTGGTGATGCTTTAGACAAATTGTTAAATTGGGGTGAATAAAAGTGTCAAGAAGAAAAAGTAGAATTATTGCTTTTCAGGCTCTTTATTCATGGGATGTAAGCAAAGAATCGGTCGATGATATTTTGTCTTTTTCATGGTTGCAGAAAGATTCTGAGATAAAAGAAGGTGTTGAACACGAAATTTCGGAGTCTGAAAAAGAAGAACAGACTTTTGCCAGTTTTATTATTACTGGCACAATCGACCATGTAAATGAAATTGACGAATTAATCAAAAAACATTTAACTTCTACATGGAGCATGGATCGTGTAAATAAAGTTTCTTTGGCAATTCTTAGGACTTCTATTTATGAAATGCTTTATCAGCAGGGAAGTGAAGCTAAAATTGTTATTGATGAAGCAGTTAATATTACAAAGGATTACGGTCCGGATGATTCTTATAAATTTGTCAATGCAGTACTTGATAAAATAAGAAAAGATGCTGGAAAATAAACAAAAATTTTTACTCATAAGTTTAATTTCTATTTTTTTGCTCTGTTTTTCATCCTGTAAAATGAAGGCAGAGCAAAAGTCGTTAACAAGCCAGTTTGAAACGATTGATGCGCTCATTAATCAAAGTCAGATGGATTTAGCTGTCAAATCTTTGAAAAAAATAGAGAAAAAAGCACATGATAGCTGGTCGAATATCGCAGTTTTTAAAAGATACATTCTGCTTGGTGAAAAAGAACGCGCAGATTTATTGCTAAAAAAAGCTCTCAAGAAAAATTCTGAAAATCTGGAACTTCTGGCAGTTTATTCAAATTTTCTTATCAAAGAAAATCGTTTTGATGAAGCAAAAAATTATGCAAAAAAACTTTGCGGTACAAAATATTCATCGCTTTATTCTGAATTGATTTTAAAATCTGCTGTAAATCAAAAGACTCAAAATGAAAATTCTTCGAAAAGTCTTTTTTATGATGAACAGCAGTTTTATCAGATTTATCTGGATGCTTATAATTCAACAAAAAATCCAATCTGGCTAAAAAATTGTGCAGTTTTTGATTTAACAAACGGATATTTTGAAAAAGCTTCGTTGTTAAATCCTGGTGTTTATGCTGATGCTGATGATGCTTTTTTCTGGGCCGAGATTTTATATGATGCAAAAAAATATTACGCCAGTCTAGAAGTATTGGAAAAATCAAAAAAAATCATGAATGATTATCAGAATAAATCACGGTTTATGACTTCTGAAGTAAAGATTGCAGCCTTGGAATCTGATATTTATATGGCACTTTCTGATATGGAAAATTCGCAAAAAATAAGACAAAATCTTATAGACGAAATTGAAAATATTCATATAACCAGCGAAGATGAACAATATTTGCCAGTGATTTTTGTGAATAGTGCTATCTGGGAAATGAATTGTGGAAATGCAGATGCTTGTGCTGATTTACTTTTTTATGCAGTAAATAAATGGACTGATTATGTTCCTGCCTTAGTTTTGTATGCAGATTTTGCATATAATTCAAGTCTGCAAAGAAAAGAAGATACAGAAATTCTTGCTTTGCGGAATGCAGGAATTACTTCAATGGAAATGGAAAAATATGACAAACGGCGAAAAATTCCTCTTTCCGATGCTATTTACAGAATAGACACTGCACTTGAAAAGAAAAATGATCCATATCTTGAAATTGTAAAACTGGATTTAAAATACAAAACAAACAAAAACTTGTCAGAAAAAGAAAAAAACAGAGATTTGTGGTATCTTCTGGAAGATATTTACGAAACTGAAAAAACTTATAATTATCTGCTCGTGCAATATGCTTTGAATTATCTTTTGCGCACAAATCAAAAGACAGACGCTTGGAAAGTTTTTTATGATTATGTTTCTCAAAAAAATAATTTTTCGGAAAAACGGAATTTTTGGGAACAGTTCATAGAAAAAATCAATGAAATAGAACTGCCGGTTTGTGAATTTGCAGGATATTTTGCGGCTGAAAATAAACTTGTTGAAGAAGCCGTGAGAATTTATGAATATTGTGTTTATGAAAGTGCAGGTTTTCTTGAAGATGGTTTGATTTCGCCGAATGTGTCTACACAGGCATGCATGAATCTGGCTGATATTTATTTTTCTATAGGAAAAAAAGATAAAGCTTTAAAACTTTACGGTATCATTTCAGGGCGTGAAACAAAAAATTCTTTGCGTTCGGATATTTTCTATAGAATTGCAAATATTTATGTCGCGCAGGGAGATATAAAAAATGCCCTTCGCCTTGCAGAATATTCTTATTCACTTTATCCGCAAAGTGTCAGGGCATCTGTGCTGAAAGATAAACTTCATCTTTATGAAATCAACGCACAATAAATCAAAAGTTTAAGTGGCCTTATTTGAATTGAAAACCACTTGATATCTAAAATTTAGTTTTCGATGACAGCAATGATGTCGTCCATTTTCAAGATTAAATGATCTTCGCCATCAATTTTGATTTGTGTTCCGGCATATTTGTCGTACATAATTCTGTCACCACTTTTTACAGTGATTTTAACTTTTTCAGTTCCCGGTCCAACTTCAACAACAGTGGCAGTCTGAGTTTTTTCCTGTGCTGCTTCTGGAATAATAATTCCACTTGAAGTTTTAGTTTCTGCTTTGTCATTTTTTACAAGAACTCTGTCTGCTAATGGTTTAACTTTCATATTTTTACCTCGTTATTCTTAATATTTTGTATTATATAAAGTAATAAAAAAAATCATAAATCGTCAAGTTTTTTTTTATAAATTACAGTTTAATTTACCGCAAGTTTTGCAGTTTTTGTACGTTTTACTATTATCTGGTATGCTATCAAAACTAAAAGAACGATAATTCCAATGATATCACTTTTTGTTTCTGGAATTACGCAAAGTAATCCTGAAGTTGCAAATAAAAGACGTTCGATTATGTCAAAAGTCACAATCAAAACTTTTGGTTTGTTTGTATTATAGAAAAAGCCTGTATTATTGAAACCGTAACCTTCAAGTGCCACACTTATTCCAAACATACCAAGCAATGCTGTCAGAATAATAGTGATGATAGAACCGATAGAAGCATCTATCATAAGCATTTTGCTGTTGTACACAAACATATATGGAATAATAAATGCACCAATTGCCAGTTTTGTTGCATTGACAGCCGTCTTCATAGGTTTGGCTTTTGCAATGGCGGCTCCGGCAATGGCGGCAAGAGCTACAGGTGGCGTTACATCAGCAATAATTCCAAAGTAAAATGCAAACATGTGTGCTGCCAGAGGTTGAATTCCAAGTGCAATAATTGCACCTGCTGTGATTGTCGATGTAATAAGATAATTTGCAGTTGTTGGAGCGCCCATTCCCAAGATGATAGAAGCAAGCATTGTAAAAATCAATGTTAAAAAGAGTTTTCCGTGTGCAAGTGAAACAAGTCCGTTTCCAAGACGCAATCCCAATCCTGTTAGTGTAACAATCCCGATGATTATTCCAGCCATTCCACAGGCTATAGCTACACTGATAATATTTCTTGCAGCTGTACACATTACTTCAACGATATCTTTTCCTCCAAAAGAAGGTTTTTTACCATGAGCAAGGTCGGCAATTGAAACTCCAAGTCCGACAAGAACACAAGCAACAATTCCCATCAAAGCGGCAAATACTGCAGTTTTTCCTGAACAAAGGAAGAAAATGATTACAACTAAAGGAAGAATCATATAACCTTTGCGTAAAACGAGAGGCAAGAATCGTGGAAGCTGGTCTTTTGGCAAACCTTTTAATCCAAGTTTTTTTGCTTCCAGATGAACGGTAATGAAAATTCCTGTAAAATACAAAATTGCAGGAATGATTGCAGCTTTTACAATAGTGATATAAGGCATTCCCAAACTTTCTGCCATGAGAAACGCCGCTGCTCCCATAATTGGTGGCATAAGCTGACCGCCTGTAGAAGCGGCTGCCTCTACAGCTCCGGCGAATTCTCCTTTATAACCTAATTTTTTCATCATTGGGATTGTAAAAGAACCTGAACCAACCGTGTTTGAAACTGAAGAGCCTGAAACAGTTCCTAATAAAGCTGAAGATAAAACAGCAACTTTTGCAGGACCTCCACTTGCGCCACCAGCTATGGCATTGCATACATCAATGAAAAAATGACCGATTCCAGTTTTTTCCAGAAGTGAACCAAATAAAATAAAGAGGAAAATGAATGTTGAGCAGGCACCAATTGGCGTTCCCATTATTCCTTCAGTATTATAAAAAAGATGACAGACAATTCTCTGTAAAGAATATCCTCTGTGATGCAGGAATCCAGGGAGATATTTTCCTGTGAATGCAAAGAGAATGAAAACACCTGCGATAATCATAATTGGAAGACCAACAATTCGTCTGCAGCTTTCAAAAAGAATCAAAATGCCGATAATGCCGATTATGACATCTAAAACTGTGTTGTTACCAGAGCGTCTTACAAGTGAGTCAAAATTTACGACTATATAAAGCCAGCAGCTAGCACCTACAACGCCTAAAACTACATCATACCATGGAAGAACATCTCTGCGGCTATGCTTAGTTGGTGGAAAAAGTAAAAAAGCCAGTAACTGAACAAAAGCAAGATGTGTAGCACGTAGAATTTGAGCTGGAATGGCTCCAGACAAAGTTGCGTACAGCTGAAATACAACAAAAATCACCGAAATGACAACAGTTATGTATTGCCGCCAGCATTTATGTTCCCTGTAAGCCTGTTCCCTGTCCAGTTCTTTCATCATTCTTTTCATTTCTTCTTCATTTGATGTTGGAAGAATCGGCTCAAAGCCATCATTTGTGTCATTGTTATTCTTCATTAGTACCTCCAAGTAGTTTTATTTATCGCAAGAAAATTAAATTTTCTCAGATGTCAGATATTTTATGAGGGAAACCCTTTTAATTTGCAGTGTAATGCTCGTTTGCGGTTCAAAAAAATCAGTCAAATAGTATTCTTTTTGGTTATCTATTTTATTTTGTGAATTTGAAACCGCATCTTTATTGTTTAAAATGGTTATTGCGTGATTTGCAATAATTCCAACAGCCATTGTAAGTTTTTTTAAATTTCTGTTAATATTTGTAATTGTATATCCTTCAGGAGTCACAGAAAAAACGGCATCAGGAAAATCTTGTGGTTCAGGAATGCCGGCTCCATAAGAAAGAAAAACAGATTTATCACATAAAAGCGTATAATCGTCTTTGATAGTGTAATAATCTTTTACACGTCCTTTATTAACTGAATGTGTATAAGAAATAATAAAACCATTTTTAAAACCATCAACAGAATAAACTTTTTGATTAGGATTTTTTCTATTGGTGATTGAAAGAACGGGAATTACGGGGGTTAAAAAAATACCCCCGATTAGTAAAATTAAAATCGAAATAAAGAGATTTTTTTTAGACAAAAAATGCCACCAAAAAAAAATTACTTTGAATTATTCTAATCCGATTTCCTTGAAATATTTTTTTGCACCAGGATGGAATGGAACTGAAACACCAGTTACGGCAGCTTTTGCAGAAACTTCTTTACCTTTTGCATGCGCTGTAGCAAGTTCATCGAGATTTTCGAACAGAGCTTTTGTCATCTGATAAACAGTCTGTTCATCAAGTTTTGAACTTACAGCAAGAGTTGCTTTGATTGCAAGAGCTGGAGTATCATCATCTGTACCTTTGTAAGTTCCACCTGGAATTGTTGTCTGTGTATAATATCCGTATTTTTGGCAGATTTTTTTTGCAGCTTCTCCGCCAACTGGAACCAAAGTTAATCCTGCTGTAAAAGCGAGTTCCTGCAAAGCAGCATTAGGAACACCTGCTGTAACGAAACAACCGTCCAATGTACCGTTTTGAATACCTTCAGCAGATTCTTTGAAAGAAAGATTGCTTTTTTTGATATCATCAAAAGTAAGACCATATCCTTCCATAATCTGTTTTGCATTAAATTCTACACCTGAACCTGCGTCGCCAACTGAAATACGTTTTCCTTTGAAATCTGCTACAGATTTAATTCCACTGTCTTTTGAAACTGCAATTTGTACAACTTCAGGATACAAAGTTCCAATAGTCATGATGTTGGCAAGTTTTTCACCTGCAAACAAATCTGTTCCATTGTAAGCATAGTCCATAACGTCATTCTGAACGATTGCGTATTCAGCTTCACCTTTGTTGATAAGGCGAAGATTTTCAGCTGAAGCACCTGTTGCCTGAGCTGTTACATTCATATTTTCAATCTTTGTATTCCAAATATTGGCAATTGCACCTCCAAAAGGATAATAAGTACCGCCTGTACCACCAGTTGCCAGAATGTAATCTTTCTTTGCATTTTTTGAACAGCCGGCGAGCATCATTGCCGAAACTAAAATTAAAGTTGAGATTTTTAAAAACTTTTTCATAACGACCTCCAATCATCAAAAAAAAATAAAATAATATAAAGTTTACTATATAATAGCGTCTTTTTCAATTGTATTTGTGCTGATTAAGAAAAAAATGTTGGGAGAGTGGGAACAAAAAATTTTGGGATGGAAAAATTAAGGTGTGTCCCTGTTTTATTCAAGGTCGCATCCCTTTTAAACACTCTCAATTTTAATTAGGTCTGACCCTTTTTTTTCTGTTAAAAAAATTAATTACGTGGTAAAATATAAAAAAAGAATTATTTACCTGCGCGGACTAATTTTTATTTTCGGAAGGGAAGTTGTTCTTTGTGCATTTTATTTTTTTGAGGTTTGACTTTATGCAGAGTTTAAAAAATTATAATCCCATCAAATTTCTTGATGATTTTCGTGATAAAGATTTTCATGGTGATTGGCCTACTTTGGTAGAAATATTCAAAATCACAGTTAAGCGTTTTGGTGAACGAAATGCTTTTACAGACTGGGATACTGATGATGGTTCTAAAAGAACTTATTCTTATAATGAAGTTTATGCAAAAGTCGAAAAACTTGCAAAGTGGCTTGTGCAGAATGGTGTGGAAAAAGGAGACAGAATTGCAGTTTCTGGCAAAAATTCTCCTGAATGGGCAACTGTTTATCTTGCAGCTCATTTTGCCGGCGCAATTATTTGTCCGATTGATTTTGCGTTACATGATGATGAAATCGAAAACCTTTTGAATACAGCTGAACCAAAATTCCTTTTTATTGATTTTGAAAAGTTTGAACATTTTGATGAAAATCCTAAAAGTTATAAAGTTTACAGTTTAAATAGAAGAAATCAGAAATATGTTTATGATTTGGAGCCTGATGAAGATGTGGAATTGAATCAGTTTCCTTCAGAAGAAGATACTGCTGCTATTTTGTTCACAAGTGGGACGACTGGTGTTCCAAAAGGCGTAATGCTCAGTCATAAAAATCTTGTGAGCGATGCTTTTATTGCGCAATATCACATGATTATTGATTACAATGATGTTTTTTATGCTCTTTTGCCAATTCATCATGCTTATACTATGCTTGCTGTTTTTATTGAATCGATTTGTATTGGTGCTGAAATTGTATTTGGTAAAAGTATGGCGGTGTCCAAATTGATGAAAGAACTGAAAGAAGGCAAAATCACGATGCTTTTGGGAGTGCCGCTTCTTTTCAACAAACTTGCAGCCGGCATTTTAAATGGAATCAAGCAAAAAGGAAAATTTGTTTATGTGATTTTAAAAATATTGATGGAAATTTCTTATATCATCAAAAAAATCACGAAAATAAATGTCGGTCACAAAATGTTCAATGCTGTTTTGAAAAAGGCAAATATCAACACTATCAGGATTGCAATTTGTGGCGGAGGTCCTTTGGCAAAAAGTGTATTTAAACTTTATAATCAGCTTGGAATCGATTTTGTGCAGGGATATGGTCTTACTGAAACTTCACCAATCATCGCTTTAAATCCTGTGCAGCATTTTAAAATTGAAAGTGTTGGAAAATATTTTGTAGGTCACATGGAAATGAAAATTCTGAATCCTAATGATGACGGAATTGGCGAAATCTGTGTAAAAGGTCCGATGGTTATGCAGGGCTATTACAAAATGCCTGAAGAAACTGCAAAAATGTTTACAAGCGATGGCTGGTTTAAAACTGGTGATTTGGGCTGGCTTGATTCTGAAAATTATTTGATGCTGAGCGGTCGTTGTAAAAATCTTATTGTTACAGAAGGCGGTAAAAATGTTTATCCTGAGGAAATAGAAGATTCGTTCCAACTGGAAACTGACATTCAGCAGATTACTGTCAGAGGTTATGTGGCAGACAAAAATACTAATTCAGAAGAAATTGAAGCGATGATTTATCCGTCTGATAGCCTTTTTGAAAAAATGAATTTTTCGCGCGAAGATTCTATTCGTAATGATGATAAAAAAGCTGAAGTCTTGAAACTGATTTCCAAAATTGTTGAAAAAATCAATAAAAAACTTCAGCCATATCAAAGAATTTCAAAAATTACGATTCTAGAAAAGCCTCTGGAGATGACAACAACTATGAAAGTAAAAAGAAATTTTTAGATAGTTTTAAAAGAACTTCTTCTTAAAAGTTCAAGGCAAGTGCGGCCATTGTGATAACTTGTTTTCCAGTTGCCGCCTTTTGCTTCTTCCAAAATAGGTTTACCTTCTGCATCAAGTGCATTCCACCAGTCTCCGCCTTCTTTATCAATCTGATGATTTTGAATCCAACCCCACTGTTTTTCAACGATGGAAGCATATTTTTCTTCACCAGTCATTTCCCATGCATTGTAAAAACCGTTTACGCTTTCCGCTTGATTCCACCAAACTCGTGTTCTATCCAAAAACTTTCCGCCGTCTTTCAAAAAGTTTTCAAGGCAGCCGTTTTCTTTATCAAATCCTTCATCAAAAGTGATATCAGCCATTTTTAGAACCAATTCGCGGATTTCTGATTTAAGCTGTTCATCATCAAGTTCACAAACTGCTTCCCACAAAAGCCAGCTTGCTTCAATATCATGACCAAAAGAAATTTCATCAGACAAAAGATTCCAGTCCATATCAAAAAACATTCCCAGATGGGCATTTGGCTGAACGATTTTGTTTACAGTAACTTCCACAAGATTTGCAAGACTGTCCCCAATTTCACGCTGTAAAGGTTTTGCATCACAAAAAACTACAGGAATAGTTCTGTAAAGATTTGTGTAAGCTTCCATTACGTGCAGATTTGTGTTCATTGATTTTGGACAGTTCATGTCTTTTGGAGATAAAATCATATCATCAGTTTCTGTCCAATCCACAGCACAGGCTTCTATATAACCGCCCTGTGATTTATCAAGAGCATGTTCTTCCAAAAGATTATAGATGTCCAAAGCTTCATTCATCACTTTTTCACTCAGCTGTTGAAACTCTTCGCTTGTTTCAAGTTCTTTTAAGGCTGCAGAATATTCACTCAAACCGTAACAGCAGAAAGCCTCTCCATAAATTTGTTTTTTTGTAACTTTTGGAGTTCCGTCTGGCATTACAGACCAGTAAACGCCGCCATTTTTTTTGTCAAAATAATTTTTTTCAATCACTTTATAAGCAAAATGTGCCATTTCCAGGTAAGATTTGTCTTTTGCAAAGCGGGCAGCAGCGCTGTAAGTCCACAGGAAACGTGAAGTCATTACAATAGAACGTTCTATTTCAGCATTCTGATGATTTTGATTGTCAATTTCACCAAAAAAGCCAGGATTTTTCATATCTCTGGAATATTTCTGCCAGTAAGGCAAGATATTTTCAAAAAGTTCAGATTTGACAGAATCATAAAACTGTTTATTCATAATCATATCCTTGTAAAAAAATCTGACAACAAAATGCTGTCTTAATATTAAAAGTTGATTAATTATATAACTAAAATAACTTTAATGTAAAGTAATATTATTATTAAATTACTTAATAAGTTAAGTATAGGATTTAAATTTTATTTTTTTGCGAATTTTTGTTTCGTAAGCCCTTACAATAAAAGACTGTCATGACACGCTAATGCTTAATATCTTTACAGTTTTGTCTTTGCTGTTATTATAACGTTAAATCCTTACTAAGATTTAAATTTTAATTCAGGAACTTCAACATAATCTGCTCAAATTTGTAATAAAAGATGATATTCGAAAATTTTAAATATAGGTAAAATCTCTGCTTGACAACTACGTTAAATAGTTTACAATTCAATTTGGAATATTTTCATTCCATTTATTGTACTTTTATGGGGTAAGAAATTATGAATAAACCAAAAATTAAAATTGGTATTGTTGCTGTTAGCCGTGACTGTTTCCCAGAATCACTTTCTGTAAACAGAAGAAAAGCTTTAGTTGAAGCTTATACAAAAAAATATGGCGCAGATGAAATTTATGAATGTCCAATCTGTATCGTAGAAAGTGAAATTCATATGGTTCAGGCTTTGGAAGACATCAAAAAGGCAGGATGTAACGCACTTTGTGTTTATCTTGGAAACTTTGGTCCAGAAATTTCTGAAACTTTGCTTGCTAAACACTTTGAAGGTCCAAAGATGTTCTGTGCTGCTGCAGAAGAAACATCTAAAAACGGCGGGCTTGTTCAGGGACGTGGAGATGCTTACTGTGGTATGCTCAACGCTTCTTACAACCTCAAACTCCGCAACATCAAAGCTTACATTCCTGAATATCCAGTAGGAACAGCTGAACAGTGTGCTGATATGATTCATGAATTTGCACCAATCGCAAAGGCTGTTTATGCTTTGAATCACCTTAAAATTATTTCTTTCGGACCACGTCCACTCAACTTCCTTGCTTGTAACGCACCAATCAAACAGCTTTACAACCTCGGTGTTGAAATTGAAGAAAACTCAGAACTTGATTTGTTCGAATCATTCAACAAACACGCTGGCGATGCTCGTATTCCAGAAGTTGTTGCTGATATGGAAAAAGAACTTGGAAAAGGTAACAAAAAACCTGAAGTTCTTGCAAAACTTGCTCAGTATGAAATCACTCTCCTTGACTGGGTTGAAGCTCACAAAGGATATCGTGAATTTGTTGCAATTGCAGGAAAATGTTGGCCAGCATTCCAGACACAGTTTGGATTCGTTCCTTGCTATGTAAATAGCCGTCTTACAGCAAAAGGAATTCCAGTTTCTTGTGAAGTTGATATTTATGGATGTCTTTCTGAATTCATTGGTACTATTGTTTCTAATGATACAGTTACATTGCTCGACATCAATAACACAGTTCCACAGGATATTTATGATGAAGATATCAAAGGAAAACATGGAACTTATACTATCCAGGATACATTCATGGGATTCCACTGTGGAAACACAGCTTCAAGCAAGCTTTCATTCTGTGAAATGAAATATCAGATGATTATGGCACGTGCTCTTCCAATCGAAGTTACAAACGGAACTTTGGAAGGTGACATTATGCCTGGTGATATCACATTCTTCCGTCTCCAGTCAACTGCAGACTGCAAACTCCGCGCTTACATTGCACAGGGTGAAGTTCTTCCTGTTGCAACACGTTCTTTCGGTGGAATTGGTATTTTTGCTATTCCAGAAATGGGAAGATTCTACCGCCATGTACTTATCGAAGGAAATTATCCACATCACGGAGCTGTTGCTTTCGGTCACTGGGGTAAAGAACTTTACGAAGTATTCAAATACATCGGTGTTCCAGTAGAAGAAATTGGATACAACCAGCCAGCTGGAGTTAGATATCCTACTGAAAATCCTTGGAGATAAGGTAAAGCTAAAATAAAACTTGAAAGCCAATCTGATTCACTTCGGATTGGCTTTTTTTATGACAAAACTGAGTCTAAGAAATCCGCAAGTTTTTTCTGTAGTTCTTTTGTTAATCTGTTCCAGCGTTTTAGAACATCCATTTGTTCTTCTGTAAGCCGTTCTGAAAAACACTCATTTTCAAGAAAGAATTGAGAAAGCTAAATACCAAATGCGTTACAAATATGCTCTAACGAAGGTATTGAGGGAATAAGATTTTTTTCTGTACCAAGATGAAATTGTAGATTGAGTGTGTTCTGCACGCTCTGCAAGTTCGTATTCAGTCCATCCTTTTTCAAGCCGCATCTCGGTTATTTTTCTAAGTATATCCATAAAATAATCTTACGAGTATGCGTTATTTATACTTCAAAATATCGTTGATTTATAATATTTTACGAATATTCATTTTTATAAAATTTTTTCCACTATATAGTGGAAAATGAGATTGACTAATCTTATTTTCGCGACTTTGAAAGATTGAAAAAATGAATGGAAGGTTTTTATGAAATAAACAGTTTTATCCGTGGTTGCTATGGCTCAAATAATTTGTACAATGGCTCTTACCTCTTGTACAGGTAAGAAGAATGATGACACTGGAACAGTAAAAGAATCAAGTAAAAAAAAGTTCTTCAAGTTCCAAAGCAAATCCTGAGAGTGATTTTGACTTTAAAACAAATAAAGATTTCACTCAGATTATGATTACAAATTATAAAGGAACTAAAGCAAATGTTGTAATCCCTTCCGAAATTCAGGGAGTTCCTGTAACAAAGGTAAAAATTTGGTTATCTGATACATTGAAAACAATTGATATACCGGAAGGCGTAGTCGCAATATATCTTGATGGCAATAATTATTCAGCTCTTACATCAATAAAATTACCAACAACGTTAAAATGTATTTGGAGTTTCTGGGGAGCACCAAATTTAAAATCAGTAGAGTTACCAGAAGGGCTAGAAGTATTGAACTCATTTGGGAATTTAGGGATAGAAAAACTCAGTATTCCAAGTTCTTTAAAATACATTTGGAATTTATCTAGTAATGATAAATTAGAATCTATAAGTATACCAGATAATATTTACTTATCCGCTTTTTATAGCTGTGATTTGACAGAAATTATTCATGGCGAAAAAATAAAATCTTCTATTGCACTTCAAAAACAGTTGAAAAGCATAAAATGTTCAGATTTTTCTGGTCAATTAGAAGACGTTTATAGGGATTATTATATAGACAGGCTAGATAGTGTAAATTAAATTTTATATTTACTAAAGGGTGTACTATGGCAATTCATATTGATTATGTAAAATGCGTAAATGAAAAACCAATAATTGTGAAAGGAGCATATCTTTATAAAAATGGAAATACTCCATACTCGGTGGGTAATATTTTTCCTTTGCATTTTGCTCGTCATACGCCAAAATTTACAGCAGGGGATACAATACTTCTTTTTCAAAAATTGAAAGGCAAGCAATCTCAGATAACACATCTTGTAGAAGTTGTAAATCCTCTTGAAAAATCAACTGGACATAATGAATTTTCGAGGAATATCCTGTTGTACAAGGCCTTTTTCGAGCGTTGTAAAAAATCCGAATAACCGAACAAGTGTTGAAAGTGAAATAGATTGATTGTTATAATCTTTTCGTGCTATTCTAACTACGAGGCAAGCCTATTTCACTTGCCTCGTAGTATATTTGCCACAAGGAGTCCTGTTTATGAACAAAAATAAAATCGTAATACTCTTTTCAATCTCGCTTTCGTTACTCCTGTTTTCCTGTACTTCTAAAGCGGGTGAAACGGGAAATGAAAATGACGTGCGTTTTTTCAGCGAAAAGAAAACCATTTATTCAGTGCTGAAAAAACACTATGTAGGCTTTGACACAATGGTGGGGCGAGGCTTTACAAAACAAGCATGGGAGCAGACTTCTGATTATGATGAGGTCAGGGCACTTTTTGACAAATGCATAAATGATACCCATCTTTACATAAGCAACAACAATGGATTTGAATATCGCCAGCATCAGCAGTTTGACGAGGATTCCATTAAAAGCAGTGATGCCGACAAAACTTTTATAAAGAAAACAACGACCAATACATATTACCTGCGGTACAATAGCTGTGATGTAAATTGGGTTGAATATGCCGGTCTGCCGGACTTGGCTGCGGAAGCCGCCGGATACGATTTTATCGTTCTTGACTTCCGCTCGAATTACGGTGGCGGAAACTATCAACAGTATCTTTTCTTTGATAATCTATACAAAAGCAGTTACAGTGGGACAATATATGTTACGCAGGATAACTGGAACTACTCTGCTGGTGAAGTCTGGATTATAGCCAACAGATTCAAGGATAAACTTAATCTTAAACTGATAGGAACACATTCCGGCGGAATGCAGATTTACGGAAACTGCGTAAAATACAACGAAAACGGAATATATTTCTGGTTGCCAAGTACCTCCTTTGCAACCAACCTACCTGAAAACTATCTAGGCGAAGGTAAAGGATATGAACCTGACATATGGGCAAACAAAAACAATATGAAGGCAGTCCTTGAAAAATTAGGACTAGACCTTTCTGGAATCGTATTTAATTAATTATTTCTCGGCATGGACTAGTTTTAAAAATTCTTCTGGCGTAACAGCAGGAACTGTCGCCTTTTCAAAATCATCAACATTTCGTGTAACGATATAATCAAGTTTACAAGCGATGGAAGACTGGTGTTGCATAGAGTCTTCGATGGAAAAATCTTCTGTTTCATGAAGAACGTAAAACATATTTGAGAAAGTGTGAACAGCGATATAACCATCAACAATAGATTGACAGCATTGAAGGACGCGTTTTGAAAGTTCAAAATGCGGTTCGCGGAGCAGAATTACATCTAGCAGAATGTTTGTGTCAATTAAGACTTTCATATTTTCTCCGCATTGTCAAGGCTGCTTCTTTGCGTCCGTTAAGGCTGATTTCATGTTTTGCAGGACGACCCATTGCAAAAAGTTCATCTAAAGCTTGTTTTGCTTTTGCCCGCTCTTCTGGAGTTTTTGAATTTTGAAGAGGCACATTTTTTCGGGGCATAGATTCTATAAACATGATGACGCTGAGAGTCTGTTCGTCATCTAGAGTATCAATGTAATTAATAGCCTTTTGTTTTAATGCCATTGCTGCCATAATTTGCCTCCTGTCTTATGATACTTATAGTATAACATATAAATTGATTTTTGTGGATAGTTTTTCAGTTTAATAATCAATGGGCGGCTGGGTGGGATAAAATAGCAAAATGCTTTAGCAATTTTCTTAGCGGGTTTTAGGGCGGAGCCCTAGGAGAAGGGGTAGCGACCAACAAAGTGGGCGCGAGGGGAAGACTTTCCCCTCCTAAAATTGAATTTTATTTTTCAACTTTAGGGGATGTGTTTCAAGGAAGATTTGTGTTGTGAGATTTAATCTTCCAGAGAAATGTTGCCGGATGTGGTGCGGATTGTGATTTGGGCGCCGCCTTCGTTGTATTTTTGTATGTATTCTGAGCGTGGAGTCAGACGGTTTCCGCTGATTTTGTCTTTGAATGTACCTGATGTCGATGATACGGCTACGTTGAAGCTGCTGTTTTTTGGTACAAATATTTGGATTTCACCGCTTGTTGTTTTGATTTGTGATTTTGCGGATATCATGTTTTTGAAATCTAAGGAAATCTCTCCGCTTGTGGAACCTGCTGTAAAGTATTCTGTGTCGATATTGTAGATGTCGATATCGCCGCTTGTTGTGTTTACTTTGAAATATTCGCCGTAAAAATCATCGATATTGATTTCGCCGCTGTTGCTTGTGATTGTTGCTGTATCACATGAAATTTTTCCAAATGAAATTTCTCCAGATGTGGTTTTTGATGTCAATTCTTTTGTGTAAATTTCTTCGACATCGATTTCTCCGCTTGTGGATGTGATTTTTGCATTATTATCGATGGAAAGGGATTTACATTCGATGTCGCCACTTGTTGAATCCAAATGTAAATCTTTTGCTGATAATGAATCTATTGAAATGTCGGAACTTGTACCTTCAATATTGACATTTGAGAATTGTTGATTTGCAGGGAGGTAAACTTTTACTTTGCATGTGAATCCAAGTACTGTAAAATTTACTTTTGATGAAATGTAAAGTGTTTCGTTTCTACATTCTATTGCCGGTGCTTTTTTGCGGTTGTTGCAATAAACTTCTATTAAAATTTCATCTCCGTAAGTTTCTTTGATTTCCAAATCTTCGCAAATTAGTTTGATGTCGAGGTTTGAAATCTGATTTTTCAAAAAAGATTCGTTATTGACTGGTGTGGAATTTTGTGCTGACAGCGCTGTAAGTGAAAAAGTTGTCAATAATAGTGATGTTGTTAAAAATTTTTTAAACATATTTCCTCCAAAAAAATCCGCGATGGTAAAAAACATTATTTTGTGATGTAGTTTGTGCGTTATATTTCTGCACATTTGCAATGAAAAGTCTTTCTGTGCAAGTTTTCAACGAAAAGTGCTGTTTCTTGAGTTTACAGCGCGAATTTGTGTATTTATAATCTAATGAATAAAACACTTCAGGTAAAGAAAAATGTTACTTTTTGGGATGGCGATATAAAAAATAGGGACAGACCTAGCTTTTTTAAACTCAGTTATCTTTAGTGTTGATAAATTAATGAACAGAGGTGTGTCCGTTGTTTATCAAGGTCTGTCCCTCATTTTACACGAGGCAGGAACAGACATCAATTAAAATTGAATAAAAGAGGGGACGTACCTTGTTTTTGTGTAAAACAGGGACATACCTTAATGCTGCATGTACACATATATACGTATACAAAAAAATGTAATTTTAATAAAAAAAAAGTGGACAAATGGATTTTTTGATGTTAAACTAAATTTGTATAATGTTTTAAAATTTTCAAAATTGGAGATAGATTGTGGATTCGAATAATTCAATAGTTGCCGGATTTGATAACGAGAAAGATGATTCACTTAAAATTACACTGCATAAAATTCCAAATGTTGCAAACGGCTGTGCTGTTGTATTAGAAGGCTATATTGATACTTATAATTCTTCATTTTTTCAGAAGCAACTTACCAAACTGATTAGTGCTGGTTATTTTAATTTGATGTTTAATTGTGAAGCTTTATCTTATGTGTCTTCTACAGGACTTGGTTCGTTTACTATTTTACTTAAAATGGTAAAAATGAAGGGTGGAGATATTGTACTTGCTGCTGTACAGGAAAAAGTTTCTGAAGTTTTTCAGATTTTGGGATTTTCTCAGTTTTTTAATCTGAAAAATACTGTTGAAGAAGCTGTGGATTTCTTGCAAAGAGGTGCAGGCAGCAACGTTTCTAGTGTTTTCCCAAGAATTATGAATTGTCCTTCTTGTAATAAGACTGTTCAGGCTTCTCGAGCAGGAAGATTCAGATGTACAAACTGTAAGGCAATTATTAGTATTGGAGAAGATGGTTCTATTTCATTAGGATAATTTTTATTGATGATTTGATAAAAAAAGAGCCTGCTGAATGCGATTTTTTGAAAGGTGTTGCATTCAGCAGGCTCTTTTTTATTTTGCAGGTGGAATATCCAGTTCGCAATCAGAAAGTGCGAAAGTGCAGCAAGGATGAATAAAGTTGTATTTCAAGTCGGCTTTGCGGCGGTAGTCAATTTTTTGAGGAACAAATACTTGTCCTGATTTTAAAAGTGTGTGGCACCATCCACATTCACCGCTACGGCATCTTGAAGGAACTGCAATTCCATTTTTTTCCAAAATCTGCAGAATTGTATCATCGGGATTTCCGCGAACTGTTTTTGTTTCATCACAAATTGTAACTGTAAGTGAAACTTCTGTTTTATCTGTGCCAGGATAACCTTCCTGAGTCTTTGCACTGTGAATCTCTCCAAACATTTCGCGTCTGATAAGTTTTTGAGGAAGATTGAGTTTTGCAAGTTCTTTTTCCATAAAATTATACATGCTTTGTGGACCGCACAAAAATACAGAATATGAACTTTTTGGGGCATATTTTTGGATTAAATCAGCGGTTACAAATCCATATTCAAAATTTTTATCAGATTGATTTTCTGCATTGCTCAAAACATTCACAACTTTGATTTTGTAAGTTTGTTTTTCCAGAAGTTCAAACTGTTCTTTGAAAAGAATGGAAGAAGCATCCCTGCTACCATAGAGAAGAATCATGTTAAAATTTTCATCGCCGGCACAAATTGCTTTTGCATAGCTTAAAAATGGTGTGATTCCGCTTCCGCCAGCAATTCCAACAACAGTTTGAGCATCGCGCAAATCAACATAATCAAAATTACCTTCTGGGGCTGATAATTCCACAGACATACCGGTTTTCCAGTTTTCCAGAATATAATTTGAAACCAAACCTTCCGGAGCAGATTTTACTGTAATCTGATAAAAACCTGAATCAAAAGCTTCTGCAGGAATAATCTGATTTTTCAAAATCTCCTGTGCTTCTGGATTTTTGTAAAATTGTTTGAAATATTTTTTGATTTCACTGTAATTTTCACATTCAAAACGATTTTTACTGTTTAAACTTTCGCATGGAGCTGATGAAAGCGAATAAGCTCTTGTGACATTTAATTCTCCAATTCTCAAAAAAACAGTGATGTATTGTCCTGCCGAAAAATATGCAAATTCTTTTGTACCTCGCGAAAAGTCTGGAACAAAAGTGAATGTTTTACAGTTGTCATATTCAAAAACTGCTGCAATCTTTGCAAACTGCTTTTTTGGATGAAGTTTTTTTGCTAGTGCGTTAATTGGATATTGTTTTGGCAGTCTTGTTTTAGAGCCTTTTTTAAAGCGTGAAGTGCGTTCATTTACAATAGAAAAAAATTTAAAAGGATTTAATTTTTTTAATGATATTTTTTTCATTTATTTCCCCGTACAAAAATTATTGTCTTTTTTGCATGATTTCATCAATTACAACTTTTCCAGATTTATAAGTTTGGTTGTATCCTACAGAATGTTGAGCATGAGCTCCGACGAAAAAAAGATTTTTTATGGAACGTTCCTTAAAAAGATTCATCGTACGCAGGAAAATGCCATCCCAGTTTGAATTCTGATAACCATAAGGAGTTCCGTTTGGCGTACCCAGATAGCGGCTGTAAGTTACAGGAGTGGCAACTTCAATTTCTTCTATGTAAGGTGTGATTTCTACGCCCAAACTTTTCTCATACAGATTAATCATTTTTTTTGCGATTTTAAGTTTTGTTTTTTTATAATCCTGAGGTTTTACATCAGCCCACTTTTCACCGTAAACAGCACAGGTTATGCTCAAATGGGAAGTTCCTGGCGGTGAACAATCTGGAATGACTGTATTTAAAGCGTTTGCGATAATGTAACCTGCTCCGCCAAGTTCATGACAGAGTTTAAACTGTTCTGTCGTATCAGCTTTTTCCAGAATAAAAGTAGAATAATCAGTTATTCCCAATTCTTGAACAGTTTTATTTAGTCCCAAATGAACATTTACAAATGAAACTGCAAGTTTTCGGGCATTAGCTTTCATCGTTTCAATCAAAGGAACTTCTTTTTTATTTATCATCTTTCCAAAAACATTGTTTGGAAAACAGTTACAGATGATATAATCAGCAAAATATTCTTTACCATTTGCAACGACACCGTATGCTTTTCGATCTTTTACAAGAATTTTTTTAACTTCAGTATTGTAAAAAATTTTTCCGCCATTATTTCTGATAACTTTATCCAAAGAAAGTGAAAATTCATGTGAAAATTTTGATGGAAGACCGGCTCCGTCAACAATATAGCAATAATCCATCATTCCCATCATAAATGGATTTAAAGAAGAAGTTGGCTCACCAACATAACTCCAATAAGGCTCAATCATGTGCTGAACTTTTTTGGGAATTTTGAAAAGGTCAAAAACAAAATCAGTAGGAAAAGAAAGAAAACGCAACAGATTCAAAATATCTGGCATATCTTTAAACTTGAATTCTTTATGGTCAAGTTTAAATGCTTCGTCAAGCGCTCGTTTTTCATAATCCAAAAACTTATGAACAGATTCGCCTGCACCAGGCACTTGTTTTTCAATCTCCTGACAAAATTCTTCAATACCGCAGGGAAGTTTTACATCAAATTTCTCTTTTGGATCATTACAGATTACGCGGTAACAACTGTTTTCGTGGACAAATTCTGCATCCGATCCCATCTGTTCAAAAAGAACACGCGAAGGACCAGGTTTTTCTTCAGAACCAACTTCACACATTTCGTGAAGCGATGGTTCAAATTCAAAACGACCGCGTCTAAAACTTGTAACTGCTCCACCGGGAAGATTGTGTTTTTCAAACAAAATAGTTTTTAAACCGCATTTACTTGCAAAAGTTGCAGCAGAAAGACCACCGTTACCCCCTCCAACAACGATAACGTCATATTTTTCCATTGATAATTGCCCCTAAATTTCGAGTTTCGATTTAGAATTCCAAAGTTTTTAGCATTTTTCCTTCTATATTATAAAGTGAAATTTTATGATTTTTATTTTCAGAGTTTTTTGTTTCCAAAACAGCAAAACCAGATTCAGTCCCGCCTTTGGGAAGAGAAATTGAACCAGGATTACAAACTGTAATTCCTGCCTGATTTTTCTCCAAAACAGAAACATGAGTATGTCCATAAAAAAACACACCAGGAGATTGAATTCTTGATGTTTTTGAAGCAGTTTCGCAACCAGCAGGTTTCGTGCCGTCATGCAAAACTGGAGCATAAATGTGACCGTGAGAGCAGAAGATTTCAAGATTGCTGTCAAAAAGCTGAACAAAGTCAGATAGAACTTGAAAATTCAAAACCATCTGATCAACTTCAGCATCACAATTTCCCCGACAGCAAAAAATTTTGTCAGAATAAGAATTCAGGATTTCAATAACACCTTTAGGATTATGCCCCTGTGGAAGGGGATTTCTAGGACCATGATAAAGAACATCCCCAAGAATTATGATTTTATCGCAATTAAATTTTTCAAAAAAAGAAATGACTTTCTGACATGAAGTCTGTGAGCCGTGAATATCAGAGAAAACTAAATATTTCATAAATATATTATATCACAAAATAGACAGATTGCAGTAAATAATTGAAAAAAGTTTTAGATAAGGTCTGAAAAATTTAACAAAATTTAAAAAAAGTAGTTGACTTTATATGTTGGGGGGGGGTATAATAAATTGCTATGAGTTCTTTTTACTCGTAAAATTTTTATCGACTTGGCGATTTACTGTAAATCTTTTTGAAAATTGAATTTTCTGAGTTTTATAGTTTTGGGGGTATTTTTTATGAAAAAAAATGTTTCAAAATTTCTTATGGGAATTTTCTTTTGTTCTTTAATATTTTTTGGTTGTCAACAGCAAGGGTCTTCAGCTGATAGCTTTGATCCAGCATCAAACAATCAAGAAGTAAAAGATGCGTTTGATAAAGCTTTGGAGGGAGTAACATCTACACCTCAGAATGAAGAAGAATTCAAAGAAATGATTACTGAAATCATTACCGAATTCGGTTCTCTCAAAGACAACAGTGCAAGATTTGTTTCTCCAAGTGGTGATACTATAAGTAGTAAAGACGATATAACTAATAAAATTAAATCTATTATCAATAATATTAATAAAGCACTTCCAGGTATTACATCTGGAACTGAAAAAGAAATTAAGTTTTCTTTTGATGAATCTATTAATATTGAAAAGGCTACTGTAGTTGATTTACTTGAAGCTCTCTCTGGAATTGATGAACTAAAAAATATTGTTGGAAATGTTAATTTGCCTGAAGAACAGAAAAAACTTATAAATGATTTGATAAAAATCAATAATCTTTATGCAAAGGCAAAAGCTGATGTGAATGTAGATATGGTAAAATTGATGACAGGAGAATCTTCGGATGAATCTATTGGTTCTGCAAATATTGAACTTCTTGCTTCTGCAGCTGCAATAGACTTAGAAAAAATGGCGGGTCTTCCAGAAGGTGAAACATTACCGATAAAGGCTGCTTCTGCAGTTATCAGTATGGATGCAAATGCTTCTGCAACATATAAAGATGTTTCTGAAATTTACAAAATGAACAGCGGATTTGGTGGTAATTCAGATATCTCTTTGAGTGGAGCTTCTTTCGGATTTAATTCTGAAGGAAGAGTTACTCTTGTAGTTTGCACAAAATCTGGTAAAGGTGGAAAACTTTCATTTGAACTAAATGCATCAATCGATAAAGAATTTCTTCTTGGTTATATAAAGATTCTAAACGAATATCAGCAAGAAATTAAGAAAATCTATAATAGTGATGAGTATGTAAATATTAATGACAAATTTAATAAAGCAAGAAAGAATATGGCTGAAAAGCTTGGCAATCTGTTTAGCGATAATTTTAAGGTTAAGGTTTCTATGGACGGCGGTTTTTCAAAAGAATACTCTTATAATGATTTAATGAAGTTTAGCGAATCTTTTTAATTCTTAATTATTACATTTAGATTCGATTGAAAAAAGCTTAAAGAATAAAGGGAGATTTCATTTGAAATCTCCCTTATTATTTACAGTCTATTTCAAATCATAAAAGTAGGGAAGTCAAGTTATTAATAGCATTGTGCCTTAATTCAATGGATTATGCGAAAGTCATTTCATTTTGTGATGAATTACTTCCATTTTCGTGATTTTTAGTGTAAAATAATTTTATGAATATTATTGTTGTGGGCAGTGGTGGTCGTGAGCACACTATCTGCTGGAAATTGGCTCAAAGTTCTATTGTTGATAAGTTGATTGCAGTTCCTGGAAACGGCGGTACTGCAAATGAAGCAAAATGTATTAATATTAATCCTTCCGAATGTGATTATATTAACGAAGGTGAAAATCCTTATGTAGCAATCGCAAAACATGAAAACTGTCGGATGGCTGTAATTGGACCAGAAGATCCTTTAGCAGAAGGAATCGCCGATGCATTTTGGGATGCAAATATCCCTTGTGTTGGTCCAAAAAAAGCTGGAGCTCAGCTGGAAGCAAGCAAAGACCTTTCTAAAAACTTTATGAAAAAATATGGTGTTGCCTGTCCATCAAGTGAAACTTTTACGAATAAAGATGAAGCTATCAATTATATAAAAAATCATGGTGCACCAATTGTTGTCAAAGCAGATGGACTTGCAGCAGGAAAAGGTGTTGTCGTTGCTGCAACTGTTGATCAGGCTGTAAATGCTGTAAATGAAATGATGGATGGTGGAAAAGTCGGAAATGCTGGTAAAAAACTTGTAATTGAAGACTATCTGGAAGGAGTTGAGATTTCTGTTTTGGCAGCAGTTTCTGTTACTCCTGAATATGCAGTTTCTGGAAGTGCATCAATCATTCCATTTTTACCAGCACGCGACCATAAACGTCTGCTTGATGGTGCGAAAGGTCCAAATACTGGTGGAATGGGTGCAATTTGTCCTCTTGATGATGTTTCTGACAAAATGATGGAACAGTTTAATTCAGATATTTTGCAGCCTACTTTGCAGGGATTGATAAAAGAAAAGTTTGATTACCGCGGTTTCATTTTCTTTGGAGTAATGCTTACAAGTAAAGGTCCGAAACTTCTAGAATATAACGTTCGCCTTGGAGACCCAGAAACTCAGGCTGTGCTTCCTTTGATGGATTTTGATTTTGCAGCCATGTGTACTGCCATTTTGAATGGAAAATTAAAGGATTTCGAATTCAAATGGAAAAAAGGATATCAGGTTGCTCCTGTTGTTGTGAGCGGAGGTTATCCTGAAAAGTATAAAAAAGGTTGCGAAATTACTGTTAATGAAGATTTATTAAAAGCAAGTACTGCTAAAATCTTTATTGCAGGAGCTGTCTGTGGAAAACGTGGCAATAAAGATAACCTTCTTACAAGTGGTGGCCGCGTTTTGGCTTGCAGTGCTTTTGGGCAGACATTCAAAGAAGCATGGGGAAAAGCATATCAGGGAATTGCAGCTGTAAAATTTGAAGATGCTTTTTATAGAAAAGATATTGGTTTACCGGGAGCTGCAGAAAGCGGAAAACTTTCATAAAATTATTTTTTTCTTATTAATTTAGCAAAATTCTGTCAGTCAGTCGCCTTTCACAGCTCGCTAACGCTCGGTTGCTGGCTCGACAGTATTTCTGCCCGTACATAAAATTTACATCCTACAGAAAATTCAACTCTCACGAGCCAGCAACTCACGCTTTGCGTGCCTGTTCAAGCCTCGGTGCGCTGTGCAGTTTAAAATTGTTTATCTTGTTCTAGGTAAAGTCCCAATAACATCAAGGTCTGTCCCTCTTTTAAATGAATATGTCATTAAAGAGGGGTCACACCTTGATTATTAAGGATTTTTATTATTAAATTGGGTATTAAATTGGGGACAGACCTTGCATAAAATAATCAAACAAACTGAACATCTGTTCATTTATTTTCTATTATATTGATACATAACGTGAATTTTAGTAAAATATACATTATGAAAGCTACAAAAACAATTATTTCAACACTTAGAGAAGCGCCAAATGACGCTGTTATTGCAAGCCATCAATTGATGATGCGCTCTGGTTTAATCAGAAAGTTGGGAAACGGTCTTTATGCTTATATGCCGCTTGGCTACCGTTCATTGTCAAAAGTGCAGAAAATCATTCGCGAAGAATTGGATAGAGCTGGTCTTTTGGAAATTAAACCTACTGTGATTCAGCCCGGTGATTTATGGAAAGAATCTGGTCGTTGGGATAAAATGTCTGGCGAAATGCTTACCGCTCAGAACCGACAGGGGCAGGATATGGTTGTTTCGCCTACCGCAGAAGAAGCATTTACTTACATCGTAAAAGAAGGTCTTTCATCTTATAAACAGTTGCCTTTTACACTTTATCAGATAAATACAAAATATCGTGATGAAATTCGTCCTCGATATGGGGTGATGCGCGGTCGTGAATTCATAATGATGGACGCATATTCTTTTGATAAAGATGAAAATGATTTAAACGAATCTTACGAAAATGTTGCAAAAGCCTACAGACGTATTTTTAAGCGAATGGGACTTTCAACAATTTCTGTAAAAGCAGATACTGGGGCAATGGGCGGTTCTGGTTCTGAAGAATTTATGGTAGAAAGTGAAGTTGGCGATGATACTTTGCTTTTGTGTCCTAACTGTTCTTATGCTGCTAACGTAGAAAAAGCTTCCTGTGCAAAAGAAATCCCTTTAGATAGCGAAGGAAACGCTCAGAAAAAAACTGACCTTCCAATCGAAAAGGTTGCGACACCAAATGTATTTTCAATTGCCGATATGGAAAAGTTTTTCAATGCAAAGTCTACAACTTTCTTGAAAGCGTTAATTTATAAAGTTTACAACTGTGCTATTGATTTGTGTGCAAACGAATTTTACAAAAATGCTCAAAAAGTTACAGAAGGTGGCGAATCTTATATTCCAGAAACATATTTTTGCGTTCTGATTCGTGGTGATTTGGATGTAAACGAAGCAAAACTTGCATCAGCTTTGAAAGCAAGTGGAGCTGAACTTGCAAATGATGAAGACGTTCTCAAATATTCTGGTGCGCCTCATGGTTTTGTAGGTCCTGTTGGCATTAAAATTCCAGTTCTTGCAGATTTGTCTACTGTTGATATGCACGACTGCATTGCTGGTTCTGGCGAAAACGGTTATCACATCAAACATGTTGAACCTGGTCGTGATTTTGTTCCGTTTATGACAGCTGATGTCCGCACTTGTAAAGAAGGTGATAAATGTCCTGATTGTGGCGGCACTTTCTATATGAAAAAGGGTAATGAACTTGGACACATTTTCAAGCTTGGTGCAAAATATACAAAACCAATGAATGTAACTTATCTTGATGTTAGCGGTAAGCCTGTCACTCCTTTGATGGGCTGTTATGGAATTGGTGTGGACAGAACTTTGGCAAGCATTATTGAAGGTCATCATGATGATAAAGGAATAAAATGGCCGATGAGTGTTGCTCCATATCAAGTTGCAATTATCCCGATTCAATATAAAGATAAGATGAAAGAAGTTTCTGATAGTCTTTATGAAACTTTGTCGAATGCTGGAATTGAAGTTCTGCTTGATGATAGAAATGAACGTCCGGGTGTTAAATTTACAGATTCAGAACTGATTGGTTTCCCAGTGCGCATTGTTGTGGGTGACAAAAATCTGCCGAATGTTGAATTCAAAATCCGCGATGCTGAAAATGCTGAACTTGTTCCTCAGGAAGAAGTTGCTCAGAAAGTGATTGATTTTGTTCGTGCAGAATTAGATAAATTAAACGCTTAAAATGTAAGATTTTAGTTTACAGGAATTTTTATGCAGAGATTTAAAAAAGTAATTTTGAGTTTGGTTTTGAGTACTTTAGCAGCTGCTTCATTTGCTTTGCCAGGTTTTAAACCTTTTTTGCCTGATTTAAACGGCGAATTTGTTTATTACAAGGACAACACTTTTGAAAGGGAAAGTTATATCGGTTTGCTTTGCTATGACGAAAACACTTTTCAGCTGCGATATTATGCTCCAAAAAGTTCAAATCTGCCAGAAAAAATAGTCGCAACTTTGATAACTGTAGATTCTTCACAAAATTTTATGGATATTGTTGGCGAAAATGTGATTGAAGCTGATTATGCCAGCGAAGATGATGTGGATATTGTGAATTACTTGCATAATCTGATGTATGATTTTTCGACGCAAAGAATTTCGCTTGGAGAATTGACTCCGCAAACTGAAAATTACAAAAATAATATATCATTGCAGGAAAATGGTTTGAAAGTTTCTGCTGATTTGCCTCAGTTTGGTGGTGATGTTTTCATAAATTATGATTGTGTGATTCCGTTTTTTAATGTAAAGCAGATTTCTAATCCAGATGGAAAAGCCCTTTTTGAATGTGTTTCTCTTGGAAAAATTAATTCCACAGAGGACACTTCATTTGACCGTTATGTAAAAATTCCAGAATCTGGCAGAGTGAAATTGAATTCTGTAAAACCGAAAAAATCAAAGAAAATGGAATGTTCGGCAGGAAATCAAAAAATCACTTTGGATGAAAGTTGGGAGCAGAAAAACGAAATGATCTGGGTGCAGAATAATGATGCAATCATCTCGTTGGCAACATATCAAAAACCAAAAGATAATGTTCCTCCGTTGTATTTTCAGTACATTTTGATTCGTCTTTTGCTTGAAACAAAGTCTGACAATATTATTGATTATGCATCCAGCGAAGTGATTTTTACAGAAAACGGATTTAAAATCAATGCAACAAGTTTTATGCCAAGTGCTTCAAAAACTTATTATACAATCAAATATCTGACGCTGAATGATGAAGGCGATTATGATTTTATGTCATTTGCGGCAACAAAATCTGCCTATATCCAAAAGTGCAGCTATTTTGATAAAATTTTAAAAACGTATACTACAAAATAATTTTACTAAACTTGGCGGATGTTTTTATTCGCAATGGTAGTTGTGTAAAACTTTGTTTCCAGATGAAAACGTGGCAAGGATAGTAGCCCCTGCGAAGCAGTCCACTGGACTGAGCGAAGCGAGGGAAGCGGATGAGCGGTAGCGAAGGGCGAATAGCCTGTTTTTGTTTGGTGAGCTTGTCGAACCAAGCAAAAGCCACCCGAATTATTAAAAGTATAGTTTTTTTTAGAATATTTTATTTAAATCGCAAAGATGCGTGGTTCCTTTTTGGAATTTTATTTTATTTGCAGGAGATTCTGATGAAGAATATTAATTTGCCTGAAATTTTTGGAAGTCTTGTTTTTAATCAATCTGTGATGAAACAGACTTTGCCCACAGAAACTTACAAGGCTTTGAAGCACACGATGGATGAAGGCACGCCGTTAAATCTGGAAGTTGCGAATCAGGTTGCAGAAGCTATGAAAAATTGGGCTATTTCGAAAGGTGCCACACATTATTCTCATTGGTTCCAGCCTCTTACCGGCATTACTGCAGAAAAACATGATTCATTTTTGACTCCAGCTGATGAAGGCAAAATTATTATGAATTTTAGTGGTAAAGAATTGATAAAAGGTGAGCCTGATGCTTCATCTTTCCCGAGTGGTGGAAAACGTTCTACTTTTGAAGCACGTGGTTACACTGTTTGGGATCCAACTTCTTATCCGTTTGTAAAAGATCACACTTTGTGCATTCCTACGGCATTTTGTTCATGGACTGGCGAAGCTCTTGATAAAAAAACACCACTTTTGCGTTCTATGGAAAGTTTGAATGAACAATCTTTACGCATTCTCAAATTATTTGGAAATGATGCAAAACACGTTACCACAACTATGGGACCTGAACAGGAATACTTTTTGGTTGATGAAAAACTTTATCAGAAGCGCAAAGATTTGAAGATGTGCGGTAGAACATTATTTGGAGCGCGTCCTGTAAAAGGTCAGGAAATGGATGACCAATATTTTGCTGCAATCAAGCCTCGTGTTATTGAATATATGGAAGATTTAAATGCTGAACTTTGGAAACTTGGCATTTATGCAAAAACAGAACACAATGAAGGTGCCCCAGCACAGCACGAAATGGCTCCGATTTTTACTACTTCAAATCTTGCAGCAGACCAAAATCAGCTTACGATGGAGATTATGAAAAAAGTTGCCAGACGACATGGTTTGATTTGTCTTTTGCACGAAAAACCTTTTGCTGGCGTTGCTGGAAGTGGAAAGCACAACAACTGGTCAATCGCCACAGATAAAGGTGAAAATCTTTTTGCGCCTGGAAAAACTCCCCGCGATAATGCTCAGTTCCTACTTTTTTTGACTGCGGTGATTAAAGCAGTTGATGACAATCAGGATTTGCTTAGATATTCTGTTGCAAGTGCTGGAAATGACCACCGTTTGGGAGTGATTGAAGCGCCGCCTGCCATCATGTCGATTTATATTGGAGATGAACTTGAAGCGGTTTTGGAATCCATAAAAGAGGACAAATCTTATGCAAATCAAGTGGGCGCAAAGCTTAATATTGGAGTTGATGTTTTACCTGCAATTCCAAAAGATTCTACAGATAGAAACAGAACTTCTCCGTTTGCATTTACAGGAAATCGTTTTGAATTCCGTTCGGTTGGAAGTTCACTTTCAATCAGCGGTCCAAACACTATTTTAAATTCTATTCTGGCAAATACTTTGTGTGATTTTGCAGATGAACTTGAAAAATCAAAAGATTTTGACAGAGATTTACAGGCTTTAATCAAAAGAGAAATCTCTGCGCACTGGAAAATTCTTTTTAATGGAAACGGTTACACAGAAGATTGGGTAAAAGAAGCTGAAAAACGCGGACTTAAAAATTATCGCACAACTCCTGAAGCAATTGAGCATTATCTTGACAAAAAAAATGTGGATTTGTTTACTCGCATGCAAATCTACACTCCAGAAGAAATGCAGAGTCATCATGACATCAAACTGGAAAAATATTGTCAGGTTTTAAATATCGAAGTGAATACAATGGTAGAAATGGTTAACAAGGATATTCTGCCTTCATGCTTTAAATATATGAATATTCTTGCTGATACAAATGCAAAAATGGCAAATTTGGGTGGCAGCAGTGTGATTCAGAATCTGCTCAGAAAACTGGATAAACTTGCCTCGCAATTAAACGTTGAACTTGAAAAACTGGAAGATTCGCATGCAAAAACAAAAGAAATCAAGGATTTACTTGCAGCTGCAAAATCTTATGCGTTTGAAGTTTTGCCAGCTATGCAAAAAGTGCGGAATGCTGCTGACCAAATTGAAGAACTTTTGAGCGAAGATTGCAAGCCATTCCCAAGTTATGAAGATTTACTTTTTAGCGTGCAATAATCTGGAAATTTTGTCTATCAAAAAATAGATTCCAAAGCCTGAAAAAACGGAAATCATTTTGTCGATTACATTTACAGGCAGTCTTGCAAGAAAGGAACTTAGCCAGAGATTCATTTTTTGAGATACAAGATTGTATGTAATGTAATCGATTTGTGTATAATCAACATAATTTGGAGAATTCAGCAGAAAAAAAGAATAAATGAAAGAGCCTTCAAAACTAATGATTACTGTTGAAATAAAAACAAGAAGTGCAGCACGAAAGAAAAATAAATCTGAATAGCGGGTTACTATCAATCTGGTTAATAAAGTTCCTGTCACGCAACAAACAGCATATAATAAATGAAAATTAGAACAATTAAAAACAAGAAAAAAAATAAAAGTATAAGCAATTCCAACGATGCTTCCGCATAAAATACCGAAACAGCTTGCTGTATAAACAAAAATCATATCTAGAAAAAGAGGAATATTAAGAATCTGAACCAAAAAATAAGCTGCGAAAAAGTTCAAAGGAATAAAAAAAGCGGCTGCAATAAGTTGTGTCTTAATTGAATATTTTCTAAAAGTCAAATGGTTTTCACTCCTTGTATAATAAAAATTTTATGTTTTAAGATGATTTGTAAAAAATCCAGCAGGCAAATTATTGTTTGTATTTTTCTATTAGTTCTTTTTTTGATGCTACACCTAGTTTCGATAAAATCCTGGTCCAATAATTATTAATTGCTCGTTGTGAAATATCCATCATTTGAGCAATCTGTTCATCATTTTTACCCTGTATATAAAGTTCAGTTAGTTCTTTTTCACGTTTTGTGAGGCTACTGAACAGATTTGTATATACAATATAATCTGAAGTTAAACTATCTTCAATATAAACTTTATTCTGACTTGCATTATCCATTGCTTTTAGTAAAACCGATAAATCCGCATTTTTCGAAACATAACCAAGTGCGCCGACAGAAATAGCTTTTTCCACAATGCCTGCGCCTGTAAACATAGAATAGCATATACAATTAATATTTTGAAAATTTTGACGAATGTAACTGATTAAAGAAAATCCATCTTCTTCGTTTTCTTCTTGATTTTTAAGATTTATATCGACAATGCAAATAAGTGGTTGATTTGTATCAGAAAATGATATTAGTTTATCATTTGAATTGTCATTTAAAAAATTTTTAGCTTCATCAACTGTGGAAAAAGTACCGATACATCGAAAGTTACTTTTTTCTTCTATGATTTTACAAACTCCCTGACAAACCAAATTGTGATCTTCAACCATTATAAAATTCATTTTTTAATTATAACACATCTTTGAAAAAAAGAAAGTCTGTCTGCTTTTTTTTGCGTTTTTTTATCATTTATAATTTAAGTGCAATTTCGACAGTTGTTCCTTCACCTTCTTCGGAAATATATGTAATTGTTCCTCCAATTTCTTTTAGACGAATCTGGATATTTTGCAAACCGAAATGTTTTAGCTTATCGCTGTCAGAAAATTCCGATATTTGACTTTTTTCGATAAATCCATTTGAAGAATTTACAAATCGGAGGAAATTTTCATCAAGACCTTTTCCATCATCAGAAATAAAAATCATTAGACCTTTGTGAATTTTATCTTTATTGCAAGCATTACGGAATAATAATGTAACTTCATTAGCATTGCTATATTTTTCAATATTAGTCAAAAGTTCCATAATAACTCGAAAAAGATGATGATTTTTTTTTGGTCCCAATACATTAAAATCAACCTCTGGCAGAATTGTAATCGAAGTTGAAATCCCTGTACGTTTTTGAAAAGTTTCCATGGAAATTTTCAAAATTTCAGAGAATTGACCTTTATCAATATTTATAGAAGAAAGAGTGTAACAAATATTTCTAAGATTTTCGATACATTCTGACTGATTTTCCTTTATTTCGGCAGACAGTTTCTGGTCAGAAATTTTATCAGCAAGAATAGCAACATAACGCATTTGCTGAGCGACCGAATCATGAAGTTCAAGAGCAATTCTACGACGTTCCTCATCTTGAGCATCATTTGTAATCATAAGGATTTTTTGAGCTTCTTTTCTTTTTGCATAAGTAAATTGATAAATAATTAACAGAATTATGACCGCTAAAATCAAAAATCCCATAAAAATAATAAGTTCCAAAAAAATCTCATTACTAAATTGATAAAACTGAGTTTTTGAAAGATAATAAATTGTAATAAGATGAGAAAGAGTCTGCATATCAAGATTTAGACAGGCTTCCTGCATTTCCTGTAACTTTTGTTTTAAATCATATTTGTTTAAAGTCGCTGGAAAATTGCTAAATTCAAGTTCTTTTTCCAAAACTAGAAATAAATCTTTTTGATAAAGTGCAATTAATTCGGAATCGGCACCAGATAGACAGGCATTTTCCAGTTTTTCATATTTTTGAAAAATTTCAATATCGCTGGAATTTTCGTCTTTTTGCGCAAACAAACCACTGACACAAAAAAAAATCAAAATCATCAGAGAGAATATTTTTTTCATAAAAATAATTATATCACTAAAAGAACAGATTTTCACGAGTTTTATCAAAGCGTTAAAAAAATAGCGGTTCGTTTTATACTGGGCGAGCGGTGGTGACTAAGATTTTTTAACGAGACAAGCGCTGACCTTCCATTGTAAAATGGTGAATGGTGAAAAAATTCATCATAATTAGGTTATTGTTTAAACACTACAAACAAAAGTTTATCTATTATAATTAATCAATATGCCGTTTTCATGCGCTGTCGTTAATATGGTTTTATTATGGGATTGTGAAAAAGATTACCATCGTGTATTTTTTTTCACTCAAGTTTAATATTTGCGTTGCACTTTATAAACTTGGATTCTCTCCATCCATAACTCACTGCTGATACGGAATTTTCTAGGAGGTGTGATAAAAATTATATCCGTGTAATTTTTATCATTCAAATTTATTTCGTGCGTTGCACTCCATAAACTTGGATTTTGCGCCTCCTGCACAATCGCTAATGCGAAGTTTTATAGGAGGAAAAAATGAAAAAATTTTTTTCAATTCTTTTAAGCATTATTTTTGCTTTGGTTTTGTTCGCTGCTCTTCTTTTTAATATTGTTAGAGTAAACGTAACACCTTCAAAAATTTTGGATTTGGGTGCCAGTATGATTAATTCTATGGCAATGATTCAACAAAATGATACAGGTCTTTTCTATACCGACCAAAAAATTATTACGCCAGCTGGCTATCAGATTGAAGGTATGGATATTGAAATCGATTTGAATAATCTGGATTTAGGAGACCTTGTTCAGGAAATCGCAAAAGAAAATGGTTATGATTTTGAAATAGATGAAGAACTTATTGCTGATATTTTAAGTGATCCTGAAACAAAAGATTTGGTTGATAATGTTATGAATCAGGCTGTGGAATATATGGCTGGAAAAACAGATACTATTGAATTAAATCCAGACAAAATTGAATCAGTTGTTACAAAAAGCATCAAAAAAATCGAAGAAAAAACTGGAGAAAAAATTGAATACGATGCAGCTGAACTTAAAGCAAATATTGCAGCCGGCGTAGAAGAAGCTCTTCCTTCTGTTACAGAAACTTTGGATACTGTAAAAGAAGAAAACAGTGCTGAACTTGATGCTGTTATGAAAATTCTTGATTATCTTTCTGTAAAATATCTTGTGATTATGATTGCTGTTCTTGTAGTTCTCGCTGCAATCATTTTCGTTTTGAATATGAATGTTTTTGCACTTTTCAGATACATTTCCATTCCGTCAATTGTGATTGGAATTATTTTGATTGTAATAGGATTGATGGGAGGATTCGTAAATTCTGTAATTGCAGATGTTTTGAAAGCTGATTTCGAATCTTTGATTAAGCCAGTTTCAGTTCTTGTTACAACAATTTTCCGACAATTCCTGACATACGGAATCTGCACATTTGTTCCAGGCACAGCTTTATGTGTTGTAGGATTTATAAACAAGAAAAACCAAATCGAACCATCTAAATAATTTTCGAACAATTACTAAGTTTATCAATAAGTTGATTTTCATCAGCTAATTAATGCTAATAAAAAAGAAAGCCTGCTGATTTATGGAATTCACTCCCAATCAGCAGGCAATTTTGTAAGGAAAACTATGAAACAATCTGATAAACACTTCACCAAATGATTCTTATTTTACAATGATACTCTCAGGATGTTCCTCATCTGCAGTCCATCTTTTTGTTACATGTGTCCAGGTACCACCATTTTCTTCTTGCCAAATGGATAATAATGATTTTTCTTTATCAGCATAAGAATCATATTTTCCATAACTTATTTCCACGGTTTGACCAGGTTCAATCTTTACTTTTTTTGACATTGGATGACGATTGTTTTTAGTTTTATCATCAAAAGCTAAAAATTATGACCAAATTGTATAACCAGTATTATTTGTAACAGGAATTTTGCACAACTCTTCTTCTACAGTAAAATCAAATTCAGAATACTCAGGATCTGAAATTGTCCACCAGCCTTTATGTTCTCCTTCAGTCTCAAATTCAATTGAATATGAAGTAGTTTGATAGTAAAAAAGATAAGAATTACGATAACCAGAACATCCCCAATCGTTATAGTTTGTGTCATTAATAGCACTAAACATTACTTGAACTCTTTTATCTTTGAATTTAGAAAAATCAAAATCCAAATATATTGTTTTTCCTTGTTGTAACGATTTTGTGTCACTCACAATTTCTCTGTAGCCATCTTCATTTTTATTTTTTGTAGAATCAATGGCTGCAAGTTTCAAATAAACAGTTTTATTTACATTATTAGTAACTTTGATTTTACCGTCAGTAAAT
>CAMEET010000011.1 GCA_945915085.1 uncultured Treponema sp. | reverse complement strand
AGAAGAGATTGAAAGAACGACTCAGGAGGCAGTAAGGGCTGCAATACTTGAAACTGGCGGAGAGCTTGCTTATGAAAAAGCGAGAGCTGACCAGATGGAAGCAGTAAAACTTGTACTTGAAGCGGAGAATAAAACGCTGAAGGCACAAGTGCAGAAAAAACAGAATCAGTTTTTTTACGGTGCTTTGATAGGTGGTGCTGGGGGCGTGATAGTTACCAGCTTGGTATTTAATTTTATTATGGGGTTTTGCAAATGATAAACAGCAGGGGAAAAATAAAAGGATTGGTAACGGTAACTGTACGTGACCGTAACGGACACGTAAGATATTTTAAAAATGGATTCTGGCGAAGACTCTTGAAACTGCCGGAACGTCCTATGATTTTCAGACATCACAACACCATTACTACTCAAGGCGATGGAATGATTGCTGATTTGATGATAAGTAATCCAACTCTTACTAAGGTGGATGCTACAAACGGCTATATGAGAGTGGGTACAGGCTGGACAGGAACAACTCCAAAAAATAATACCGGCGTGAATACTCCGACAGGAAGCTTTAAAAAGCTTGATTCAACTTACCCAAAGACAAAGGCAGCTTTTGGTTCTTCGGGGCAGAACGTTGTCCTTTACAGAACAAGTTTTGTAGCAGGTGACCTCAATGCCAATGGAATTAATGAAGTAGCTTTGATGAACGGAAATTCTACCTCTGCAAAGTGCCTGGCTTATGCTCAGATAACTCCTGCAGTAAACGTGACAAGTGCGGACAGTTTACAGATTGACTGGCAGATAACTTTTAACGGAGTGTAAGATATGGGCACGACCATTGCGGGCAATCAGCATATCGGAAGTAATTATAAAAAAAAGCAGTACATCTGGAAGCAGGGGCTTGGCGGTATTAATGCCGAAGTTGAACTGTATGAGCAAGACAGAATCTTTGTCTATCAGTTTAACCCACCTTATGACCAGAGGGATGACGGAGTTCTTGCGGTAGAGTTTTATTACTACTACCGTAAGCCGACGACAAACGAGTTCTGGACTTACTGTTATGACCCGAACTCTTACTACATCTATCCGTTTCTTGCCTGGTATGATAATAAAGCTGCTGACGGCGGAAAATGGGGAGGAATATCAACAACTGATTCTGCAAAGATTTCGCTTGCAGGTCGTGATTCCGGCTGGATTCATGTAACGCTTCATGTAGATGAGTATATCTGGGGACGGTATACCAGTAACGGAAAAACTTATGATAATCCAATATATGCAGGAATCTATTCTCCGCTTCCTGTTTTCTGCTGGGATACTTCTAGCTCTTATGGTCAGAACGTAACGCCCTATGAAATAAACTGGAATTTTGAAGAATATGAGGATGAAAGTGTTTATGACCTTTTGACAGGCGGTTACCTGGAAGACTGTTATGACTCGAGAAGTCGCATAAATGATTACCCTACTTTTTATATTACTTACCGTGACGTTACTCCTGAAAGCATTGCCTACTGTGTAAACGAAACGGCTGTGATGAATGTGAGTTCCAGCCTTTCAAAGAAGGCAAACTTCAAAAAAATGCTGGCAGAAATAAAAGCTGCCTGTGATGCTGACAGCAGAACGCTTGCTGCAAGACGTAATGGCGGAAGAGATTTATTTTCTGTAAGTGCGAATTCAAGCAAAAAAGAAAATTTTAAAAGAAGCTTTTTTGAAAATGATAATGCGGTTTGTGTACAGACTAAAAAACAAAGCCTTTTTAAAAGCATAACTGAAAATCCTGATGTAATGTCATGGGAAGGCAGAAAACTTGGAATAAAAAAGACCTGTGCTTCTAGCTTAAAAAGTACTTGTGTACAAACTAGAAAGCAAAGCCTTTTTAAAAACATAACTGAAAGTCCTATGATTATATCATGGGAAGGCAGAAAACTTGGAATAAAAAAAAACTGTGCTTCAAGCTTAAAAAGTACTTGTGTACAGACTAGAAAACAAAGCCTTTTTAAAAACATAACTGAAAAACCTGATGTTATATCAAGGGAAAACAGAAAACTTGGAATAAAACTTTCTGCCTTTTATGAGAACCTTATTCCATCTTCAAATGCTTATAGAATGCTTGCAATAAAAAAGACCTTTGCTTCGATTGCACAAAGTACTTCCAGCTTTGTAAGAAGGCTCTGGTTCATAAGAAATAAGCTGACAGAATTTCTGCAGCCTGTTTCTTTATTATCCAGAAAAAATCATTTGAAAACAGACGCTTTTTCAAGTCTTTTGTTTGATGATGAACATAACAGCAGGATGTTTTTTTATCGTCTTGGAGTTTCTGAAAACCAGGTAACGGATGGAACTGACAGAAAAGTAGACTGGAAAAGGCGGCTAGAATTTTCTACAGATGTAGAAACTGAAGCTGTGCGTAAACAGGTGCTTTTCCGCTTTGAAAAAAGTGAAATTGCTTTTGCTACCAGAGCGTTTGCATCCAGACTGTTTTTCAGAACCGTCCAAAGCATTGTAAGCTTTTGGGACTGGCTTCGAGGTAAAATCCGTGAGGCTAATAATGTGGTGACTTTTTTTTGTCCGATTAATCTGGAAATCAATTTTGAATGCAGGATATAAGGAACATATATGAAACGAATATACAAAGGCAAGACAAAACTGAGGATTCAGATTGATACTAAGTGTGACCTTTCTGGTTATGAGGAAGTGAAGGTCATTGCCAAAAAACCAGATGATACACTTAAGACCTTTCTGGCAGTTGTAAAGAATATTGAAAACGGACTTATATTTTTTGATATTCAGGACGAAACAGACTTTGATGTTTCCGGCTGGTGGACGCTGTGGCCGGAGGTGCGTTTTGATGATGACAGGACAGCCTGCGGTCGTGCAGTCCGTTTTTTTATCTATGAAGCTGGCAGCGTATGAGACAGACTGATGATTATATTCCGATAGACATCTGGCACGAGGCAAAAGATTTTGTGAAGGAAGTAACCGATGAGGTGGAGATTTACAAAATAATTTTGCAGACAGCCGCTTTGAAGCCCTGTGAAGAAGCTGATAAGTTTTGTGCCTACTGGAACTTAAAGAGTTATGAAAAATATCCTCATGCCCTGATTACTCTTTATGAGGCTAAAAACTTGATTGATAAAAAGCTATTATCAGACGATGTAATGAATGCTTTTGAAGTGCAGCAGATGAGAATGAAAAATTATTACTTGTTTCTGAAGGATAAAGGACTTATAAATGAATGAGAAAACAAAAATCAGGATATCTGACGATAAAGAACGCCAGACCATTGAAGAGCTTAGCCGAGATTTAAAATCTAACAAATTCGTAAAAGGCGAAATGCAGTTTACGGATGTTACTAACCGCGATTATTTTTTGAAAGCTCATGGAAACCACATCCGCTTCTGCACTACCTGGAATAAGTTTTTACTCTGGAATGGAACCTGCTGGCAGACTGATACCAGAGCCGGTGTTGAAAGTTTGTGTGTAGGATTTGTGCATAAAATGTATCGCGGAATGCGTGTGATAAATGACTTGCAGCTTAGAAAGGATTTTGAAAAGCATCTGATAAAAAGTGAAAGTTTCAGGCGTATTCAGGCTCTTGTCGGACTTTTGAAAATAAGCGAAGAGATTATAGTTGAAGACCACGAACTTGATACTGATGAATATCTTTTTAATGTTCAGGGAAATACCTTGAATCTGAAAAACGGCAAAGGACTTTCGCCTGAGCCAAAGAATTTGATAACAAAGAAAAGCAGATTTATTTATGACAAGGATGCAAAATGCCCGACCTGGGATATGTTTTTGATGCAGATATTCAACAATGATATGGAGCTGATTCGCTTTGTGCAGAAAGCTATGGGCTATGCAATGAGCGGAGATGTAAGTGAACAATGTCTTTTTATTCTGTGGGGAACAGGTGCAAACGGTAAGTCAACATTTTTGAATGTGCTGCAGGAACTTTTTGGTGACTATGCCTGTTCTACTGGAACTGAAACTTTTATGAGAAAGACTTCTGAAAACTCTAATGACCTAGCTCGGCTTAAGGGAGCAAGGCTTGTAACTACAAGTGAAGTAGAACAGGGAAAGCCGATAAGTGAAAGTCTGATTAAGCAGATTACAGGTGAAGATATGCTGATTGCCAGATTCTTATACGGCGAATATTTTTCTTTTAAGCCGACATTCAAAATTTTTATGGCGACTAATCATAAACCAAAGATTAAAGGCTCTGACAACGGGATTTGGCGGCGTATAAAGATGATTCCTTTTACGGTGACTATTCCTGCAGAACAGAGGGATAAAAATCTTAGCAATAAACTGATTGCTGAAAATTCAGGCATTTTGAACTGGCTGATTAAAGGTTATGCAATATGGAATAAAGAAGGTTTGAAGGATGAGCCGGAAGCAGTTCGTGAAGCTAATGAGGAATACCGCTTTGATATGGATTCTGTAGGGACTTTTGTGACTGAGTGTTTTGAGATGGATGCAAGTATGAAATGGAAGCTTGGGAACAAGATTCTTTATGATACTTATTTGAAATGGTGCAGCAAGAATAACGAGCGGCCTCTTAGTCATAAAGGGCTTAGTATGAGGATGCAGGAGAAAGGTTTTAAAAGGTGTGTGTCTAATAGTCAGAGATTTTGGATGGGATTAGTGCTACGGAATGAATGGAGAGGATAAAAAGAAAATTATTTATTCAGCTTTTTCTTTTCAATCTGTTTGTAGATATTCTTTTTGAAATCTCTTGCTGAACCAAAGAATTCAATTTCAGAATGTGATAGGGAATTTTTATCGGCTTTATCTTTTGTTAACTCCATTGTACAGATTAAATCTGCAACCTGGAAAAGTTTATAATCTGCCGGTTGTACTTTTCTTAATTCAACATTGTTGAATAAGGCTGTAAAAACAGATGTGATGATTTTTGTAAGATTGCTCTGTCCGTAATCATAATAGTTGATTATTAAATCGTAAGAATTGAAGAAATCAATGTGGTCTTTCAGTTCATCAGAAATAGCACGAGAAATCTTTGCAATATAAGAGAGTTCATTATCTTCACATTCAGCTTTATTAATTTTTGCACAAAGATAGAAAATACCAGCCCGACGTGTAAAATGAAATAAGGCATTAAATAATGACTTTCGATTTTCCATTAATTCATTTTCATATTGTTTTTCTCGACGGATTATTGGTCCAACATGGATGGCATGATGTGGAAAACCGAAGTTTGTAACACGCTGTTCAAGGCGGTCTATTTCTGAAGATATATCAACTGACTGGTCATGAAGAACCATGGAAACATAGTAGTAAGGAGATTTTGGATCGTACTTTCCGAAATCTCCAGATTCATCAATAAAGACGCTCAGAATTTTGTTAGCCATAATTCATCCAGACAAAAAAAATTGGCGGGGTATATCCCCGCCTTTCGGTGGACCAGGAGCGCATGTTGCTCAGCCCAATGACCTTTCGGTCATTTATAATATATGTCGAATAAGTAAAAAAATCAAGAGATTTTTTTGTTTTTAGATAGACATAAAAACTAGAAAAAACACAAGACTCACTCCAATAGCAAGTATCACGAGTTTCTAAAAGCATGGATTACTCCGTTTTATTAAAAATCCATCTGATCTATCATATCTTCATTATCAACGATGAAGATTTCGCCATCACCATAAGGAAGCCCCCCGTATAGCCCCCTATCAGAAGAACTAGATTCATAATGTTCTGTTTCATCAATATAGGAATGACTAAAATCATCAACATATTCATCGTAGCAATCTTCATCTATATCTCTTGTGTCAATCTCATCATAATAATACATGCGTCTTTGATGAGGCGGCTGATGATTAAACCATTCATCACCTTTTAAGCCTAATACCAATAAAATAATAACTGCTGGTATCCATATCGGTGCTGTAATAAATAAAACTATTAATCCCATAACTGCCTCCTGCTTAAGCTTTTTTCAGCCTTACGAGGTTCATTATAACTGTCAAGAGTGCCAAAAATTGTCACAAAAAACTTTTTTTTACGAAATTTGGTGATATAATTAACATATGGCAAATAAAACTAAAGAAAATCACACAAAACCACTTAGGCTTTTTAAGATTGAACAGGCTATTCAGAATCTTGGATATCCTAGTGTTGAAAGACTGCAGAAGGAACTGGAAGTTTCTCGCCGTACAATCCTACGTGACATTGACGAATTGAAAATCTATTACAATGCGCCGATTGAATATGACAGAATGCGCAAAGGATATTATTACAGCGACAACACATACTTTGTAAAAAACATGATGCTCACTGAAAGTGAAGTTTTTGCTGTTACCGGAATCTTGCCTTTAATGGAGCGTTACAATAACACTCCGCTTAAAAAGACCATTGAAAAGGTTTATGATACTCTTGCTCAGATGCTTCCGAATCAAGTCGAGGTCCAGTCAAGCTTTGCAAATGATGTAGAGTTTATTGCCGACCCAATTCCTGTAATTGCTGAGGAAGTTTTTAATGATGTATTTAAGGCTACTAAGCTACATAGAATAATGAAGTTCGATTACCGCAAGATTAGTGCCACAGATTATACTCCGCATGAGCTTTATCCATATAAGATTTACAACCAGAAGGGAGACTGGTATATTTTGGGTTTTTCACCAAAACATGAAAAGTTTGCTACGTTCACTCTGGCTCGTATGAAAAATATTGAGCTTGGAAAAGAATTTGAATATGACAAAAATTACCAGGATAAAGTTCATATAGACCCGAACTTTGGTATATGGAACAACGAATCTAAACCTCTGAAAATAGAGCTACTTTTTGATAAGTCGATTAACACTTATATTCTTGAAAGAACCTGGCATAAAAATCAGGAATGCAAACAGAATGAAGATGGTTCTGTTTATTTAAGCTTTGAATCTAACCAGCTGCAGGAGACTTTGTACTGGCTGCTGCGGTTTGGAGCTACTGTTGATGTTCTAAATCCTCCGGAATTGAAGAAGATGTATGCGGAAGAAGTTCAGAAGATGGTGGACAGACTGAAAAATAAATTTTACAGTAACAATTTTTGACACCTTGAAGTGCTACAATTTAATCATAAACTGCTGGAGTTAGTTTTTATGAACACAGGAGGTTCATGGGATTTGGTATTTCATGCACATGTACAAAATGTAATGCTAAGCAGGAGTTCTTTTTAGGTGTTGGTTATTTGAATTTTGCTGATCCTATTAATCCTACTGAAAAAGTTGTTTATATTTGTCCTAAATGTAGTGACTGGAAAGAAGAAACTATTTGTCAGGATGATAAAAAAAGAAGACAATGTTCAAAATGTAAAGCTGCTATGAGAAAAATTTCAGACAAGAAAGGTGGTATAGATTTTAGTAAACTACCAAAAATTGTTTGCAAAGAATGTGGCGACAATTTTAAGATATATGAACATATATTTTTCTGGGATTAAAAATCATATCTTGATTTATTTATTACATTTCATTATATTGCAACGATTTGGTGATAACCAAATGGAGGCTTGGGAAATACATTATAACTATAAGGAGCTTAATTTATGAAAGCAATTAAAACTTATGTATTTGTCCCAAGAGAAACTTACAAACCATTCTTTAATCGTTGTGCCAATCTTCTTGTTTCATTAATCTCAGATTAAAAAAAATAGCCATAAAAGCAACTCCTTATCCTATTGGAAGCGGCAAAAGACATTTAGTTACTCAAAAAATAATCAATGGAAAACCATAAGCCTATGATTTGGATGTTAATCTTGAAATTGATTTAAATTCCTTACCACCAAAATATAAGAGTCTAAAAAAATTAAAAGATAAAATCAGAGAATTATTAAATCAAATTATTGCTGACAAAGATTTCTTTTCTGACGGTCAGGATTCAACTTCTGTAATATCTGTACCACTACACTTCGACAATTCAAAAGACATAGAATTTAGTTTTGATCTTGTTATTGTATCTCGTAATTCATACGGAAATTTACAGAGATTAATTCATGATAAATCACATAACAATTATACCTGATCTCCAGCTAAAAACTCTAAAGATTGTGATAAAAAGGCTGAAAGATTAAAAACTACAGAAAGATGGAATAAGGTAAGAAAACGCTATCTTGAGCTTAAAAATCAATTTATAAATGACATAAATCATCCTTCTTTTATTTGTTATGTTATGGCACTAACAAAGTTTATGATTTGTATTACTAACGGTGATGTTTTCCCCCATGCCCCCTAGTACGCGCGGCGCGAAAAAATGTACTTTTTTGAGCAAATTCCAGAAAGCTATAAAAGACTCAGAAAGCCTTTGTGCAACAGAAACTGTACTAAGCGACAGATGTAGTACAGAAATTTTAAGACTTTGTCATATATGTTTGAATTATTTTATATAATTTTTAATTACTTTGAATGGTTTTAATGTTTCTTATATCTTTAAAATTTTCTATAGTACACATTTTTAAAGAAAAATATATGAATATAAAAAGACATATATAAAGAATTATAAACTACGTTTATGTACTGGTATCTGTACTGTGAAATTTGTTTAATCTGAATTAAACTTTTTAGCCCACTGCGCGCACTCCCACCCCGCTGTTTTGAAAATCAACGTGCCGCCACGAAGTGGCGGCTGGGAAGAATCAGTACGGAGCGAAGACTGATTTTTCAAATACAAGCGGTTGCGAAGCAACTGCTAAACTTTTGAAAGCTGTCTGAGCGGAGCTTTTGAAGATGTTGTTTTATCCTGGAAGAATCTATTTGTCCGAAGGACTTTATCGATGTATTTTCATTTTTCACGAGACATACGGAAGGAGCAGTCTTGCTCAATTCCAAGTGGCCGCGAAGCGGGCACACGCTTATGGCAAGTCTGCAACTGGAGCTGGAGAATGCTAAGCGGAGGGAGCGCACGGACGCGCGACCAGAGCGATCTGCGTAAGAGACATATTCATTTTGGAAGAAAAACTCAACGGCGTAAGAGGCGGCAACACGGACGTTGCCGCCTTGCCGATTGAGCGCAGGGGTGGCGTTTACGCCGGCCCCTGTGCGATTGAGGCAAATCTCCCATAAAAGGATAGTTCCCAAAAAGCCGACTTTGTAAGACCAGCTGAGCATCTTAAAATAGCGGGACAACTGCAATGTTGAGTAAAAGGGTGCCCCCTGTCCCCCCTAAGCTAAAATAGCATTCTTTATTTTTTGGGAGGGGGAAAGAGGGGGTTCTTAGGGGGGGAAGGGGGAACACTTTTGCGTGCCCGCTATTTTAAGTTGCGACACTCACCTGCTTCATTTTTCATTTGAAGGTCAACTTGTAGAACTAAGAAACGCTGTCGGCTTATACAAAAAGAGTTCTTACTGAAACCGCCAAGAGTAACTGTATTTTTAAAATACGATGTTTGCGGATGGCAAAAAATGTACCCTTATGAAAATGCCCGCCTGCGGAAACAGGCAGTCCACAAAGCGTAGTGCTACTGCGAAGCAGATGCACGCAGCGACTGGGCTGACGGTGCTTGCATTGCTTCCTGTTCCGCTTGCACTATGCCCGCGTGCGAGCTTTCTAGTATATGCAAACAGTGTGTGAACGAAGAAACGGAATGGAGCTGGTATAAGAGGTTTTGTACTGGAATGAAAGCGGCTGAGTAAGCGAAATGGAGTGACTGAGTGAACACTCTGTTTGCTACCTTTTGGGGAAGGTGAATTTTCTGGAACAAGAGAAATGTAGTGAGCGGAAGCTGTACGAAGTACGGCTGGAGCGAACGGTACTACGGAACCCCTTTTTACTAGACCTAAATTTTTCACAGATTACTAGTCCGTACGGCTTTTATTAAATTTCTCCGGATTTTTCTGGTAGAAAATCGAAATAACAATCGACACAAAAATCAACACAAAACACTATATTATATAAACTTACATAAAACAATTTAGTTGAAATATTTGTTGTATTGCCTTATAATAAAAGCAAGAAATGACCTAATTACATTTTCCACAGGTTACGTTTTTTCGTTCTGAAAATCCGTATGTCGTTGGTTCGATTCCAACCTGTGGCATTTGGCTTCTAACTTTTGTTGGAAGCTTTTTTTTTGCATAAATCTTTATGTCATTTCGTTTGCGATAACATGGAAATTTATAAATATACAATCATGTATTTATTTTGTATGAGTTATCGCTAATAGATAATAAATTCCAACCATTGGTTTTCTTGTTGCAAACTATTTTTGTTTTAAAAGTTGTAAGTTTGATTATGAGAAAAAGTTAAATAATCAACAAAAGAAACAAAGTATAATTGACATATAGTTTGATTTTTACTCTACTTAAATTCTTTTTTAGATTTACTTTTGTAAATATCCTTTGTCATTAAGATGAATATTTTTAAAATCCCTCTTGCTATTTTCCGTACACTTATTTACATCAGGGACAAACCTTCCTTAAAATCATAAACTTTCGAAAGTTTATGATTCGTCCGCGCCAAGCGGACAGTAAATAAAAGAGTTTCGCAAGAAACTCGAAGTTTATTCAAATGGCGCAATATCAGCCATTTGAACAATACATTCTTTTTTTACACAAAATTCAAAAAATTTCTTAAAAATTTTATTTTTTACCTATTGATTAAGTAGGTATTATATTATATAAAAAACATAGTGTTATAGTAGGTAATAGATATTCAACTAGTTACTTTTTGAATTTTTATAAGGAGATTTAGTAATTCACAAAAATAAAATTTTACTATTCGATTTCTTATCTCAGATTATCCAGGAACTTAAGATTTTGGTAAATTTGCAGAATTTTTACTATTATATTTTGAGTCGAAATACAAATTTTTATCATTGTATATACTTAAAAATAAATCACTTATTCATAATAGTAAATATAAATTAAAAGTGCATTTTCAAAAGTATAATTCATAGTGTCATTCCGAATTTATATCGGAATCTCTACAATACATGTTGATGATGTTATGCACCTCCACTAATGCGGTGTTTATATAGGAGTTTTGAATTGATAAAAATTAGCACTCGCGGTCAATACGCCTTAATGACAATGGAAGTTCTTGCTGAACAACCTGATAATTCATTTGTATCATTAAAAAAAATATCTCATAAACAAAATCTTCCTGTTAAATATCTTGAACAAATTCTGATTCAATTGAGTAAATCTGGCTTGGTTGAAGGAATTCGAGGTAATAGTGGAGGTTATCGATTAACAAAATCTCCTGAAAAATATACTGCAGGAGAAATTTTGCGTGCTATGGAAGGTAACCTGAATCCTAAAGGGATAGTGGATAATAAAGCTGTCAAAACAAAAGGAAATGAAGATTTTTGGGAAGGATTCAATAAAATAATTAATTCCTATGTAGATTCTGTCAGTTTGCAATCAATAATTGAAAAAAGTAATGAAAATAATGGATATATGTTTTATATCTGATTTTTTATCAAAACATTTTTTTTGATGCTTTTAGATAAAAGTTAGTTCAAATCTTTTGCACGCGGTCCAAAATCTTTTTGTCGTTGACGAACCTCTTGAATCATTTTAACATTTCTTTCAATATAATCTATCAAATCCCAATGCCAGTCTAAATCACTTTCAGAAAATAATGGAGCTGAAGGCGGCTTTCGTCGTGAATTTGAAGATTTTACTATCTGCATTAAACTTTCAAAATCATTTTTATCTGCAATTTTTGTAAGATAAGGCTCTTTATCAAACACAATTACTGATTTGTCATTATTGAAAAAAAAGGATTTTTTCAGATTTTTATCATTTTCTGCTATATTAAAATAGATATAAGGTTCAATTGATTCATTACTTTGATTTTTTTGGATATAGAAAGGTGGGTGAACATTCCTGATTTTTTTACTTTTTCCCGAAACACAAGAATAATTGTTACCGCTTGAAAAAATATGTTTATCTACAGAAAATCTTTTATCATCAAAATCCAGCGAAACTTTAGCTTTTTCAAAATCCATATCTGTAAGCCAATATCTTATATCAAAATAACTGTCTTCAAAAAAATACAGGCAGCTGATGTTATCAGGATTTCTCCATTGAGAAATTTTCAATCCATTGGAAACGGCATTTCCTCTGTAAAATGATTTGTCATTAGAATCCTGAATATAAAAATCAAGATAAATATGCTGATTTATAAGTGCAACAGGAATCTTCCTGATTTCATTTTTCGAATATCGCAGATTGATTTCAAAAGCAAGCGAATCATCAGCAATCATAATGCTGTCAGTTTGATTTATAGGTTGAATTTCAAAATAAATCTGTTCAGCATTCTTTGGAGTAGAACTATTTCTGCTTCTTTTCACTTTTTCATCATATTCTTTTGGCTCGACAGTTCTATCAACATACCAGCCATAATAAGTTTTCAGATAAATGACAATCTGATTTTCATTTTCTGTTTCTTTTTCTTCGATGAAAACATATCTGTCTTTACTTTCCCAAATGCCATAAAACTCATCTGGAATATTTTGTGAAAAACCATTTATGAGAAAAAAAATTGTTATCAAAACAAAAAAGCAGTTTTTTTTCATAATTTTTTATAGATTTAGAAATCAAGAAATTCCTGTTTATTTTCAATCTGATTTTTAAGCCGCTGTGCCAAAAATATTTCATTGTTTATATCGCTTAATGCATTAAGTGCTCTTTGATCATGAGTTTTTTCATATAATTCTTCCATCATGTCTTTAGCAACATTTAATTTACCCAAAGCAAGCTGTAAAGCTGCAGCATTATATCCAGCCTCAAAAAGTTCCGTTTCTTTGTATATTCTAATAAATTCATTATAACTTTCTTCAATAAAATTCTTTTTTGCAAGTTTATCAGCATTTTTCATATTAGGATTTTTTGATTTATCTTTTAAAAGTTTTATTGATTTATTCACAGTGTAAGGTTGCAATTCCTCCAGAATTTTGATTGCTAAATTAACAATTTTATTTTCCAAAATTGAATATGCAGTAGGAAGTTCACTTTTTCTATCATAATAACTACTTTCACGTGAAATATCAGCTGATTTATGCGAGATGACTTTACCATTTGAACTGTCAACAACCTGATAAACAAATTCTAACCTGACACTTCTAGAATACTCTGTTTTTTCTTTATATTCTGTGCGTTTTTTCTTGTTTCCCTCTTCATCAATATCATAATAATCAACAGGATATTTTGTTTTATGAGGAATATCATTAATATAAAAATCGATAACTTCGCCAGTAAGGTATACATCAGCCGGATTTAAGTAATTATTTTTGACTGCCCGTTGAACTTCACTGGAATTTATAAGTGATATATAAGGCGATTTGGAAAGAGAATTTTCTATTTCATTTTTCAATCTGTCAAGGCATTTTTTTTCATCGGGGTTGCATTTATCATAATCAAGAAAAAGAGTTTCAATTATAAAAGAAAAAGCATCAGTAGAGCTTTTGATTTGATATGGTCTGAACGGCAGAACGGCAATAGTTTTGGCACCATTTAAATCAAGTTGAGCCGGACGCTTTACCTGAACAGTTAAAGTTGTTGCACATGAAATAAAAAGGCTAAAAAGAAATGTGATTAACAGGGATTTTAAGAATTTCATAGCGCCACCTACATAAAGAAGAAATAAGTAATTATTTTATAGAACTTTTTCTATAAAATAATTTTTGAAGAAATCTTTCTTCTTACTACATTATATCCTAAAATCCAAAAAAATCCAAATTTCTTGATTATAATAATCACCACAAAAAGATGATTGTGAAAAATACGAGGATGTCAAGGCACGCTCCCTTCGGTCGCTCTCCGGCCTTGACTTCCTCGTTTTGCATAGTTATAAAATTTTTTTTGCAATACGAGGCGTCAAGGCACGCTCCCTTCGGTCGCTCTTCGGCCTTGACTTCCTCGTTTTGCATAAGTTATACAATTCTTTTTTGCAATACGAGGCGTCAAGGCACGCTCCCTTCGGTCGCTCTCTGGCCTTGACATCCTCGTTTTGCATAGTTATAAAGAATTATAACTATGCAATCATTGAGAATACCATTGCGAACAATGCTACTGATTCACACAATCCTACTACCATAATGTACTGTGCAAATCCTTTTCCAGTTTCTCCTAATGCGTCAGAACCTGCAGCACCTGCTTTTCCCTGTGCAATTACAGAAAAACACATTGCAAGACCTGAAGCAATTCCAAGACCAAGTGCCATTCCAGGATTTTCTGCACCTAAAGTTTTAAGTTTAATTGACATCAAAAGAAAACCGTAAATTGTCTGTGTCAATGGTGCACCGGCAAATACAGTCAAAATGAAAGGAGCTGGTTTATTATTCATATAACATCGTTTCCAGGCTCCAATAGCTCCCTGACCTGCAATTCCAATTCCAATTGCAGAACCGATAGCAGCAATACCCATACAAATAGCAGCACCCAACATTCCAAAAAATTCCATATTAACTCCTCGTGACATGCAGTCACCAATTATTTATAACTTGATAATCTACAAGTTCTTTTTATTTATTTTCACTAAATGGTTCGTATTTTTTTCCTGACCATGAAACTCCAAGATGTGTTGAAAATTCCAAAGTATTCAAACGAACTCCATGTACAATTACAGAAAGCAGATTTAAAACCATGTTTAGTCCATGACCAAACACTAATAAAGCAATTGCGGCAATAAACAAAATTGCATGTCCCAAAATTGGACCTGCCATTGTGTTTACAGTGTCAGAAATTGCTGCTCCTGCTAAACCAACAGCCCACAATCTGATATATGAAACAATATCAGAGAAAACATTTACAACTCCAAGCAAAACTGAAATAATGTTCTTACAACTTTCAAGAATTGATTTTCCAATGCTTCCATCATAATTAGAGAAGATAAAACTCATCACAAAACCAACTGCTATAAGTGAAACTTCAATTTTACCGACAGGAATATCGCCAATATTTCCAAGCATTACGAAAACTTTCGAATTTACAACCATCGAAAGAACTATCCAGAACATTCCAACAAGCTGAAGCAAAGAACCAACATCACCAAGCGCTTTCAGTGGATTTTTTTCTACTATATTTCTTTTTGCTGCTTTGATATGTGCAATTGAAAGCTGAATCAAAGCAAGAGCAAAACAGAAAATCTGTAAATTCTGGTCTTTTGATAATCCGACGCCTTCTTGAGTAACCCAGAAAGGCTGCCAGATTTTTTCACTGTAAGCATTAGAAACAAGCGGAATGGAAATGTTTTTAAGCCAGGATGGAAGATTCTCCACAGGAATTCCAAACCATGTGCAAGTTACAATACCCCAAACTACAGTTGCACCTCCAACAAGAAGAGCAAGCATCAGTAAAGGCTGTACAGGCTTTTTAGCAATCTTACTTTTTAAAATCAAAAGCAAACTTACGATTGAAACTAAAAGTCCATATCCACCATCACCAAAAATCATTCCAAAGAAAACTGTGAAGAACAACAGAAACCAGCCTGAAATATCATATTCATTATACCCAGGCACCGTTCCTAAAAAGTCTGTAAGCGGATAAATCAAACTGACAAACTTGTTATTTTTAAGTTTTGTAGGAACCTCACTGTCATCTTTTTGTGCATCTTCATAAGCTAAAGCCCAATTGTTTTGTTTACAACTATCAATAAGCTTTTGAATGTCAGCACTAGGAACAAAACCAGTGATCCATGCAAGAGAAGTTTCAGTTTCACCTTCATTCTGCATTCCAGCATTAACATTTTCAAATTCAATATCTTTCTCCAAATCTTTTTTAAACTTTTTGATTGAATCTAGATACTTGATATTTTCTTTGAAAAATGTTTCGATTTGAACAATCTCCTGTTCATCTTTTTTGATTTCCTCTTCCAGAAGTTTTGTTGACATTCTTGGAAATGGAACTTCAAAAGCTTGAGGCATCAGTTTTTCAGGACGACCTTCACCACCGTTCACAATCAAAAATCTTACATTTTTTTTGTCATTGTTTACAAGAATTGTCTGAATATCATTATCAATCTCAGAATATTTTTCCACTGGTACTTCATAAAGTTTCAACTGAATATTTTTTTGATTAAGATATTCAAAATCCTCTAAACTTACACTACCCCAATTTGCAAATCTTTCAAGTTCTGTTGCATCCGAAGAAATCTCTTCCATAAGTTGCTTTTTGCGTTCAGTTTTTGCTACAATCTGTGAACACAAAGAAATAACTTTTTCATTTTCCAAAGATGATTGATTTTGTTTTTCTTTTTTTGGAATCTCGATTTCTTCAAGCACACTTTCACTGAGATTTGCATTGTTGGTATATTCTTTGAATGCATTAAGTTTTTCACTCGAACCTTCAATTTTTTCCAAATGAACAAGTCCAAGCTTCCTTAATTTTTTCAAAGCCTCTTGTTTTTCTTTATTGAGAAGTACAATAGAGACTTTTTTCATTGGTTCAATCATTTTTGTGCCTCCTGTTCTTCATCAATTTTTGCCTGCAATTTCTTCTTAGAAATTTTGCTTCGAACTACAGCTGCAGTCTGTTCATCACCAAGATAAACAGAAATCTTTTTAATATTTGCTTTTGCTTCAGGAATTTTCACTTTCTCAAAGAGATTTACCCTTTGTGTTGTTGTGCGCAACTCCTGAGAAAGAAGACGCACTTGTTCATCCAGGACTTCTGCTTCCAAATCCAAAGACAAAGCTTTTTCCATTCTGTCTGCTGCCATATCAACCCAAAGCGGAGTTTCATATAAATCATAATCTCCGCGGGAAAAATCGGCACCTTCATAAATTGGAATTGTAACACCAGCAATATTTCCAGTTCCTTTTTTGATATTTTTGACAGTAACCATATCTTTGGTAAAAGCTTCTTGTTCTCCAAAAACGGCAATCCAGGCGTCAAACTCTTTTTCAAGTTCAACTCTTGCCTGACGAACTTCTTTTGCTTTGGCATCTATTGTGCGGATTTCAGTCTGAAGCTGTTGTTTTTTGAGCATAAGTGTAGGAAGATAACGCTTAAACATTTTAAGAGAATCTTTTTGAACTTTCAGCTCATTTTTTGTCAGCTTAATTTTCGCCATTCAATTTTTCCTTTACACAAAAAATAAAATACTTCGTAAAACCAGTTTTTATTTAATCACAGATTACACGAATTATTTAGGCCAGTATTCTTCGATTAATGAAGATTTCAGACCAGTTTCTTCTGGTTCAAAACAATCTGCCAGAATTTTCCAACCCAAATCAAGAGCATCTTCAAGCGGAATGTTTTTTGACAAATCCATCATATTGTCTTCGAATTTCTTACCGTATTCTAGCAATTTTTCGTCCCATTTACTCATATTAAATCCCATCGATTTCTTTTCGAGAGTATCTTTATAAGAAGAATAAAGACGAATCATACCATCCATCAAAGCACGGTGATCTGGACGCGTAGAACCGTTAACATTCTGTTTAAGACGTGAAAGAGAACCAAAAGGTTCAATTCGTCCGCCTTTTAGATAATACTGACCTTCTGTGATATAACCTGTATTATCTGGAACAGGGTGAGTTACATCATCACCAGGCATTGTTGTTACAGCAAGAATTGTTACAGAACCAGCAGAATCAAAATCAACAGCTTTTTCATAACGGCTTGCAAGCTGAGAATACAAATCTCCAGGATAACCTCGGTTAGAAGGAACCTGCTCTTGTGTAATGGCAATTTCCTTCATAGAATCTGCAAAGTTTGTCATATCTGTAAGAAGTACAAGTACATCTTTTCCTTTAAGGGCAAACTGTTCAGCAACTGCAAGAGATAGATCTGGAATTTTTTGACATTCAACAGTTGGATCTGCAGCTGTGTGCATAAACATTACAGTTTTTGAAAGCGCTCCACCATCTTCGAGTGTTTTTTTGAAATACAAGTAATCATCATATTTAAGACCCATACCGCCCAAAACGATGACATCAACTTCTGCCTGCATTGCGATTCTTGCCAAAAGCTGATTATATGGCTCACCCGAAATAGAAAAAATCGGGAGTTTTTGTGATACAACTAATGTATTGAACATATCAATCATAGGAATACCAGTACGAATCATACGTTTTGCCATAATTCGTTTAGACGGATTTACAGAAGGTCCACCAATTGTAACAAGAGAATCTGCCAAAGCAGGCCCATTATCACGAGGTTGAGCAGAACCATTGAATATTCTACCAAGCAAATCATCAGAAAAAGATACTTCCATCTGATGTCCTAAAAATTTGATATGATCACCAGTTGAAATACCACGTCCTCCAGCAAAAACCTGAAGCGAAACAACATCTCCATCAATCTTGTTTACCTCTGCAAGAGATTTTCCGAAACGTGTTTCAATTTCTGCCAATTCTCCATAAGCTACATTATCTGCTTTTACTGTAATTACACTACCAACGATGGATTCAATTTTACTATATACTTTATTCATTATTCACCATCCTTAAGCAACTGTGCAACATAATCACGAACTTTTCCGTTTGCACTTGCAATATGAGCATCAACATCTTTTTCAGCAGAAATAAATTTTTCAGAATTCCAAAGAGAATAATTCCAGTCAATAAATTTCTGTCTAAGCTGATTAAAAAAGTTTCTAGCTGAATCTTTATCTTCGAGTGCAAAATCAGAACCAAGAACTTGAACAACTTTTTTGAAAGTGTATTTCTGACGTTCAACACTGACTGCTGCATCAATTTCATCAAAAGAGTTCTGCTGCATATAAACTGCATCCAAAAAATCACTCTTAAGATATTCTATGTAATCTTCCGTAGTTGTACCTTCTTCTCCAACTACTTTCATCATCTGATTAACTTCTACACCAGAGAGGAAAACTTTTCTTGCAAAAGAAACCCATTCTTCTGGTAAAACTGATTTATATTTTGACCATGAAATAATTGGGTCGATTGCAGGATATTTACGAGCGTCAGAACGTTCACGAGAAAGACCGTGGAAAGCTCCTACAACTTTAAGTGTTGCCTGAGTTACAGGTTCTTCAAAGTTACCACCAGCTGGTGAAACTGTACCACCGATTGTAACAGAACCAACACCACCATCGCGAAGTCGTACAATTCCAGCACGTTCATAAAATGCTGCAATATAAGATTCAAGATATGCAGGAAATGCTTCTTCTCCAGGAATTTCCTCCAAACGTCCAGACATTTCACGTAAAGCCTGTGCCCAACGACTTGTAGAATCAGCCAATAACAAAACGTGTAATCCCATTTGACGATAATATTCAGCCAGAGTTACAGATGTATAAACAGATGCTTCGCGGCTTGCAACTGGCATTGAAGATGTATTACAAATGATGATTGTTCTTTCCATTAAAGAACGTCCAGTTCTAGGGTCCTTTAATTCAGGGAATTCTTTAATTGTTTCAACAACTTCACCAGCACGTTCACCGCAGGCTGCAATAATTACGATATCAACGTCTGCATTACGGCTCGTTGTATGCTGCAAAACTGTTTTTCCAGCACCAAAAGGACCTGGAATACAATATGTTCCACCTTTTGATACAGGATAGAATGTATCAATAAGACGAACTTGAGTAACCATGGGCTCACTTGGTGCAAGACGTTCTGCATAACAGTCAACAGCACGTTTTACTGGCCATTTGAATGCCATTTTTAAATCATGAGTATTGCCTTTTTCATCTTTAACAACACAAATTGTTTCTTCTATTGTATAACTTCCTTGTGGTGCCACAGAAACAACTTCATACATTCCAAGTAAATCAAAAGGAACAAGAATTTTATGTGTAAAAGGTCCTTCTGGAACTGAACCAATAGAATCACCACGCAAAACTTTATCACCTGGTTTTGCAGTTGGAGTCCAATCCCATTTTTTATCACGAGGAAGAGAATCTACATAAACACCTCTTTCAAGGAAGAAACCAGCTTTTTCTGCTACAAGAGGAAGAGGATTTTGCAATCCATCAAAAGTTTGACCGAGAAGTCCAGGTCCTAACTCAGCACAAAGAAGATCACCAGCCAATTCTACTGTATCACCAGCTTTTATTCCCTGTGTCATTTCGAAAATCTGCATCTGTGCTTTATTTCCGCGAATACGAATAACTTCACCACGCAGTTTTTTTCCATCAACATTTACATAGCCAACTTCATTCATAGAAACATTACCATCGAATTCAATAGTTATCATGTTTCCATTAATGCCGACTACTTTTGCTTTTGTATCCGTCATTATTTATCTCCATCCAAAATTGTATCGTAAATCTTATGATAAGATGTCTTTCCGTTTTCAACTTCAAATTTTCTCATTCTTTCAACGAGCATCAATTTCAAGCCGTAGGCGTACACTGCATCTATCGAAAAATTGTCCATAGGACGTAAATCATCGAGCAGACGTAACCTGTAATCATAAAGAAACTGTTCTGCACTCAATGGACTGTCCATTCCTACCGCTGTTCTTGCAGCAGAAATGATGTCAGCGGTAATTCCAGCTGAAAGAGGAATTGAATCCTTTTTCATTTTTTGAGCACGAATTTGAGCAAGTGCAAAACGTAGATTTCTTTCTTTTTCGTACCAAGTATCCAAAAAAACAGAACCCGTTGATTCCAATTCTTTAGAAGGAACTAAAGAAAGTGAATTCACAATCTGTTTTTCCTCTTCGGAAATAAATCTGCAAGCTAATTCCTTAAAAGAAACTGTATTCAGTGGCAAAGCAGATTTACTTTCCTGAGAACTGATATTCGGCAATTGTGAAATCAAATAATAATAAGCCACTATTATTCATCCTTTGCGGCAATTTTGATTAATGCTGCAACTTTTGGATTAAGATATGCCGCAAACATTTCTGACAAACTTTCTGCAGAATAATCATAATATGCAGCACCATTTTTTACACCAATTCTAAAACCATAAGCCAGTGTTTTATCAGGTTTAATTTCAAGCCCTTTTGAAATTTCGTCTTTTAATTCGCTGACTAAAGATGATTCCAAAGATTTTAAATCCTTTTCAGAAAGCAAAACTGAAAGTTCAGAGGCATCTGCATTTTTTGACCAGGCCTTAACAGTTTCAGGTATTAATTTTGCCAGAATTTCTTTTGTTTGAGCATTTTCTGTTTCTGTTTTAATTAATCCATCTAATTCGCTGATAATTGATTCTTTAAAAGAAAGAAGCATATTCCTTCCAGCCTGTATGATTGCTTCTTCGCTGGCTTTTTCCATTCTTTCTGTTTCAGCCTTTGCATTTTTTACAATTTCGGCTGCTTTTTCCTGAGCATCGGCAATAATTTTTTCTGCATTTTTTTCTGCTTCTGCAACAATCTTTGCAGCTTCATTTTCAGCTGATGCAACGCCGTCTTTTTTGATTTTATCAATCAATTCCTGTAACTGTACATCCATTACATACCTCACATAATTTAGGACATCTCCGATATGTATTTTTTTTAAGAGATGTCCTTATATAATAACACTTTTTTTGAGAATTATAAACAAAAATATTTCAAATAACTTAATATTTAAAAGAATAAACTGTTTTTGCCTTCATCACCTGTCCTGGTAGTAAAATACATGTTGGGAAATCCTCCTGATTTGGAGAATCTGGGAATGCCTGAGTTTCAAGACAGAAAGCATCATGACTTGCATAAATTTTACCCTGTTTTCCGCAAATTCCTTTTATGTAGTTTCCAGTGTAGAACTGACATCCTTCCATATTTGTATAAACAGACATCTGGTGCCCAGTTTCCGGTTCTTTTACTGTACAGAATTCCACCAGGTCAGAATCATCAAGAGGACAACCACATTGCTTATCAGAAAGGTCATATTTTTCTGTTACATAACAATGGTCATAACCTGGACCTACTTCTTTTATATCCTTTCCAATTTTCTTTTCTTCTGTAAAATCAAATGGAGTTCCTTCTACATCAAGAATATTTCCAGTTGGGATTAGTTTTGGACTTACTTCAAGAATCTGAGAAGAATTCATCTGCAAAGTATGTTCTCCAACATTACCATTTCCTTTAAGATTAAAATATGCATGATTTGTGATATTGATTGGCGTAGCTTTATCTGTAGTTGCATTATAAATGCACGAAAGATTATCATTTTCATCAAGAAGATAAGTTATAGAAATTTCTACATTTCCTGGAAATCCCTGTTCACCATCAACAGAAGTTCTTGTAAATTTCACACCACAATATTTGTCATGTTCAATAGTTTCGCCTTTCCACATCATTTTATCATAACCGGAAAAACCACCGTGTAATGTATTTGGACCGTCATTTTTATCCAAAGTATAATCTTTGTCATTCAAAGTGAAGGCAGCTTTTCCAATTCTGTTTGCAAAACGACCGACAATCGAACCAAAGCAGTAGGTTGAATTAATATACCCATCCAAAGTAGAATATCCAAGCAGAACATCAGTTTTTTTGCCATTTTTGCCGTTTAAAACAATGCTTGTCAAAGTACATCCATAATCTGTACATGAAAATGACATTCCATTGTTTGACACTGTATAAAGATGCACTTTTGTGCCATCACATAAAACACCAAACTTTTGTTTTTTTACTTTCATCAATTTTACCTCGCATTTATCTGTTTTTGGGACCTTTTTACAATCCCATATCTATAATAAACTGTACTTCAGATGTCGAACAGTCTAATTCCAAAGCAATTTCTTCCACCGTCATTCCGTTTGCATACATTCTGGAAACTTTTGTTGATAAAGAATTTTCAGAATTCACATTAACCGACGCATTATCATCATAAACCTTTGTAATTATCAGCGGAACTTCTTTGTATGCAGCACCTTCTGCAGTAACTTTTGTTTCATCTTTTAAAATCAAATCACTTTCATCAAAAAGTGAACCTAAACTTTCGTTATTTTTAACTTCGTAAGAAGAATTCGGGTCGATAAAGTTTTTTTCATATGGATGATTTTTTAATTTTGTTTTATCCTGAACATTTTTTTTTGGAATTCCAGAATAAATAGGACTTTCTGCGATTTTTTTTGCTTTTGATTTTTTGGAAACTTTTTCTGTTTCAGCAATCATTTCACGCAGACGTTCTGTAGCTTCATTAAAACTCTGCATTTTTTCATCCGCATCTTTTAAAAGAACACGAATTCTTCTTGTTGATTCATTTAAAAGTTCTATATCGTTATTTGCATTCCGGTTTATATCAGCAATCAGTTTATTCATTCTATCACGAGTCTTTTCAATGATTGAATCTGTAGAAAAGAGTTTTTTAAATTTAAACAGAATGATAATCATGATTAAGACACTGACGATTGAAAAAAACAAAGCTAATTTTACAAGCATTCTCTACCTCTTAATATCAATAATTCTGCCCATTCCAAGGTATGATAAATCGTTTGCTTTCAGATTTTTATCTTGTTCCTGATTTTCCAGAGTTTCATCTGCATCTGATTTGTCTTTTTTTGCATTTTCAAAGTTTTGAGAATTTGAACCGTTTTGATTTATATTTTTGGCATTTGCCTTTTCGTTTGAAGTCTGTTGAACTTTTGAAGCATTTTCTATTTCGCGTTGAATTTTAGACTGCTGCTGCATTGCTTCTGTCAATTGAGCCTGTTGAGAAGTTGAAAGAGTTTTTGAGACGTTTGATAACTGTGAATACATTGTCTGCAAATCAATTGGAGCTATAGCCATCTGGTTCATCCTCCTGTAATGAAGGCGGTTCGTAAGGTCCGCGTTTTGACAGTTTATTCACATCATCATAGAAAACTGTAACTTTTTTACATTCCATTTTGAATTCGTCACAGGCATCACGAACATAAATTTTTACGTCAGAATAAATTGTATCTTCACACTTAACTTTTCCAACAGTTTTGAGTTCCCGTAAATGCTTTTGAATCGAATCGATTTCTTTTGTCATCTGCTCCAAATCGACTGTAATCTGATCACATTTTTCTTTAAGAAGACGAAGTTTTTCTTCCTTTTCATGAGGAAGTTTTTTGCGCAGTTTTTTCTGCTGCTCAAGATTTTTGATATCCAAATCGATGTTTTCAAAATCTTTTGTACTTCTTGCCTGCATCGTCTGCAATTCTTCAAGCCGTTTTTTTGCTCTAGGGTCAATTCCAACTTCAAGAATTGTTTCAGCACCACCGCCTGGAGAACCAATTTTTCTAGCGCAAATTTCCTGAGTTGCAAGAAGATGACCACCGATAATCTGAGCTTTTTTTCCTTTTACAACAATATTTTTCATCGCCGTGATATTACTGTTTACTATCGAATCATAAACGATGACATTTTCTTCAACTTCAACTGTTGTATCATTGATAAATTTAGCCCACAAAGATTTTCCGGCTTTTACATAACCTTCACCTTTTCCAAAAATTCCCTGACGGACAATAATATTTCCAGTGGCTTCCAAACGTGATTTATCAACAATTCCATTTATTTCAATATTTGTTGCTTCTACCTTATAACCTTCTTCGACAGAACCCTTGATGATTACAGTTCCTACAAATTTCACATCACCAGTCTTTACATTTACTGCATCAAGATATTTAACAGGTTCAACAGTTACTTTTCCATTTATGAGCATTACTTCGCCGTCAATATCAGCTTTTATAGTTACACCATCACGATCCAGACTGACATTTTGACCAAGTTGAATCTGAATATCTTTTCCATTTGTTGCTTCCAGATACCTTCCGAATACAGTTTTTCCGCCTTTTCCTCTTTCTGCAAGAATTTTTTGTGCAAGCGGCTGTCCTGCAATAACATTCTGAATCTGATTCAAATCTTTATAGTTGATATTTCCTGAATCAGATACTTTCGCTTTGATTTTTTTAGGATCAGTTTCAAAATTATAGGAAATATAAGCATCATGACCATTTACAGGTTGAATTGCAAATGCAACATCAAACGGAACATTATAAACTGGTCTGTCAACAAATTCATTTACGCGTTTTTCATCTACACAAGGATCAATTATTCCCTGAGCTTGAAGCGCACGTTTTATCATTTCTGGAGATGCTTCAGAACCGCTCATAGAAGGAGGTGAAACAACAACAGCAGCTTTCATTTCATCTTTTGTAACTTCTATTCCAATAATTACATCGCCGGCTGGAATATGACGGTACTGACCGATTGATTTATATTCATCATCTGTTCCAGATTTTACATATTTTTTGATTAAATCTTCATCGAAATCGATTGTATCCTGACGGCTCACTTCTGCAATTACATCTTTAATATCAATCTGCTCTCCATCGCCAATCGGAAGAATAATTTTAAGCATGATATCTGATTTGAAATGACGAACAACAAAAAATCCATCTCGATTTTGAGTTTCTGAAGCATCAGCGAGTTCTTCTTCATCAAACAATCCATATGAAGCAAGTTTTTTAACTTTCTTGATTGAGGCAGGATCCGGATAAATTTTTAATTTCCATGGCTTTTTTCCCAATCCCATAAAACCTTCGCTGCCTTTTTCAACTATTTCATATTGCAGGGTTGAAGTTTTTACATCAAGCTGAACAGAAGCATCTTCTAGAGCTTCGCCAATTGAATCAGCCATAACTTCCACAAATTGAAGCTGATTGTCAACGGCGAGAAAATCTTTCATATCACTGCGAATTTTTTCTAAAGTAACCATTTTTCTGACAGCCTCGATTTTGAAAATTATTTTGAACTCGTAAAATTATATAATTCCTTTTCGGAGATTTGTAAGTTTTGCTCTTAATCTGAGATTTGCCTTTGCATGTAACTGCGAAATGCGCGATTCACTTACTTCAAGAACATCACCAATCTCTTTAAATGTTAAATCTTCATGATAATAAAGAACGATGACAAGTTTTTCTTTTTCCGGCAATTCGCTGATAGCTTCTGCAATTACTTTTCTAATTTCTTCACGCTCAGCAATTACATCAGGATTTAAACTTGAAGGAGATTCAATATTGTTCCCGATTGACATATTTTCATTATCATCACCAGAATACCAAATATCATTTAACGAAAGCACGCTTGTTCCAGAAACTTTCATTATTGTTCTATGATATTCATCTTCGCTCATGTTCAAAGAAGTTGCGATTTCAGAATCACTTGCTGTACGTCCAAGTTTCGATTCCAGAGCAACAATTGCATCTTCAATTTCTCTTGATTTTTGCCTTACGGAACGCGGAACCCAGTCAATCTGTCTCAATTCATCAAATATTGCACCACGAATTCGTGTCACCGCATAAGTTTTAAACTTTACATTTTTTGATGTATCATATTTATTTATTGCATCAAGAAGTCCAAACTGACCATATCCAACCAAATCATCAAATTCCACAGATGCAGGAAGTCCAGTTGCAACTTTTCCAGCAACATATTTTACAAGAGGCATATATTGTCGAATAAATTTATCTCTAAGAGCTGGGGATTTTGTTTTTTTGAATTCTTCCCAAAGATCATCTTCTTCTTTTTCATCATTAATTGGCATATATTCCTACCCTCTTATTCAGAATTTTCACCCGAAAGTACAGAACTTATGGCTTTTGCAATAAGCGCTGCATCTTTTACTTCAGCTGAATTTTCTGATTTTTTATTTCCCAAAGGAACATAATCAGAATCAGTTTCCATCTCATCATCTTCAGATTCACTTTCTGATTCAGTTTCACTTTCAAAAGCTAAATCACCAATATCCGGCAATGTATCAATGCTTTCTGATTCAAAACTTGTTCTCGAAGCACTGCTTTGTGGAATTGATTCTGGTGAAACAGCTTCTTTTCCTGAAACATTTTTTACATTTTCAAAATTTGTCAAAGGCACAAAACCTTTTTTTTCAGCTTCCTGCTGAATTTTACTTTTTTCAGTCTGTTCTGAAAATCCTGATTTTTCAACATCAGAATCTTTCAGCATAGAGTGAGCATCACCAACTACAAAATGATTTTCACTTTCACCTTTTTCAAGTTCTTCATCTTGAATTGTAATGTCTACCATCTGTCCTGTTTTTGATTCATTTCCAGAAGAATTCTGATTTTCAGCAGAATTAGCTTCGGTTAAATCGGCTGACGTCTGTAAATCATCAATCAAAAACTTATTGACTGCCAAATTTATCAACAATCCTAGAATGCCGAAAATTACAGCAAAAAGGATTGCTTTGAGTAATACAGATATTATTGATGTATGGGAAAAAAGTCCGAATAAGAAAGACAATATAAAACCGCTGGCAGCTGAAATCACAAGTAACTTTATGCCTTTCATATCCCCTCCAAATCATTACATTTTGTAACTGGCACAATTAATTTTGTGCATCTGTGGCAGTACATCAAAAAAAAATAATCACCCGTAAATATTATACATTATAATCTAAAAAAATAATAGTTTTTTTTTAGAAAATTTGAATTTTATGAAAATCGAGAAATCTGTAATAAAAATTCAGAAAAGTTTTTAACCAAAAAGTCTTTAAACTTTCTTTTTTCCCAGGAATTTCTTTAAAAAGCTTGATACTCCTTCATTTATTTCAGGTTCTGTTTTTTCTATGCGTCCAACAATATGTTTTAAATATATTGAAGGTTTTGATGTAGGATTTACTATAATAAACGGTTTTTGTCTGATTACCGAAGCCTGCACAAGAGAATCTTCTGGAATGCAGCCCAAATATTCAACTTTGTAACCCAAAAACTGCGCTGCAATATTAATGATTCTTTCAGAAATGCGTTTTCCTTCATCAGCAGAATGAACTCTGTTTACGACAAGTTTTATATTTACAGTTCTATCAACAATTTCTGTCGTAATGATTTTGATGATTCCATAAGCATCGGTAATTGCTGTAGGTTCTGGAGTTGTGACAACAAAAACTTCATCTGCAGCAGCCACAAACTGAAGTACATTATTTGCAATACCCGCACCTGTATCAATAATAATGATATCGGCATTGCCTAAAGTAGAAAACTGAGTTGCAAAATCATCAAGTTCATCTACAGAAAGATTTGCAATTTTTGAAAATCCATTTGCACCGGCAATAAACTTAATGCCAAATTCTGTATCCATGATGATTTCTTTCATCGTCTTTTTTTTGTTGATTACATGCATCAAATTGTACTCAGGCACAATATTTAAAAGTACATTTACATTTGCCATGCCCAAGTCACCGTCAATCAGAATTACTTTTTTTCCAAGTTGAGCGTATGCAATTGCCATATTCACAGCAAAATTTGTTTTTCCAACACCACCTTTTCCGCTTGTAATTGCAATTATTCTCGTATTATGGTCTTTTTTTACTTTGCTTTTGAGCGGAACCGAATCATTGTGTAAATCGCCTTCATTAAATAATTCTTTCAATCCTTCTGCCTGTTCTTCCATAATTATTCTCCAAATTTATCTTCTATATGAACTCTATCAACCTTAAAATTTTCAAGGCGAATCAAAAAATTTACAATATCAGCTTTATCAATATCCCGTGAAGCAACCTGACCATGTGTTACATAAGAAACTGATTTATGTTTTTCATACAAAACACTTATAACATTTCCAAGCTGCTCAGATTCATCGCATTTTGTAACGATTACGGAATTGTATCCAAAAGGTTCGTAATTCTGCATAATATTCTGCAGATCACGAACTTTTGTTGATGCCATAACTGTCAGATAAATATCAGGATTCATTCCCGGCACTTCCAGAAGAAGTTTCATCTGTGCAAGGTGAGTTGCATCTTTTGGACTGAATCCACTTGTATCAATAAAAATAGCATCCATGCTATCACGATTTTCTTCGTATATTGATTTTAAATCTTCAGTACGCTCAGCTTTATAAACTCTTGAACTCATGTGCTTGCCCCAACGCTCAAGCTGTTCCATAGCGCCGACTCGCATTGCATCTGTTGTGATAAAACAAATATTTGGTCTTTGTCCGTTTTGATTTTGAGCATATTCACGAACAAACTGCACAGCAAGTTTAACAAGCGTAGTTGTTTTTCCAACTCCTGTTGGTCCAACTAATATATAAACATGAGGTGGACGGAAATGGGCTTGTTTCACAATAGAAATAGATTCTCCAATCCAATCAACAACGCGTCTTTCTACTAAATCATAATTATCAAGCTGTTCTAAAGAGAATTCATTTCTGATTTTTTCTTCTATCATATTGATGTATGAAAACGAAAACGCATTCTGTTCAAGCAAATCATCAATTTTTTTGATTGAATCATGCTTTTCGTTTGCTGCAATCGCAAGATTTTGAAGTTTTGCATTCATGTCTTTTTTAAATTCTTCAAGAGTATTATTCATTTGAATCATTTGAGAAGACATCAATTTTGCACTCTGTTTTTGTAAAATTTCATCTCTATTGCGCTGAAGCTGCTCTTCTTCATCTCTTCTATCAAAACTGTCCTTGTTCATGTTATATGATTTCTGATGATTTACAACATAAGTAACAACTGTCACAGCTTTCTGTTTTTTAAACAAACCCGCACGACGAAATTCCACTTTTCTATCTTTTATCAGATAATCTTTTCCATATAGGTCATAAAGCTTTTTTTTGCATTCATCAATAGAATCACCTTCTATTCTATACTCGATTTCATTATCACTTACCATTTTTATTTCCTTTTTATTATTTTAAAAAAGCTTGATTATCCATTTATTCATTTTCTCTTATTTCATCAATAATTTCAACAGAAATATTATTTCCTGCCTCAAATATTTCCATATCAGAAAGGACGACAACTCCAGGCTGTTCACGTTCGATAGCGGAACGCACAAGCTGTCTTATGCCACTTACACATAGAATAATTGGCATAACACCCATTTGATTTATTCTAGCAAGTGAATTGCTGATTGCAGTAATCCATTTGCGTCTATCTACAGGATCGAAAGAAACGTAAGGTTTGGAACCGTCTAGCGGATTATAAGCATACTGTGCAACTAGTTCAGATAACGATTGAGAAAGTCTCATCACCCTAAGTTTATTATCCTGAGGATCTGCATATTGCTTACAGATTTGAAGTCCAAGTGCCTCACGCACTTTTGCGGTCAAATCCCACACATTTTGCGAAACATTTGCGTAATTTGCCATTGTTTCAAGTATTTTTACATAATTTCGAATGGAAACCTTTTCTTCCAGAAGATTCTGCATGACTTTTTCAATAACACCATAAGAAATTTTTGCAGTATTCAAAACTTCGTCTACCAGAACTGGATTTGATTTTTTAACTGTTTCCAAAATAACTGAAACTGCCTGTCTGTCAAGCATTTGTGCAGCATGAGATCGGATTATTTCAGTAATATGAGTTGAAATGATTGTTGGCGGATCAACAACGACATAACCAGCATTTTCAGCCTCGCTGCGTTGTTCCTCAGGCAGCCAGATTGCGTCCATTCCAAAGGCAGGATCTTTTGTTTTTTCGCCTTTCAGCGGTTCTACAACAGCGCCAGTATCCATGCACATTAAATATCCAAGACGGATAGTAGCATGACCAGCTTCTATTCCTTCGATTTTAAAACTATAATCATTTGGTTCAAGCGACATATTATCAACAATTCTGATACTTGGAATATTCAAGCCGATATCATATCTTGTTTCAACACGAATACGCGTAATTCTTTCCAAAAGTTCAGCACCTTTTTCTTTATCAACAAGAGGAATAAGACCATAACCTAATTCCAGAGAAAGCGGGTCGAGCATTGAAATTTGCTCTGAATCCACAGGCGAAGTTTGTTTTTCTGATTTTTTAGCATTTTCTTCCATTTTTGCAACTTGAGCCTGTTTTTCATTTTTCTGAACTAGTCTGTAACCTATAAAGCCAAACAAAGCTGCAACTGGAATAAGAATAAACTGAGTTCCCTGTCTCAAAACAAATGATGCCAAAAACATAACAGCCGCTACGATGATATAAATATGACCATCGGAAGTAAATTCTTTTTTAAGCTGAACATCAAATGTTTCGTCTGATTTTGTACCAGTAACAAGTAAACCTGTTGCAAAAGAAATAATCAAAGATGGCAGCTGAGAAGTAAGTCCATCACCGATTGTGAGAGTCGAATATGTAGACAAAGCTCGTGAAAAATCCATCTTATTCATAACCATTCCGATGATAAAACCGCCGACAAGATTTATGACTGTAATGAAAATGCCAGCTTTTACATTTCCACTTACGAATTTCGAAGAACCGTCCATATTAGAATAAAAATCGATATCTTTTCGAACAGCTTCTTTAAGCATTTCAGCCTGTGATTCATCAATCACGCCGGAATTCAAACGATTATCAATATCAAAAAGTTTCTGGTTCATCGAATCCAAACTAAATCTTGCTGCAACTTCAGAAACTCGTCCAGCACCTTTCGTTACAACGAGTACCTGAACAACAATCAAAATAATAAACATTACAAAACCAATGACGATATTATTTCCAGCAACAATTTTTGCAAAAGATTGAACCATCGCACTTTGTCCCTGTAATGTTCCATTTCTAAAATCACCAGTTAAAATCAATCTCGTAGAAGAAATATTTATAGCAAGGCTGAAAAGTGTCTGCAAAAGAATAATTCTAGGAAATGTCTGAAAATCAGAAGGACGAGGAATGCGGATAACAACAAGAAGAATGATAATTGAAAAAGCAAGATTTAAAATCATCGACAAGTCAATCATAACTTTTGGGATTGGAATAAATAGAAGAAAAACACCCAAAACGATTGCTACTGCGACAATATTTTTTGTAATAAACGAAAGAAAACTTCCTTTTTTTTCGTTTGCCATAGTCCCCACCCAGCAATTTAATTTTTTAAATATCCCCACAAAAATATTTTAAAACTATCAGTTTAAATTCATGCCACATTTTTAAACTCAATCTCGAGCTTATAAATTTTTGTATTTATCAAGCTGGGCATAAATTAATGTAATAACCTTAAAATATTTCTCTGGTATTATATCACCAACTTCAAGATTTGTATATAATTCTCGTGCAACAGGACGATTTTCAACAACAGGAATTTTGTTTTCCTGTGCAATTCGCCTGATTCTCAGAGCAACTTCATCTTCACCTTTTGCATTCACAATTGGGGCATCGGTTTGTGCACTATCATATTTTAAAGCAACTGCAAAATGCGTAGGGTTTGTTATAACAACATCAGATTCCGAAACTGCTTTTGGAATATTCTGCTGAAGCATCTGCCGCTGCATCTGAGTTAATTTACTTTTTACTTCAGGATCACCTTCCATTTCTTTATATTCTTCTTTTACTTCCTGTTTTGTCATTTTCATTTCTTCCATAAAATCTTTTTTCTGAATGAAATAATCAGGAATCGAAATGATTAAAAAAATGACTGCCACTACAATAAGAATTTGAGCTGCCATCATGGCTATTTGTTTGAGAGCTTCAAAAATCTGACCGCTTTTTATTATCTGACATAAAACAAGGACATCTTTTTTTATAAACAAAAAACCGACAAAACAGATGATTGCCACTTTTCCGATGGATTTTGCAACATTAAAAAGTCCTTTCGCAGAAAAAATCGTTTTTTTCAGATATTCACCGATTTTAGGTACTATTTTAGAAAATTTTGGTTCAATCGGTTTTAAGCTGAAAATAAATCCTTTTGTCTGAATAATATTAGCAGCAACTGAAACAACTGCACTTATGAGTAAAAGAGGAAATACACATTTTACAAAAACTTCCAGAAAAAATTGAAATAATCCGGGATTATCAAGATTATAAGTTCCTGTACGCGAAAAATAAAAATTCATTATTCCCAAAAGCTGATTAAAAATCCACTTTGAAAGAAAAATGAGCATCACTACAATGAATAAAAGAACTAAAGCACTTCCAATTTCCTGAGATTTTGCAACTCGTCCTTCTTTTCTGGCTTTTTCAAGTTTATATTCCGACGGTTCTTCGGTGCGTCCTTCTTCTTCTGCAGCCATTTACTAAATTCCCCCAGAAATATTTTTGAAAAAATCAAACAAATCAGCAAAACCTTTTTCAAAAGATCTTACAAAAAAATCTATGATGTCAGGCAAAACAAAAGCAATAATTGCAAAAGCCAGCATAATCATGATTGGAAAACCTTCTGACAGAAGATTCATTTGAGGTGCAGCCTTTGTTAAAAGTCCTGTGCAAATCGAAATCAAAAAAAGACTCCCCATAACAGGAAGTGATATCACAAGTGCATCAATAAATAAACTTGAAAGACCTGACAAAACAAATTTCACAATACTTTCCGTAGAATTAACTATGCTAATTGCATTCAAAGAAGAAAAACTTGTCACAAGCCCCTGTAAAAACAGTTTTTGAAACCAATGAGTCTGCATAAATACAAGCATCGCAATTAAATTAAAAAATTGTCCCATCAATGGATTTTCAACTTGTGATAAAGAATCGTAAGAACTTGCGGCACTAAATCCCATTTGGAAAGCAAGAAATTGACCTGCTGTACTGAATGCAGAAAAAATCATCGTGATAAAAAAACCAAGAATGATTCCAATCAATACTTCCCCAATTAGAATTAAAAAATATTCCATTGAAAAAGAACCATCCTGTTCAATATATGGCAAATAATATGATAAATCGCAAGTTCCAAAAATGAAAAACGCCATATAACCAGCAAGAGCTACTTTCGCAACTCTCGAAGCAGAACGCATTGAAAACATAGGCAAAACCAAAAGCATTGCAAAAACTCTTGCAAAAATCAGGAGAAAAACAGGAGCCTGTGAAAGAATTTCGTCCAACATTAAACTTCACCTTTTTATGCTTTAGGATTACACAAATGGCGGAAAATTATTTGGCAAGATTTGGGATTTGAGAAAACAAAGCTTTTGTAAAATTTCCCAAATGAGAAAATCCTGCACCTGAAAAAAAAGCAAGCACAAGAAGAATAACAATCAGTTTTGGTAAAAACGTAAGTGTCTGTTCCTGAATTGAAGTTGTAGCCTGAAAAATTGCCACAATAAGACCTACAATCAATGCTAAAGCAAGAACCGGTACAACAAGAATCAAAACTTCTTTTACAGAATTCTGCATTAATCCAACTATACTTCCAGTAGACATCTTTTTTCCTCCCAAAAACAATTTCTTCTATAAAAAAATAAACAAAATCAAATCTACTTGATGACAGAAATAAACAACTGCTGCGTCAAAAGTCCCCAGCCGTCAACCAGTACAAACAAAATCAATTTAAATGGCATAGAAATCTGAACAGGCGGCAGCATCATCATGCCCATCGCCATCAAAATACTTGCCACAACCATATCAATTATAATAAACGGAATGTAAAGTAAAACACCTATTTTAAACGCGACTGTCAGTTCATGCAGAATATATGAAGGCACAAGAATATAAGTCGGCACATCAGACAGAGTATTCGGCTTATTCATTTTTGCCATATTCATAAACATATTGATATAAGATGTATCATTCTGCATTTGAGAATACATAAAAAGACGCAAAGGAGCTTCAGCCTGTTTATAAGCTTCTTCTATTGTAATCTGATTTTCAGATAACGGTTTATATGCATCATCATAAATTTTTGTAAATGTCGGCCACATGATAAAAAGTGTCATAAAAAAAGCAATTCCATTTAACACGGCTGTAGGAGGGACTTGCTGCAAAGATAATGCTCTTTTTATAAAATCAAGAACAATGGAAAAACGCAAAAAACATGTCACCAAAATCAAAATGCTCGGTGCCAATGTCAGAATTGTCAGCAAAAGCAAAAGTCTTACTGAAAAAGCAACTTCATTACCAGTCTGTGGAGATGTAATTTCTACAGAAATGTTTGGAACAACAGGTGATTCTGATGGACGGACATTATTTCCCATTTCCATAGTTCCCTGAGCCGAACCTTGCGGAAAATTCTGAGCAAATCCTTTTGCAAAAAATAAAGAAAATAATACAAAAATTATAAAAAAACGTTTTGTCTGTATCATACCTACAGTTTTATTTTTCATAAAGTATCACCCTGCTCTGGTGGATTTTCTGAAAAAAGATTTTCCACTTTGCTTTCTTCCTGAGAAAACACAGATTTTTTCTTATTGCCTTTTTGTAAAAACAATTCCAATACTTCATTGAAAGTTGCAGGCTTTTTTATATTTGCCTTTTTATCAGAATTTAGATTCATCGCGGTAATCAGTTCTTTGTCATCTATTTCTCCCAAAAGACTGATATTATCTTCTGTCACACCAATTAAATAAGCCTTATCAATCAGAGTGATTACTTCAACAGTTTTTCCAGGAGCAATATTCAGATAAGCAACTCGCCGCAAATAATCATCATCAGTTTTTAAATTATTGTTTGTTTTGCGTTTTACAAACCAGAAAAATGCATAAATTAACAGGACAACAACAATGAGTACAACAATCATTCGCACAAACACACCGATTGTTGAAGAAGGTTTATATTCCACGTTTGCATTTGTTTGATTACCAGTTTCTGTCTGCGGATTTATAAGAATAGACTGTTCAGAAATGACATTATCGTTCTGATTAGTAGAATTATTCTGCTGTGCATTTAAAATTCCAAAACAGAATAATAAAATTACAACAGTTACAAGAGATTTTATAGATTTTCCCAATTTCCCCACCCTTGGGCAAGTTTTCCTCACCCTAATAAATTGGTTTTAATTCAGTTCATTAACCCTTTCCATTGGAGAAAGAATTTCAGTTACACGAACACCAAAGTTTTCATCGATAACTACAACTTCTCCTTTAGCAATAGGCTTATGGTTAACAAGAATATCTACAGGTTCACCTGCAAGTTTATCAAGTTCAATGATTGTTCCTTCCCCCATACCAAGAATATCTTTGATAGATTTTTTGGTACGTCCAAGTTCTACAGTCATTTCCATGAAAACATCCATGATAAGACCTATATTGCCCTGTTCACCAGAAGTTACACCACTAGAAAGATTTGGGTATTGTAAAGCCTGAACATTTGGAACATTCATTCCCATATTCACACCCATGTTTGGCATTCCTCCCATATTCATTTGGTTCATACCGCCCATACCCATTTGGTTCATGCCACCCATAGCATTTCCCATTCCCATATTCGGCATTCCTCCCATTTGATTCATACCACCCATGTTCATTCCAGGATTCTGCATTCCTCCCATATTCATCTGATTC
>CAMEET010000010.1 GCA_945915085.1 uncultured Treponema sp. | reverse complement strand
CAGTCCACATAATGTGTTCAAAAAGGGCAGCTGCAGACAGAAATGGAAAATTCTGCAACATCACAGGAATTCTCGTAGCAAAATAAAACATAAGGAAAAACCCTTCTTGTACTCTAGTATATTAGTGGTATAATAAAAACATATTGAAAATAATACACGAAAAAAAACTATCTGGAGTACAAGAATGAAAAAACATTTTTTTAAATTCGAATCATTGCTTTTGACTTTTTTGATTTTCATGCAGTTTTCATGTTCAAAAAATCAAAATTCTGATTTAAAACAATTTACAATTGCGTCTGGAATTTGCAACCTGCTGGTAGAAAAAAAATACGAAGCTGCTTATTCCAGAATTGATGATAATTTTAAAGTTATCAACAGTCTGCAAAGTTTTTCAGAGAATGCCGCAAGTTTTATTGGAAATTCTGAATCAATCAAAAAAATAAAGTACAAAAATGTTACAGAAAACAATACTTATTTATCTTTTGATTGTGATATTATTACAGATAAAGGTACAAAAAAAGGCAGTTTTGTTTTTTCTAAAAATGCAACATTGCCTATTGATTTAAGTTTTTCGCAGTCACCAAAAAATAAAAAATCACAGAAGAAAAAAAATCAAAATGATGTTTATGAATCTGAAGATTTTGATTTGACAAAAGCCCTTACCGAACCTTCTTTAAAAGATTTGTGCAGTGATTATTTCAAACTTGGTTTTGGAATTTACGGATATAATAAACAGACAAATTCCATAAATCTGCCTGAATATATGGAAGTGGGCAAAAAGCATTTTAACAGCTGCACTTTGACAAATCTTATGAAACCCGTTTACATTTTGAATGAAAAAAAATCGCGAAGCAATATAAAAAAAGGAAATGACGAACCTGCTTTGAATTTTGACATAATAGAAGAAACTTTAAAATGGTGTCAGGAAAACAACGTTCAAATGCGCGGTCACACACTTGTTTGGCACACTCAGACACCTTTGTGGTTTTTCTGCGAAGATTATGATTCATCAAAAGATTATGTTTCTCGTGATGTGATGATAAAACGACTTGACAGTTTTACAAAACAATATATGGATTATGTGCAGACTAATTTTCCAGGTGTAGTGTATTGTTGGGATGTTGTAAACGAAGCTGTTGATCCTGCAAAAGGGGACAGTTCTACAGACTTTTTGTGTAGAATAGAAAATGATAATACAGATAATTATTGGTATTATACAATCGGAAACGATTATCCTGAAGTGGCATTTACAATTGCAAGAAAATATGCTGCTGATGGAGTAAAACTTTTCTATAATGATTATGGAACTGTTGATAAAAGAAAACGTGAATGCATCTATAATCTTTGTAAAAACTTAAAAGATAAAGGTTTGATTGATGGAGTGGGCATGCAGGGCTACTGGGATGTTAAAAATCCTTCGCTTGCAGATATCAAAAATGCAATTGAACTGTATGCTTCGCTTGATGTTGAAATTCAGCTGACAGAATGGTCTATTCCTGCAAGAGAAGAGACTGAAAAAGGATTTAATGAACAGGCTGAACGTTACGCTTCAGTTTTCCGTTTACTTAAGCAACTTGATACAAACGGCGGCGGAAATGCCAACATTACATGTGTTTCATTTTTTGGTGTAATGGATGGATATACTTTGTACGGAAATGACAAAACAAATTCCAGACTATTTGACAAAGATTTTCAGCCGAAACCTGTTTTCTACAGCATAAAGGACACTTTTGAAACATGGTATTGATAAAATAAACTGAATCTGAATATTAAGATTTGCTACCTCAGTGATATTTGTGAAAAACTTCACGTTAATCTGTTATGTTAAACTTGCTTTTTTGCATTTGTGATTTATAATTAGATTTGATACAAAATATTCGAGGTGGCAAATGGCTGTAAAATGTTTTTCTTTGGGTGCTGCTCAGGAAGTTACTGGTTCTAAACATATTTTTTCAATCGATGACAGAATGTTTATGATTGACTGTGGTTCGTTTCAAGGTAAAAGAAGAGAATCGGACGAAAAAAACAGAAATTTTAAGATAGATACGGAACGTCTAGAATCGGTCATTCTGACACACGGTCATCTTGATCATTGTGGACTTTTGCCGCTGCTTTCAAAACTTGGGTATGAGGGAAATATTTATGCAACTCCTGCAACTCGTGATATTGCAAATCTTGTGATGATGGATAGTGCAAGAATTCAGGCTCATGATGCGGAATTTCTTGCAAAACAGGCTGCAAAAAAAGGCGAAAAATTTCACTGGAAACCTCTTTATGATGAAAACGATTGTGTAAAAGCTGCAAATCAGATTGTTTCACTTTCATATAACAGAAAAATGTTTATTGCCCCTGATGTTCAGTTGGAATTTTTTGATGCAGGTCACATTTTAGGTTCGGCTTTTGCAAATATTACAATCAATCCAAATCCCAAAAATCCTGAAAATGAAATTCGTCTTCTATATACTGGTGATATTGGCAGAAATTGTAAACCGATTATCAGAAACCCGGCGTTGAATATGCCTGCACCAGATTACATTTTTCTGGAATCAACTTATGGAAATAAGCTGCACGATAATCATGAATTTGCAATGCATGAACTTGAAAGAATTGTCCGCGAAGCTTGTGCAAAAAAAGGAAAAATAATCATTCCGTCTTTTGCAATTGAAAGGGCTCAGGAACTTGTTTATTATTTACATCTTCTTACCGACCAGAAAAAAATTCCTGTTATTCCGATTTATGTTGATTCTCCGATGGCAAGTAATGCTACTTCTGTTTTCAGAGTTCATCCTGAATGTTATGATGAGTCTGTTAACGAAGCATTTTTGAAACATCATAAAAATCCTTTTGGTTTTAATTCACTTACTTTTACGACAAATGTTGAAGATTCCAAGGAACTTAATAAAAAAGAAGGTCCTATGATTATTATTTCAGCAGATGGAATGTGTGAAGCTGGACGAGTTTTGTATCATCTTGCAAACGGAATTTCTGATCCGAAAAATACAATTATGATTGTTGGTTATATGGCTGAAAATACATTAGGCAGGCGCATTTTTGATGGTCAAAAAGAGGTGAAAATTCTTGGTGATATGTATCAGGTAAAGGCAAAAGTTGAACGTTGCAATGGTTTTAGTGCTCATGCTGATTATACAGAAATGATTGAATGGCTCAAAGGAATTGATACTAGTCGGTTGAAAAAAATCTTTTTGATTCATGGTGAAAAAGATCAGCAGGAAGGATTTAAAAAACATCTGAGTCAGGCTGGTTTTGATAATGTTGAAATCATTGAATACGAAAAAGAATATCAGCTGGACTAGATTCTAATCATATTGTGAGATTGATTTAAGAAAAATTTTAGATTTTCCATTTTTTCTCTTGCCTTTTTGAATTTTATTAATTATTTTATCTTTATTATTCCTAAGAATTTGTTACCAAAAAGGATAAGATTATGAAAAAAATTAAAGCTTTATTAATTGGTTTAGTTTTGAGTTTTTCTGCTCCAGTTTTTGCCAGTGATTTTGATTGGTCTCAGTGCTGGTGTAATTATGGTGCAGGAATTGAAAAAGGAGATATGCTTCTTTCTGTTGATGCAGCTCTTCCTTGGGATTTCTTTGATATCATCAATGCAAATGGGTGGGCTGTTCCTCATGTTATTGCTGATTTAGAAATTGCTACTCCTATTTGGAAACTTCCATTTACTTTTGGTGGGTATGCTGGTGTTAGTTTTTGGGGAAATAAAGATTTTTCTCATACAGCAGTTTTGGCTGGTGGAAGTGCAACTTATCATGTTAGAATGCCTCCAAAAAATCTTGATTTGTATTCAGGTTTGAAAATCGGAGCAAAATTTGATATTTCAAATCAGTATGATAATGGAATCAGATTTAATCCTGATTGGGGATATAATATTGGTGCATCATGGTTTTTATCTGATTCTTTTGGTGTAAATGTTGAATTTGGAGTTCCAAGTAGTAAAGCAGGGGTTGTGTTTAAATTCTAAAAGTTTTTTTTGATATTGTCTTCTTTTTCTATTGAAAAAAAATGGTAGATAATATATAATAGTTGTGTTTTTACGGAATTACCGAAAAAGAGGAGGTGACAAAATAATGGCTACAATCAACGTTGACGAAACAGAAAACCTTGAAAAAGCAATCAAACGTTTTAAACGCATGGTTGAAAAAGAAGGTATCATTCGCGAATTCAAAAGACGTGAATATTTCGAAAAACCATCTGCTCTTCTTCATCAGAAAAAAACAACTTTGGAAAGAAAACTTTTAAATAAACGTCGTAAATCAGAAAAAAAAGATTACTAGTTTTTGAGGGCTGCACTTTTTGGTGCGGCTTTTTTTATGATTCAAGTTTATTGTTTGCAATGCAAACTTTGTAAAAGGAGGAAAAAATGCTATTAGAAGGAAAAGTTGCCATTGTTACAGGTGGTACACGAGGAATTGGATATGAAACTGTAAGACAGTTTTTGCTTCAGGGAGCTAAAGTTGCACTTTTTGGAAGTCGCAAAGAAACTGTTGATGTCGCTATTGCAAAACTTAAGGAAGAAAATTCAGGCTTTGCAGTGATTGGGCTTTATCCAAAATTAACTTCTGAAGTAGAAGTTAAATCTGCTTTTGATTCTGTAAAAAATGAATTTGGTAAGATTGATGTTTTAATCAACAATGCAGGAATTTCATCTCATACAAAGCTTTTGGATTTTTCAGAAGATGAATATGATAAAATTGCTGACTTAAATATAAAATCTGTATTTGTTTGTTCAAAAGTTGCTGTCCCTTATCTTACTGAAACAAAAGGTGTTATTTTAAACACAAGTTCAATGGTAAGTCGCGATGGTCAGCCATCGGGATTTATGTATCCTGCTTCAAAATATGCAGTTAATGGAATCACACAGTCGCTTTCTCGTGAATTGGCTCCGTTGGGAATTCGTGTGAATGCAGTTGCACCTGGAATCACAGAAACTGAAATGGTAAGTGCTTTGCCTAAAAACATGATTGAACCTCTTATCAAAACAATTCCACTTGGAAGAATTGGTACTCCAACAGATATTGCAAACGCATTTGTTTTCCTTGCAAGTGATATGGCTTCTTATATTACAGGTGATGTTTTGCGTGTAGATGGTGCTGCAAGGACATAATTTAGAATTCAAAATATCAGATTTTATAAAGGGCTGTCTAACAAGTTCTGTCATACTGAAATAAATTCGGAATGATTTTGTGAATTTGACTATTAGGCAGCCCTTGCTTTTTTTTAACCAAACAAATGTAAAGTGGAAATATTAAAAAATTTCAAAAAAATTGAATTTTTTTTTGTTTTTATTTCCTTTTTTTGCATAGTTAAAACAAATATTATTATACATAGTTTTTTATGTTTAATTGATTGCTGGCCAGCATCAAAAATATTTGTGAGGTAGATTATGAATCAGTTGAATTCAATTATCCTTGAAGGAAATGTTGTCAGGGATGCAGTTCTTTTGGAACCTTCTGAAGGTTTTAAAGTATGTAAATTAAGCATTGCGGTAAACCGGTTCTACAAAAATAAAAATGATCAGGCTACTGAAGAAGTTTCGTTTTTTGATGTAGAATGTTTTGGCAAAAGTGCAGAGTACTGTCATAAAAAGGCTGTAAAAGGACGTGGCTTAAGAGTGGTCGGTCGTTTGAAACAGGATTCTTGGAAAGACAGTTCAGGAAAATCTCAAAGTAGAGTTTTTGTTATTGCAGAGCACATTGAATACAAACCTGTGTCAAATAAATCTGCTTCTTCTTCAGATAGAACTGAAAAAGAAGCGGTTGTTTGTGTGGAAGCAGAAAAAGAACCAGTTCCTGTTGAAGAAACTGTATTCTAGTCTGCCTGGATTTATTTTTGTTTGCGTTTGTTTTGTTTATTTGGTTTCTTTGAGTTGTTTTTGTTTGATTTTGGAGATGAACTGTTTGATTTTGCTCTTTCGTTCTGGAGTTTGTATTCTTCTATTTGTTGTGGAGAATAAAAACCGTCTTTCCAATTGAAACGGGAAACATCTGGCAAAGGAAGCGATTTTGACATCGAGGTATTAATGGCTTTTATCTGGTTTTTAGAAACTTTTGTCTTTGAAAAATCAATTAAGAAGCGTTTAAAACCTGATGATGAAATGTGTTCGATTTTGTCAAGAATTGAGAATGGTTCTTCTGGCATTACGAATGAACCGTCTTTTGTGGAATTTACTTTAAAGATAGAACCTTCTTTGTCCTGAAAGAAAGTAAAGTCGTAAGTTGATGGAAGTTTAAATCTCATTCTGAAAAGAGCTGGATAAGCAAAGACTGGAACTAGAACTCTGCTTCGGACATTCTGTTCGTAAGTGGATTCGAGATTGCGGCGTGAATTTTCGTATGGCATGATAAATGCTCCGATATTCTGGTTTTCGAGCCAACTTACTGCCCAGCGATTGAAAGTATATAGATAAGGTCCGCCTATCATATTCACTTTTTTATTCTTGAGAATCTGGATGTGAGCAAGATTGTTTACTACGAAGTTTTTGTAGCCATCTTGAATTAATGTTTCAAGTTCGTTAATCAGCTGGTCTTCTTGGGCTGCAGAACAAAATGGATCTAAAGAAATGAAAATCTGCTTTTTAGAAAAAGGCAGTACTGTCTTATGATTCAAAAGGTCGTATGAAGTTTCTGAATTATATTCGAGAATTAGTCTTACAGGATTAAGTCCCTGAACGGCAAATACATCTGAAATTGAGGAAACTTGTGCGTAAATACCTTCTGGAAAATAAGACAGTTCCTTTTCTTTTACAGGAGTTAAATCAAGAATCGGCAAAATTTCATCTTTTGGCTGTTTTCTGTATCTGCTGATATCGTTTGGAAGAACACGATTATAGCGTTTTGAAACTGCTTTAATCTGCAAAAGGTAAACTTCGTCATCGACTTTAAAACCGTCCGGAATGTCAATCCATCGTTTGTTGTTTTCTTCATCAATTTCTACGGTTTTGATTTTATGACTTGAGCGTCCTGTATCATCCTGACGGTGAATTCTGATTGAATCTCCAGGGTCTGGTTCATAACTACCACCTTTGAGAGTGGCAAGTTTGAAATTTTTTTGTTCGATGGAAGCATCATCTGGAAGAGTTTCACGAATTGCAATAGAAAGTTCTTTTGAAGGAGATTTAATTGAAGCAATCTTTCCAAGATAGATTCCAGTTCCGCCTGCCTGGTCTGGATTTAAGATTTTTTGAGCTGCATTTGAAACACCTTCATCCAAAGAATTAAAACCGTACCAATAAGTAGTTTTCGAACGGGCAAAATCAGAAGAAAGAATTCGTTTTCCAGTTGCTATTGCGCCTTTTTTATCTTCTTTGTAATGGTCAATAACATATCTATATGCTGCAACTACGCTGCCAACGTATTCTGCACTTTTCATGCGCCCTTCGATTTTAAATGAATCAACACCAGCTTCGATTAACGATGGAATCTGGTCAATCAATTGCAAGTCACATGGAGAAAAATAATAACCGCTTTTTTCACCACCAGGAACTTCTGCTTTGTAAAAACGACGGCAAGCCTGTGTACACATTCCGCGGTTAGCTGATTTTCCACCCAGAAAACTTGAAAAAAGGCAAAGTCCGCTTTCGCTGACACAAAGGGCACCATGAACAAAAACTTCTAGTTCAGCACCTGTTTCGTTTTTGATTTTTGTGATTTCATCAAGTCCAAGTTCACGAGCAAGAACCATTCGTTTTATTCCGTTGTTTTGTAAAAGTTTTACAGCATTGGAACTTTCAACATTCATTTGAGTGGAAGCATGAAGTTCAAGATTCGGGAAAAATTCTTGTGCCATGCGCATAACAGAAAAATCTTGTACTATTAATCCATCTGGTCCAACATCATTTAAATATGACAAAAATCTATATAATCTTTCTGTTTCTCTTTCTTCGCAAACTGTATTTACAGTGACATAAATTTTTTTGTGCTGCCTGTGAAGACTTTCTACAGCTGCTTCAAATTGATTCCAAGCAAAATTCGTAGTTCTTAATCTGGCATTAAAACTTTTTAAACCAAGATAAACAGCATCTGCACCTTCGCCAATTGCAGCTTCGAGTGATTCAATGTTTCCCGCAGGGGCTAATAATTCTACCATAATCAAAATAATATCATAAAAAACGGGAAAATTAAAGTCATTCATAATACAAAAAAACTTGAAAATTGAAAATTGCGAGTAAAAGAAAAAAAATTAAAATACTAGAAAAACAAAAAAAACGTGATATACTATAAATGATGATTAATTTTGAAGCGAAAGTAAAAATTCCATTTCTCTGGGGAAAATCTGTGTTTAAAAAATCAAATTGGTCACAGATTAATCTTATTGTGGGACCTAATGGTTCTGGGAAAACTTTGCTTGCACAGGAACTTGCAAAACAATTGGAAAATGAAGGCTATACTTCAAAATTTATTAAAGTAGACAGAAATTATCAGGATCAGATTCATATTTTACATGAAAACGTCAGAGTCAAGGAGAAAATAGAAAAAGTTCTTTCAAATATGTTCGGTAAATCGATAATTTTTGTAGAAGATTATGATGGACTTTTGATACCGATTGTCAAAAATAAAGCGTGGAATGTTGAATATCTGCTTGATGACGCAGAATGTCACGGATTGAGGGAAATTATTTCATTGTTAATCTGTCTTTATAATAAAGATTCAAGCGACTGCATTTTTTTTGACGAACCTGAATTGCATTTGCATCCTCAACTTCAAACTTTTTTTATGAATGAAATCAGAAAAGAAGCAAAGAATAGTTCCAGACGTATGTTTTTCTTGATTTCACATTCACCTTTTTTTATAGATTTGCGTACACCTGAAGATTTAACAGGCGTAATTGCATGTCATATAAATAAAGCACCTTCAAGTATTGATAGTCTTACTTCCGAAGATGAAAATCTATTCCGTAGATTTCTGCCAAGATTTAACACGTACCACAAACAATTCTTTTTTTCAGATAATCAGATTTTTGTTGAAGGATACACAGATCAGCAGATGTTCACATGGTTATTATCTTTTATGGAAAATGATGTAAATGTTGTTGGAACAGGGATTATTGATGTTGGTGGAAAAGATGAGCTTGGTGTTTTTTGTAAAATTTGTCAGTTAATTGGAACGAATAGCAGATTTATCACAGATTTAGATTCCTTATTCAGTGGAAAATTAAGAGATGTCGTTTCAAATGATGAACGGGTAAATATGTGGCTTGAAAAACAATATGAAAAGCAGATTTCATTTTATAAAAGCATATTTACTAAAAAGGAAATGATGCAAAAAATAACTCTTGAAAAGTTAATTAACAGATTGGAAAAATATCTGGTTTCGATTGGAAATGATTTTGAAAAACAATTGGAACACAAAGGTATACCTGAAAAATTATCATTTTTCGTTTCAAAAATTAAACAATTAGATTCAAAGTATGAGAATGCGAAAAATGTGGATACATACAAAACAGTTGTAATGCAGGTCGTAAATCAGCAGGAAAATGAAATATCACAGGTTCTGACAGATTCAACGGCAAAAAATCTTCCATTAGTAAAAAATTTGTTCTCATTGATTCTGGCGGCCTGTGAAGCCGCTCGTGTTTATATTTTACCAAAAGGCTGCATAGAACATTATTATACTCAATCAAATGTGAAATATATGCCAGTTTCTGCAAAAGATAAATTGTTTAGAATAGAATTGGATTTTATCCAGGATGCCCACAGAAAAACAATTAGAAAGAACTATGCACCTCTTATTTCACTCCTTGAAAAAGCGACTTCGTTATAATTATTTCAAATCTCTGTAGATTTTAATGAAAATTACTAAGATTTACTGAAAATTACTTACCAGTCGCAGAATATAAAGAATTACATATTCTGTAAGAGCTTTTTCTTCTTTGATCTTTTTCATATTCGGTGTATTTACAAGTGTTTTAGCAAGATTTTCTACACGTTCCTTAGTAAATGATGTTCCGGACAATGTTTTGACAACTCGCCTTGTATAATCACGGATAAGGCAGTTTACATCATCTGTGAGATTTCGATAAGCTTCTTTTGAAATCATTTTGTTCCACTGGCGTGCAAGATAATCCAGTTCACGGTCCAAAGATGAGCCTTCTGGAATCAATTCTTTTGTAATTTCATTGGCAGCAGCAGCAAGACTTTCAGTTTTAGTCATTTTTTTTGCTTTAGAAACAGAATCATCTTCATCCTGTTCCAGAATTTCCGCAGCTGTAATCTGTTTTTGCTGTGTTTTTTTAGATTTCTTTTTCTTTTTTCCGTTAAAAAGGCTTGCAATCCATGATAAAATAGGAATTGTGTAGTAGAAAGGCAGACGTGACTTTGCATTTGCAAGAATTTTATTGTTTTTGAGCATCAATAAATCGGCATAAGGCAAAATCCTTCCGTTTACAAATAAATGAAATCCTTCCGTAAGTTCTTCGTCATTTTTTTCATAAGCCAGAAGATGCATAAAATTTGCATTTAAAAGTGAGAACAAAACCGGCGATTTTTTTTCAACAAGTTCCTGAAGACACAACTCAAATTCATTTTGATTAGTCATTTCAGGAAGACGCTCATAATCCAGTAGACATTTGTACCAGCTGTTTTCTAGTTCTTTTTCGATAGATCCATGTGCTTCGTTGCAAAGACGAACAACAACTTGAAGAACTTTCTTTTTGTAAACATAATAACGGGTTCCTGAAGCGACTTTGAAAATCAACAAAGGTGGCAATTCGTTTGCTTCACCTTCTGTAGTCATTCTCTGCAAAAATTCCTTTAAATCATCTTCAGTATATTGACCGTAAAGCATCCTTCCGTTTTGATCTTGAAATTTTAGAATCTGATTCATTGAATAGAAATAGGGAGCGCGTGCAAGATGATTTTCAAGTTCCTTTAGAGCTTCGCTTCGTTTTTTTTCATTTTGAAAACGTTCTTTCAGACAAGTGCTGTATATTTCCAAAATCTGACATGCTTGCAGAATATTTGTATCTTCCACAGTTCTGTCCTGAATTTTTTCGAAATCCTGGCGAACATAATATAAAGTCTGATTCCAGATGTAATAATCATCACCGTCAGAAAAATCAGTAAACTGATAATTTTCAGTATCCACAAAATGCTGGAAAAAACTTTTTATAGAAATTTCTTTAGTAGGATTTGTGCTTCTAAGTTTTTTCAAAAAATAATCATGAAATTCTTCTTTTTTAAGAATTTTCCTGACTTTTTGTTGAGAAATATCGACCAAAGCTTTGAGCGGAATGCAAGCCGGCAAAATTAGCGGAGTAATATCTCTTGTGAATTCAAGAATATAAAGCAAAGGAGATTTTGAAGGTTCTTTGTTAATCAGCGACTGCAAATACTGATTTGCAATTTTCCTTTCCAGAAAAGAATTTGGAAACTGTTTTGGCAAATCTGAAATAATAGGAAAAAGCACAGCATCGTTTTTCAGCATCTGCTGATATTGGTTTGTATATTTAGAAGAAAAATAAGTGATGGAAATAATCGTTTTTTTATTATTATTTGAAATTACAGTTGCAAGTTTTTTTTCAGAAAGTCCCTGAAGCTCGGCAACAACAGTGCTTGTAGGATCACCAAGATATTTTACAAGTTCACCCTGTTCTTCAACATGATGTTCAGCGTATTTTTTGATATATGCACAAAACTCACGCAAATCTATGAAACCAGAATTCTGTTTTTCGGCATAATATCGGATTATAGAACTTAAGTTTGCTGTTGTCGCCATTTTTTCCTCTTTTCAATAATTAACAATAATCTGCTTTGATTATCGGATTATTTTCAGTCCAGTTTAGATATACTTTTTCAAATCAACAGATTCAAGAAAATAAAAACTTGAGAAATTTAAAATAATTCATCTATAAAAGAAACAGATATAACAGAAACAGACGTTACGGCAACCTGTAAATCTACAATTTACAAATCTTTGCATCCTTAATCTGCCAGAAATCGCCTTCCTTCACAATTTCCATCAGAGCATAAGAACCAGCTTCGCCAAGACTGCCAGGATTAATCACCAGCGTTTCCCCGATTTTTTCCATACCAGCACCTTCGTGAATGTGACCGCAAATTACAGCGAGCGGTTGATTTTCTTCTATATAATTAGTAAAAAGTTCACTTCCAGCGTGAAGATTTACATTCACAGCGTCAACAGTTTTGCCTTTTGGCGGATTGTGACAAATCAAAATCAAGTTTTTCCACAGAGATTTATCACCAGTTTCTTCAACACAATTCTTTACAATATTAAAATCCGCGATAATGTCCTGTTCGTCGCGCTCAAATTCCGTTTTTCCAGTAAAATAAGTTCCGCCACCAGCACCAGCAATCGCAAGCCCCTGATGATACACAAGAGTTTTTTCAACACAAACATCCTGCTCTTCCAAATCTTCCAAAAAATCCTCATTATCACAGTTACCAAGAACAGCAAAAATCGTGTCATGCTTTTTACAGAGCTGCAGCAACGCTTCCTTCCCAGTTTCAGGCTTAAAACATTCCGCAAAATCACCGGCAAACAAAACCGCATCCGCCTTTGCAAAAATATCATCCATTTTATCTAAAACATCGTTGTGCGCATGCAAATCACTCAAAATCAAAATTTTCATAATAACCTCATTCAAAATAATAATCAGGGCGCCCGGGCGGCTGTTCCGCAGCTCACTAACGCTCGGCCTCCTCACTTCACTCCACTACGTTTCGTTCGTTGCGGTGGCTCACGCTTCGCGTGCCTGCTCCATAGCCTGGCGCAGTTTTCCATTTTTTAAATTTTTTTAAACAGGGACAGACCTTGTTTAAAACTTTGCTTAATTCATAATAACTTCAAAAGCATCGCAGAGTTTTTTCATCTGAATTTCATCACCAATAGAAATCCGCACAAAATCTTCAATTCCAGGTGTTGCAAAATGCCTGATTAAAATTCCCTGTCCTTTAATTTTTTCATAAATTTCTTTTCCAGAAATTCCTTTTTTTCTTGCAAAAACAAAATTCGTTTTACTCGGAAGCACTTCAAAACCTTTTGCTTTCAAAAAAGCAGAAAATTTTTCCCGTTCCTCTGCAATTTTTCTCGAAGTTTCAACATAATATGCAGTATCGTCGCAGGCTGCTTCACCGCAAATCTGCGCAACAGCATCAATCGGAAAATGATTTACACTATTTTTTACTGTAGTCACAATGTTTATAAGTTCAGGATTCGCAACGATGTAACCAAGTCTTTGACCTGCACCGCACAAACTTTTTGAAAAAGTGCGCACTATCAAAAGATTTTTAAACTCACTCAACAAAGGAATACAAGATTCGCCGCCAAAATCAACATAAGCTTCATCAACAATAAAAATCTGGTCTGGGGAAGCATTCTGAATCATTTTCCTTACTTCATCACGCGAAAGACTTATTCCCGTCGGAGCATTTGGATTTGCAAAAATTATTCCGCCGTCATTCTGTTTTGCATGAGAAAGCATAGTTTCCACATCCAGTTTCCAATCAGGAAGCAAAGGAACGCAATCCATCGGAATGTTGTAAAAACCAGCATAAACAGGATAAAAACTGTAAGTAAATTGTGGCATTACAAACTTTTTTCCCGAATCAAAAAAAGCATAAAAAACAAAAGACAAAACTTCATCAGAACCGTTTCCCGTGTAAATCATGTCAGGAGTTACAGTAAAAGGAATTTTATCAGTTTCTGAAGGAGTTACTTTGTTATTTTCGCCAACATTTGCACGGCAAAGAACACCTCCGCTCGCATTCAACATATCAGCAATTTTTTGATGAAGTTTATTTGAATCTGGATCTGGGTAGAGTCCAAGTTTTTCTGGAGAATTCTGCACAAAATCAATAACAGCCTTGCAAACTTTCGGACTTGGTTTGTAAGGATTTTCATTCGCATTTAATTTAATATAAACACGGTCTTTTGGCTGTTCGCCCGGAACATAAGGATGTAAATTTTTTATTCTATTTGAAACTATCATACTTTATTTTAAGACTTTGCAAAGAATTTTTCAATATTTTGATAAAAAAGCAATAAAAAGTAACAGAAATGTTTGAATTAAGTGTTATAATATATAATAGGTTCTATTTCGAGTTCTCGATTTTAAACCGTAGCAAGGTAGTAAGTGCTGGAGAATCAAAAAGCCACCCAAATTAAAAAAAATTAATACTCGACATTTAACCTAATCCTTTTGATGCAGTTTTGTCATCAATAGCTCGACATTAATGTTGTGCTTTATGGGAGATGTGATAAAAATTACATCCGTATAATTTTTATCACCCAAGTTTATTGCGTGCGTTACACTTCATAAACTTGGATTTTGCGCCTCCTGCGCAATCACTAACGCGAAGTTTTTATAGGAGAAGAAAATGGACGTTTTTAAAAATTACATTGAGTTTATGTTCAAAGATTTGCCTCAGAATGAACGTGTGAATCAGGCAAAAAACGAGCTTTTGCAGAAAATGGAAAACAGATTCAACGAATATGTGCGAAGTGGAAAATCTGAAAATGAATCTGTTTCACTTGTTATTTCCGAATTCAATGATTTGCAGAAAGTTGCTGTTGATTTAGGAATTGTGGATTTACTTAATTCAAATGGAACTACTGAAAATGCAAAAAAAGAAAATGCATTTAATTTTGCTTCGCAGTATGAATCTGCAAAACAGGCAAAACCAGTGGAAAAAAGAAAAATCACTGCCGAGATTGTTGAATCTTTTATTCAGGCTCGTAAAAAAGTTGGAATTATGCTTTCGACAGGCGTTGCACTTTTTATTTTGTGTGTTTGCGGTCCAATTTTGAGCGATGCTTTTGGAATCAGTGAAGTGGCTGGCGTATTCTGCATGTTCCTTTTTATTGCTGTTGGCGTTTTGCTTTGCATTTTTTCAAATTTTCAGATGGAAGATCTGGCATTTTTGAAAAATGAACCATGTTCTCTTGATGAAGAAGTTAAGCAATCTGTAAAACAGAAAAAGCGTGAAAATCTCAAAGTTTTTCAAATTATGATTGCAATTGGAGTTTTGTTATGCACACTCAGCATTTTCCCAACAATGTTCTTAAAATATAATTCAGATGTTGGTGCTGCGTTGCTTTTTGTTTTTGTTGCTGCCGGTGTTTTTCTTATTATTTATGCAAATGTCATTCAAAACAGCTATAAAAAACTTCTTTCACTGGAAGAAAATTATATTCCACAGGAAACTGAACCTAAAAATAAGAAATTTCAGAAAATAAATAGCGTTTACTGGCAATCTGTAACATGTATTTACCTTGTAGTAAGTTTTGTCACTCACCGCTGGGATATTTCATGGCTTTTATGGCCAATTGCAGCTGTTGCATTCACATTACTCAAAGTAATTTTTTCTGATGAAGAATAGTTTTTTCAGGTGATTTTATAAGGAAGTAAAATGAAACGTAAAACTTATTTAATTTTGATTTGGAGTATTACTTTGTGTGTGATAGTTTGTTCTGCAACTTTCACATTTATCAGAACAAAAGGAGTGTTTGCTAAAGTTTGGAATGATATCACTGATGAACTTGAAGAAAGTTTTGATTTTAAGTTCAACTTCAAGAATAATGACTGGAATTCTGATGACTACGCTGATTCTGATGATTATGATTATTCCAGTGGAAAAGAGTTTAAAACAAATCTGGAAGAATTTTCTAAGCTGGATGTCGATGGCAATATCATGAGTATTCAGATAAAAGAAGGTGACACATGGCTGATTGAATGCAGTTATTCACATAAGCAGTTGAAACCAGAATTTACAAATAAAGACGGTGTTTTGCATGTTGGTCAAAAAAGTCAGGTAAAACATCTGGCTGGTTCCAAAAAATGCGATTTGCTTATCACAGTTCCAGCAAATACAGAACTTGCAAAAGCAAATGTAAAAGTAAACATTGGTGAAATTGAAATTTCGGATTTGACTGTAAAAAATCTTGATACAAATGTAAATATCGGCGAAATCGAATTAGATTCCGTAAAATTTGATAATCTGGATGGCGAAGTAAACATCGGCGATTTTAAAATAGAAGATTTCAAAGATTTTGATGATTTTAATGCAAACCTCAAAGCAGATTTAGGCGAAATCAAAATCAACAGAAACAGCTATGGCAAAAAAATGACGCAGAAAAGAAATACTTCCAAAAAAATGGATATCGAAATAAATATCGGGCAGCTTGAGATTAATTGATTTTTTTGAAATTAAGATTATTTTGTTAAATGACATGTGCCAATTTTCGGCACATGTTCAATTTAGATGTCAAACTGTCAAAACTGATAAAGTTAAAACAGTTTAATTTATCTATATAAAGTGTTTTCCAAATCTACATAAAGAAATCCGCTCCTTCCTATTTTGTAAAAAGAAGTTTCTTCCCACGCAGCGTATAGACTTGTACCTGTGATAACAAAATCAGAATAAACAAAGTTTTCTGGGAGAACAGGAAGGCGAATTACAACTGGTCTTCCATTTCTCAGAATATGTTTTCCTTCCAATGCACCTTCAATAAATAAAGTTCCATCCTCGAATAAAGCAGCACTCCAACTTTCTGCTAGAATAGCAGTAGCTTTCAATGGAAGTTGTTCATTCGGACGATTTATATACTCTTTTGGAGAATTTCCTCCACAAGTTTTTACTTCAATATTGAATGGAATATCAGTAGAAAATGATGACAGGATTTTTTTTACACGTTCCGGTACTTCTGAATAATTAAATTGCTTTTTTGCATCCCGAAATTGTTCAACTGAAATAGGTTGAATACTTAAATTTCCTTTTGCTGTAGCAGGTGAAAGTGTGATTAATGAAACTGTTGGTGCAAAAGATAGATATGTAAAAGAATTTTTTGTTTGTGATATAGATTTTGCACTGCAAATCCAGTTTAAACCGTCCCATACAAAATCTGTAATCTCAGAATTCGGTTCTAGGCATATGTTTTCACAGTTGATTAATGGGTAGGAAATTTTTGCTTCATTATCAAACTGAATGAGAAAAAGGTGACTGTCTTTTGTTTTGTTTACATTTTGATTTGATATAGTGTCATTAAAAAAAGAACTTTTATACACAGAAAAAATTGGAGTTTCGTTTAGAAAAACAAGATTTCCTGCCGTTCTGTTTGAGAATAAGTTTTCGTCTTTTGATAGATAAAAATATTCATTTTCGAAACATATTACACCAAGCCTGTTTACAATTCCAAAAGCCGTATTTGACACACAATTGGCAGATGAAATTCTTTTTGCTTCTGTCCAAGGTTCAAATAACACTTGTGGAACATTCTGAATTTTGTCAGTCTGCTCGTATCCAGTATTAGTAAAATAAAACCATTTATGATGACTTTTCTTTACATCTTCATTTTGTGTTATTTCAATAATCTGTTCAGAAACTTTTTTTTCACAACTAATAAAAAATAGAGAAACAAATAAACTTACAAATAATACAAAGAAATTTTTTTTCATAACCTTTCACAATATATCGGCAATAAAACAACTTCTTTTGAAACTTTTTTTTGACTATCACATGAAAATAAAATTCCAAATTCATTTTCTGTAGCTAGTAAACAAGTTGATTCTTTTCGTATGAAAGTTTTCTTTTTTTGAGACAAAAATTCATTTTCAGGAACAAATCTGGAAAATAAATTTATTTCACTCTCTTGTTCACCATTTTTCCTTTCATATAAATAATAATCGTTATTGTTTAAATCTATTTGAGTACAGTTGTTCAGTGAAATCAAGGTTTTAGAAAATTTTTTTTCACTTAAACTAGTCATCAACTTATGAAAATCAATTAACCATGGATTATAGAACGCAGAATCTTCCTGTTGCAAAGAAAGTTGGATTTCAGATTCAATTTCTTCAATTAATTTTTTCCAGTTGAATTTTCCAGAAAAACTGATAAGAGATTCCTCAGAAATAAAAGTTTCATTTTTACTCAAAAGAATGGATTGAAGACATTTTGCGCAAAAACCATTTTTCCAATCTAAAGTTAATGAATCATTATTCACTTTTGAAAAAGGATAGATTCCTCCAGCTGGATAGAAAAAGTCAGTTTCGTAGTACTCATCGTTATTTTGAAAAATAGTAATTGGAACTACTAGAATACTAACAGGCTCATTTTTATTTACCGTTATGGAAAAATCATTATCTTGTAGATAAAAAAATTTCTGAGTAGTAGAACTGCAAACAGAAACTTCCCAACGTGACAACTTGGGATATTCATTCATCAGACAATCTTTAGGAGGCCATTGAGGCAAAATTACATTTATTTCTTCTTTTATCGAAGATTGATTGTTAAAGCTACAACCTATAGCTATCCAAAGAAAGAATTGAAGAATTCCCAAAAACCAATTTTTTTTTGTATAAAAGCTCATATATATAAATAAGCCCTAACTATACAATTTATGGAAGTCAAATCAGAAAAAAATTCAAAAAAACATAAACTTGAAGAAAAAGTTTTTTACTTTCGAGAATTTATGATTCATTTGCACCAAGAGAACAGTTTGACTCAGAGTTTTTGTAGAAACCTTAAGTTAAATCAAATGTCTCTATTTTAGCCTTTTGATTTAAACTATTATTTTTTTTCTAAATAAATAAGTTTTCCCTGGAAATCACCCCAATCGCGGGAAACTGGAATGCCGGCATTTATAATTGTGCTTCCTTTTAGTTCCAGCGGCTTGGAATTTTGTTCATCATCAAGATAATGAACAAGATAATTGCTTTCTGCACAAATTCCTTTGATTTTTATAAAACGCTTTTTAAAATTCGGATGATTCAAAACTTGCACAAAAGTTATAAGTGCCTTGTTTTTGTCTTTTGAAATGCAGGCCCAGCAGTCAAATTCGTGATTTTCACTGTAACTTGCAATTCTCCAGTAATCACCGTTTCTTACAATATCGCTGTATTTTTTATAAAGTTCAATCTGATGTGGAATTATTTTTCTTTCTTCTTCACTTAGTTTTGTAATGTCAAGTTCGTACCCAAAAGTTCCTGCAAGTGCAACATAACCGCGAGTTTTGAATGGAGTATTTCTTCCAACTGTATGATTTGGACATACAGAAACATGTGCTCCCATCGAAGAAAGCGGATACATTAGGGCTGTCCCCTCTTGAATTTCAAGACGTTCGATTGCGTCTGTGTCATCTGAACACCAAATCTGAGGACTGTAATAAAGCATGCCAGGGTCAAACCTTGCACCACCGCCTGAACAGTTTTCTAAAAGAAGGTTTGGAAACTCGGTGATAAGTTTTTCCTGCATTTCATAGACAGCAAGAACATAACGATGGAAAAACTCGCCATTTTTAGTTCCATGCAAATCAAGAGAACCGATATCAGAAAGTTGTCGATTCATATCCCATTTGACGTATTCAATATTTGCGCTGTGAAGGATTTTTGAAATTTGATTGTAAATACATTCACGAACTTCTTTTCTTGTGATGTCAAGAACAAGCTGCTGACGGCTCATTCCTGGTTCACGTCCTGGAATTTGAATGGCATAATCCGGATGGTTTTTAAAAAGGGTAGAATCAGGGGAAATCATTTCCGGTTCAAACCAGATTCCAAATTTCATGCCTGTTTTGTTTACCTTGTCAACAAGATTTTTTAATCCGCCTTTAAGTTTATTTTCATTTACAAACCAGTCTCCAAGACTTGAATCATCAGAATTTCTGTGTCCAAACCAGCCATCGTCCATTACAAGCATTTCGATTCCATCTTTGTGAGCTTCTCTTGCAATATCAAGAAGTTTTTCTTCATCAAAATTAAAATAAGTTGCTTCCCAGTTGTTTATTAAAATTGGACGCATAGTTTTTTTGTAAGGACTTCGAATCAAATGTTCACGATATAAATCATGAAAAATGTGACTCATACCATTTAATCCTTCTGAACTGAACACAAGAACTGCCTGTGGAGTTTCAAAACACTGTCCGGCTTCAAGCTGCCATGTAAAATTTTCTGGATTGATACCGATTTGCGTTCTGATGGAACCAAACTGATTTTTCTGTACGCTGGCAATAAAGTTTCCAGAATATATGAAATTAACACCATAAATATTTCCACTGTCGTTATCTGCATTGTGATTCAAGATTGCCATAAACGGATGTTCCTGATGACTTGTTTCTCCGCGGATACTTTCTGTTCCCTGCAATCCCATGTGAACAGGTCGTCTGTCGATATGGCGTTCCCGTGCCCATGAGCCATGCAGAGTTATCATGTCATAATCGTCATCATCCATATCAAAAGAAAGAGAAAGTGCTTTTTTTATCAAGACTGTTTCGCCATGTTTATTGTTGTTGATGATTTTTGCAGAACGAACAATCGCATCATTATCATCAAAAACGGTATAAAAAAGAATAACTTCCAGACCTAAAACTTCGTCCTCTGTAATAATTTCAAGAGTTTGGCAGGAAGATTTTTCACCAAAAACACATGGAAGCCCGTCTAGTTGAACAGTTCCTTCGATTATTTTGTAATCTTTGTATTTTAGTTCAACGGCATTATTGCCATTTTGATTTGTTACTGCAATAGCTGATTTTCGAAAATCTCCGACACCATCAAAAGGGTATTCCATCGGCAGAAAGTCAAGAAGAGAATGTTTTTCCCTAAAGATTTCATTGGTACTGAAACCGTATTCAAATTGTCGTGTGAGATAAGAAATATCGTCACTGCCAATTTTTGCTCCATAATATGCGTGTGAAACGTAGCCTTTTTGTGTTATGCAAATGCAATATGAAGAATTTGGAGTTTCCAATCGAAATGTCTGCTGTGCTTTGTCAAAAAAAATCATTTTACGCCCTCGTTTAGTTTGTTTTTTTGGAATTTGCTTCCTTTTTTTAATTAATTTTAAATATAACATATTAAAAATTATTTTGCATTAACTTTTTTTTAAGTAAATGATAAAATGGTAAAGTTTTATTTACATTTTGATAGCAGGGAAGCGATAAGGTGAAATTAGTATAAGGTGAAATTAGGTCTGTCCCTGATTTTATCAGTTACATTCCGCCAGTTTGAAATGTTTGGCGCAGATTGTAAACTAAGCAGCGTACCGAGCGTGGAGCCACCGCCTTTGGCGGGTCTGAAAGACCGGAGCGACAGCGTAGTGGCGGAAGGCGACTGACTGTCTGCACTTTGCTGATAAAAAAGGATAAAACTTGAATTTTGTGAAATTATCTTTTTCCACGATGTACAACATTTTGTGTTGACAATTTTTTGCAAATTTAGTAATAATTATAGTATGAAACCATACATTAGAAAAGTAAATTATTATGAAACGGATAAAATGGGCATCACTCATCATTCAAATTATGTTCGATATATGGAGGAGGCACGTCTTTATTTTCTTGATGAGCTTGGCTGGAGTTTTGATAAGCTTGAAGAAGAGGGAATTTCTTCTCCTGTGATTTCCATTTCCTGTAACTATAAAAAAACAACAACTTTCCCTGATGAAATTCATATTGAAGTTTTTGTGGAAAAACTTTCTGCTTTTAAGACTGTGTTTGGGTACATTTTTACAGTGAATCAGGAAGTTGTGTTTACTGCTTCAAGTTCTCATTGTTTTTTTGATAAAGATGGTAATCCTGTTATGCTTAAAAAGGCTTATCCAAAAATGCATGAGGATTTTGTGAAATATTTAAAAACAGATGAAAACTGTCATTGATTTTATGGTAATTTATGGGGCGTGAAATTGAGATTAAAATTCCTTTGACTTCTGAGGAATTTGACAGAATTTATGATTTTTTATGTTTAAAAAAATCTATTGATGGAATTAAAATTCTCGGTGATGATAAAAATCCTTGTGAAAGAAAATTTTTTCTGAAAAAGGATGAATATTTTTCAAAGTATAAAAAAGAAATTGAGCGAAGAGAAAATAATGAACCGCAGGTAATCCGCATCAGAACTCAGGATTTTGAAAATGACAGGCGTTCGTATTTTACAATTAAACGAAAGGTGGTGGAAGACGGCATTGAAGTGAATAAAGAAGATGAAACTTTTATCGAAGATGCTGATGTTCTGAGAGATTTTTTTGCGCTTTCTGGTTATTCCAGATGGTTTTCTAAAGAAAAAAAAGCTTGTGGTGTTTACTGTACGTTCAGTTTGTTTGAGGGAGTTACTTTTCATCTGGAGCTTGAAATTGTCAACGAATTAAAATATGTTGAAATTGAGGTGACTGATACGGATGGTTCTGCAAAAGATATAAAAGCAGGCCTTACACAGTTTGTAAAGGCATTAAATCTGGATCCACTGAAAAAAGATTCGAGGTCATGGGTGGAAATAATTAACGGAAAAATAAATTAATCTGATGAAAGTCTTTTCATTGCATCTTTTCGTGCTGTCTGCATAATCTGCATGTCACGGCTTAAATCTGCAATCTTGAAAGTAAGTTCTCCAGCTTGAAGTGTTCCGTTTAATTCTCCAGGTCCACGAGTTTCCAGATCTTTTTGTGCAATGTAAAATCCATCTGTACTCTGGCGTAGTGCTTTCATTCTTTCAATTCCAGTTTCTGTAATGTTTTTGCTGTAAATCAAATAACAATAAGACTGTTCGTTTCCCCGTCCAACTCGACCTCTAAGTTGATGTAGTTGTGCCATGCCAAAATGATCTGCCTGCTCTATGACAATGCAAGTAGCATTTGGAACATCAACTCCGACTTCAATAACTGTAGTTGCAGCCAAAACCTGTATCGTTCCATCATAAAATTGCTGTAAAATAGTTTCCTGCTCTTCTAGTGGAATTTTACTGTGCAAAAGTGCACATTTATGCTGAGGATACACTTTTTGACAAAGAAAATCAAAAGCCCGCTGTGCTGATTTTATGTTTTCATCACTATCGATTGCAGGATAAACAAAATATGCCTGTTTTCCTTTCTGCAATTCTTTACGAACTGCTTCATAAGCATTAAATTCGTTGCCTTCTTTTACAAGAAATGTCTGGATTTCTTTCCGTCCCTGTGGTTTTGCATAAATGGTTGAAATATCCAAATCACCAAACATTGTTAAAGCAAGACTTTGAGGAATTGGTGTTGCACTCATCATTAACAGGTTTTGTTCAAAATTTACTCCATGCTCAAAAAATCTTCCTTTATTAATAATTGATTGCCGCTGTAAAACACCAAACCTGTGTTGTTCATCAATTACAGAAAGTCTTAAATCTTTGTAAACAACTTGGGGTGAAAAAAGTGCATGCGTTCCTACAATTATATCAAGTTCTCCTTGCTTCATAGCTTTCAGAATTTGTGTCCTTCCTTTTGATTTTACATTTCCTGTCAAAAAAGCTATCCTGATTCCAAGATTCGTAAAAAGTTTTGCCATGGTTTCTGCGTGCTGTCTTGCAAGAATTTCAGTTGGTGCCATAAAAGCACATTGACCTTTCCAGCTGATTGTCCGCAGGCATGCAAAAAGGGAAACAAGTGTTTTTCCAGAGCCAACATCACCTTGTACAAGACGTGCCATAGAAAACGGATTTCGAAGCGGTGGCGGAAAACCACGATCAAGCTGATTTAAAAGCCTTTCGCGTTCCTGGTAACTTTTATCAATTTCCTGATTAATTTCAAAAATCACTTTTTTTTGGTCAGAAGTCAGTTCAAATGGAAGCGAATCAAAAAATTGTTTTTGCAGCGGAGAAAGTGAGTCGGCAAAATCTTCAATCTGGATTTCTTTTTTATCACTTTCAAAAGGATTTAAATCATCTTCGTTTTTTACTTTTGTTAATCCTTTTCGTTCAACCATTCTTTTAAGCAGAGTTGATTGAAATAGATACAATTCTTCATAACTTAATGTTTTTCTAGCCAAAATAACTTGCTGCATCGTCTGTGGTTCGTGAATATAACGGATAGCTTGTTGTTTCTGCAGAAGTCCATATTTTTCTATCAAATCAACAGGGATTTCATTTTCAATTCCAAGCGAATATTGAGAAATTGCTTGAGAAATTGCTTTTTGCAGAGCTTTTTGTGTTAGACCTTCTGTAAGCGGATAAACTGGAACAACGCGATTATCCGAAGGAGATAAAACTGAAATGTCAGAATTTGGATCAACATTCATTTTGATAGCTTCAAAAGATGAACTTTGCAAAGAATTATATTTTACATAGAATTGACCGGTCACAGTTATGATTGAACCTGGAACCAGTACTTTTTCCAAAAACTGACGGTTAAAACAGATAAGTTCAGCTGTGGCAGAAGAATCATTGATGATGATTTTCAACGTTTTCATATTGCCATAACCAAACCATTGATGAGAAACAACTTTTGCAACTGTGTGAACTTTCTGGTGGCTGGCAAAATCTTTAAGAAAAATACGTTTCGTTCTGTCATCATAATCGCGGGGATAATATTCAAGCAAATCGCCGACTGTAAAAACATTCAGCTTTGCGAGACATTTTGTAAGCTGCGGTCCGATTCCAGAAATAGAAGAAACCGGATTTTTTATCTGCGAAACTTTCACCTTTTCAAAATATGCCTTTAAAATGGCATTCTATAACAAAGTCCTACAAGAATTCTGATTAAAAAATTTCCAAGCAGCAAAATCATCAGCAATGTAATCCATGTAATCAAAAGTGATTTTTTGTAAGTCATAGAAAAAGTATTTTTGGAAAAAGTTCCTGCCACCTTATAAGAAATGTTCTGCAAAAACGCATCAATCTGATTCCATGGTGAATTGTAAGAAGAACTTCCTTTACTGACTAAAAGCATTATCCATCTGATTATAACAAATAACAGGAAGATTGATAAAATCGATGAAATAATGTTCCACAACATGTAGATTACAGTTGCAAGAATTCCACCAAAATAAATCCGGCCGGTACTTTGAATACCCGATAAAATGCTCGAGGCGAGGGACAGCAATCCAATTGAAATGATTGGTGAAAAATCAATGTGACCGATTGTCAAAAAGCGCCATTTTGAAAAAAAAGTAAGATATGGATCTGTGACAGACGAAATAAATTTTCCGAATGTTGTAAATTTTACACCAGGTAACCATGACATAATGATGTTTATAAAACACAAAACTGTATATACCGTTAAAACTGCTGATAATAATGAAAGAATTACGCTCATCAAATACCTCATCATAAAAATAAGAAGAAATCTGCATTTTTGCAAGAAAAAACCGAAAAAATATTTTAAAAGCTGTCTTTAATTACAAAAATGTAAATCCCATGCAAAAAAACTATTCCGTCCAGACTTCTTCAACAAAAGCGATTTTTTTAAGCTGGGAAATAGTTTCTTCACCGGCATCAATTGTGATTTGATTATTTACTTTGACAACGTAAGGTGATTTGTTCGTTCCCAAATGGAAAAAGATACCGCATTTTCCCATTCTTTCGAAAAGAAAATCTTTCAATTCAAAAATGTCCTGTTCGCTGGTGAACGCAGAGGAAAGTTTTATATGCACTGATGTAGCACTGTGATTTTCCAAATCATCTGGATTTTCAATGCTATCAACAATCAAAGAAGGAGTATCTCTTGAACCATCAACTTTTCCTTTGAACGCATATACTTCACCATCTTGAATTTGCATTTTCAATGTTTCCCAAATTTTTGGAAAAAAAGTTAAATCTATCTGGCCATCATAATCATTCAGTTTAGCAAAAGCCATTCTATCACCTTTTTTTGTTGTGATTTCACGAATGCCGTTTATCATTCCCAAAGCAATATAAGATTTTCCAGAATCTTTTAATTGCCATGGTTTTGCACCGCTAGAAATCATTGCATCCTTTTCAGCTTTTTCTTCTTGTGCAATTCTTTCTATATTGCCTGCACGAACTGTAACCGCTTTATTGATTGCCTTTTTATATATATCTAAAGGATGTCCACTCACATAGCAACCAATACATTCTTTTTCCATATTCAAGATTTCCATATATGGAATGTCATCAATAATTGTATATTTAAAATCGACAAAGCCTTTTTCTTCTTCGGAAAAATCTTCGAATAAATCACCTTGTCCGTTTCTTTTATCATCAAGAATGCCTGAAACATAATCCATTGCACTTTCCATATTTGCAAGAAGTGTCGCTCTGTTTAGTTTTGTACCATCTTTTTCTGTCAGATTATCAAAAGCTCCTGTTTTAATCAAAACTTCAATCGCTTTTTTATTAATAATTGTTTTTTCTCTGCCATCCTCATCTTTGTCAACAAGTGCACCAGTTCTTGTGATAAAATCCATAAATGTAGTATACAGCCCATTTTTTTCACGTTCTTTCACGATAGCCTGTGCTGCATTTTCACCCATTCCTTTGATGCCTTTCAAACCGAAAACAATTCTGCCTTCAACAACATCAAAAATAACATCTGACCTGTTTACATCAGGAGGATCGACTGGAATTCCGATAGAACGTGCTTCTTCAATATAAAAAGGAAGTCCGTCAGTAGAAGTGATCTCGTTTGTTAAGTTTGCAGCCATAAATTCAGCAGGATAATGAGCTTTAAGCCAGCCTGTTCGATATGCCAAAACAGAATAAGCTGCTGCATGAGATTTATTGAATCCATAACCTGCGAATGGAACCATAATCTCAAAAATTTCATCGGCATGTTGTTCTGTAAATCCCTGTTTGATAGCACCTTCAATAAATTCTTTTTTCTTGCCCATCAAAACTTCAGGTTTTTTCTTTCCCATAGCACGACGAAGCATATCCGCTCCACCAAGTGAAAAACCTGCAATTTTTTGAGAAACCTGCATTACCTGTTCCTGATAAACCATAACGCCATAAGTTTCTTTTAAAATTCCTTCAAGACAAGGGTCAGGATATTCGATGGATTCTGGATGCCATTTTCCTTCCATATATTTTGGAATATAATCCATAGGACCTGGCCGATAAAGCGCATTTAAGGCAACAAGGTCTTCAAGTTTTTCAGGCTGGAATTCTCGAAGAATTTTCTGCATTCCAGGACTTTCAAACTGGAAAATTGCAACGGAATCACCGCGTTTAAAAAGGTCAAATGTTTCTTTGTCAGTTTCTGAAACATCGGCTGTGTTAAACATTGGTTCATCTTCTTTTCTATGTTTATTGATGATATCTTCGGCATAACGAATCAGAGAAAGAGTTTTTAATCCAAGATAGTCAAATTTTACAAGTCCGCATGGTTCAATAATGTCCATTGTATACTGTACACCAACTTCGCCAGTTTTAGGATCTTTAAAAACTGGAGCCCATGCAGGGAGTGGAGTCAAACCAATCACCATTCCTGAAGCATGAAGACCTGTATTTCTTTTTACACCTTCCAAACGGAATGCCAAATCAAAAAGTTCTGTGTAACGCGGATCATCTTTATATGGAATAAGCTGCCCACCATCTGGAAATTTTTCTGTTGGTGGAGAAAAAGCATCTTTTAGTTTTGCTTTTGGACTGTCTGGAATGCATTTTTTGAGCATTGCCACTTCCGAAAGAGGAATTCCCAAGATTCGACCAACATCTGCAATACAGTTTTTTGGTTTGAGTGTACCAAAAGTTACGATATGACCGACGTTTGCATCACCATACAAATCTCGTGTGTGCTGAATAATCTCCTGTCGATAATCGAAATCCATATCAACGTCAAAATCGGGCATGGAAACACGTTCTGGATTCAAAAATCTTTCAAAAATCAGACCAAATCTAAATGGGTCAATATCTGTGATTGTCATGGCATAGGCAACAAGCGAACCAGCACCAGAACCACGTCCAGGTCCAATCGGAATGTAATGTTTCGGACATTTGTGAACGGGGTCGTAAGTAGATTTTGCCCAGTTGATGAATTCCCAAACTATCAAAAAGTAACCGGAAAACCCCATGGAAAAAATTGTGTTCATTTCATAGTCAGCTCTTGCTCTAATTTCAGGTGTAATTTCCTTGTATCGTTTTTTTAATCCTTCTTCTACGATATAACGAACATAATCATTCTGGTCTGCCTGATAATCATCTCCATGAGTACGGAATTCTTCTGGCAACTCAAAGCGGGGTAGACATTCCTTTAATTCTGGAGTTGAGTACTGTTTGATTGTCAGATTACACATATTGGCAATCTTTATTGTATTATCAAAAGCTTCAGGACACTGCGGAAAAAGAGCTCGCATTTCCTGTTCAGTTTTTAAATACCAGCTGTCCAAATCCTGTTCACCGCCCATTTTTGCATGTTTGTCATGAAGAAGATTTTTAAAACCTATACAGCGCAGTGCATCCTGAGCGATTGCATCTTCTTTTTCAACATAATGAACATCGTTTGTTGCAACAAGCGGAATATCAAGTTCGTGTGCCAAATCAATAAGTTTTTGAGCAACAATTTTCTGTTCGGGAATACCGTGATCCTGGATTTCAATATAATAATGATCCGGACCAAAAAGATTTTTGTATTTTAGAGCTAGTTCGCGGGCTTCTTTATCCATTCCAGCTAAAAGCATCTGTGGAAGTTCACCTTGAATGCAGGCAGAACAGCAGATTAATCCTTCGTGATACTGCTCCAAAAGTTCAAAATCGATTCGAGGTTTTCCGTAATAAAGCGCATTTTCATCACAAAAAGCACGGCTACTGAGCCAGCACATATTTTCATAACCTTTTTGATTTTCGCACAATAAAATCAGGTGGAAATAATGTGCATGACGGTCGCCTTCTTCGCCTTTGTGACTGTAAGGAACATCATTTTTTTCGTAATGACTTCCATAGGCAACATAAAATTCTTCTCCAACAATAGGATTTATGCCGTTTACATGACAGAGTTTTTCAAAATTTAATGCTCCAAACATATTTCCATGGTCTGTTAGAGCCAAAGCCGGCATGTTTAAACTTTTGGCTTTTGCAACAAGTTTATCCAAAGTTGCACAGCTGTCCAAAAGAGAATAGTCAGAATGAACATGCAGGTGTACAAAGTTAGCAACAGGAGTACCTTCTAGAGCAGACGGAAATTCATGATAATCGGCCATTTTATACCTCTTTCAGAAAAAATCAGGTTTAAATTGTGGCAAGGATTGGAGTTCACCGTAGTTAATCGGCGAAGTGCGCAAAACCTCCCAAAAAAAACATCAATTTTGTAAAAAAAAGCACGATGCATAAAAACACCGTGCTGAAAATAATCAAAGAATGAAATTAGAGTTTGAAAGCAGAGATTTCTTTCATCAATTTTTCAAGACTTTCTTTTGTATTATTTGTAGATGCAGTTGTAATAGTGATTGCATCAGAAATACTTGAAGAATAATTTTGAATTTCGGCCATACTGCTGTTGATTTTGTCTGTAATTTCAGTAAGTTTTTTCATTTCTTTTACAACTTTCCAACCGCCAGTTAACATATCAGTTGAACCAGATTTTACTGCCGAAGTAGAATCACTGATGGCACGCATAGCTTCCAAAACCTGCTGATTTCCAGCATTTTGTTCTTCCATTGCATTTGAAATGACAGTTTCCTGACTGTGAACTTTTTGAGAAAGTTCGTAGATGTTTGTAAATGCAGACTGAACCTGTTTAATATCTGAAGTGATTTTTGAAATGGCTTCAGAAAGTTCTTTGAGATTCAAATCAATTGCTTTACTTTGAGCTCCAGACTGTTCTGCAAGTTTACGAATTTCTTCAGCAACAACCGCAAAACCTTTTCCTGCTTCACCAGCATGAGCAGATTCGATTGCAGCGTTCATAGCCAGAAGGTTTGTCTGACTTGAAATGTTTTGAATTACACTTGAAGCCTGCAAAATTCCGGCAGATTGTTTTAATACACTGTCAGCAGTTGCAACAGCAGCCTGAACCTGTTTTTGTCCCTGATCAGCAGCTTCAGTAAGTAAAGAAACTGCTTCATTATTTTTTTCAAGAATCTGGGTAACACTTGCGATATTTGCAACCATTTCTTCTACAGCAGCAGAAGATTCTGTAACGCCAGTTGCCTGAGTTTCAATAGCCGCATTCAAAGAACGGATATTTCCCATAATCTGTTCAGCTGATGAACTTGATTCCTGCACGCCTTCAGACTGGTTTTTCATTTCCTGTCTGACATTTTCCAAAGCCTGTGCAATATTGGAAACATTGTTTTTTGTAGTAGCCATGTTTGCAACAAGGTCTTCAGACTGTTTTACAGTTGAAAGGGTTGATTTATTAATCATATTAAGAACATCAGCAGTTTCCTGTTTAAGAAAATTCATTTCCTGAATAATAACACCAAGTTCACTTCTGTTTGTAGGCAATCCGTTACTGATTGAATAATCTTTTTTTGTTAACGAATCTGAAAGTTCCTCTATATTATTCAAACAGTCCTTTACATCAGTAACCAAAGATAATTCAATTATTGCAAAGTATACAATAGCATAAATAGAAAGCGGATAGAATTTTCTAGTGAGGCTTGCAACTCCATTTTCCAGATTTCTTGGAACAAGAATAATACAAATCAACAAAAGAAGAACACCAGATAAAGCAAAAAGAAGCGTCAGAATATTACGTTTTGTAACACTCATAGTGATTTCTTCTTTTGAAAATGGAATGTAACTGAGTTGTTTTTCCATAAATCTGATGTTTAAAACATAAAATAAAAGAGAAAAACAAAATACAACTGCAAGAGAATAACAGAATACTGCAACAAAAGGTGTTTCACCTTCAAATGCTGAAAACTCAACAGCACCTTTTAATATTGCAACGCAGTTTACTAAACCCTGCAAAATTCCAAGAATCAAAGCTGTGATGATATTTATATTAGCAAATATTCTGAATTTCCTATTTGCGTCAGCGACAGAAACTTCATTATTATTATAATTTGCAACCAATTTTTTCAAAAATAAACATGCGAAAACAGAAACAGCAATAGCTAAAAGGAAAACAACCAAATTTAAAGGTTGTTTTAATACTTCCATATATTCACCACGAGTAACCATGCCTGTAGCAATGCCAAGTAATTCATAAAGCAAAATTGGTGAAATAAAAATCATTACAAGAGTAAAATAAACATACCAAGATAAAGTTTTATTAGTTTTTACATCCTGCTGCATAAAAACTCCCTTTAAAGATGATAATCATTTTGACTAAAATCTTTTACGGTATTTGTGAAAACCACAAAACAGAATAAGTCCGCTAGGCAAACTTTTCTTATATTGTCTTTCAACAATATAATGATTAATTATAACATATAATTTAGGATTTGTAATAAAAAAAAATGAAATTCTGAAAAAAAATGGTGGAAAATTTTTAGCAGCATAATCAGTGGTGACAAAAAAAATGGGGGGTTTGGGGGAGTCTCCCCCAGGAGAAGGGGTAGCGGAAGACACAACAAAGCGAAACGAAGTGAAGCGACTTGTGGCTGGAGCGAGGGGAAGGCTTTCCCCTCCTTGAAAAAAAGCTATAAAAAGAGGGATAGACCTTGCTTACAAAATCAAAATTTGCGAATTGGAAAATTTTATACTATAATAATTTTGAATGAATTTGGAGTTTCTAGAAAAACTCCTTTATTTTTCTGTCTGCTTGTCGCGGATGAATCACTTTTATTTATGGAAGATTTTTTGGGGTAAAAAGGGAGAAAAAATTGGTAAAAATTTTATTTGTATGTCATGGAAATATTTGTCGCTCACCTATGGCTGAATTTGTGATGAAAGCACTGGTGAAAAAAGCTGGAAAAGAAAATGATTTTTTGATTGAATCTGCGGCGACTAGTACTGAAGAAATCGGAAATGACATTCATTATGGCACAAGACAGATTTTAATTCAAAATAACATTCCTTTTTCAAAAAGGCATGCGAGACAGATTACAAAAGATGATTATAGTTTTTACGACTTTTTAATCGCAATGGACGAAGAAAATGTCTATTATATGAAAAGAAAATGGGATAATGATCCTGCGGACAAAATAAAACTGCTTCTTGAATTTGCTGGAAAATCGAGGGATATAGCTGATCCGTGGTATACTGGCAATTTTGGGCAGACTTATCATGATGTTCTTGAAGGTTGTACTGCCTTGTTGGAAAAACTGATTTGAAATCAGTTTGAAAGTTTAAAAACTTGGTTTACCATTCAAGGTGTGTCGAAAACGCGAAGTTTTTTATGGGAGTTTTATGAAAAGAATCAAAATATTTTTTATTGTTTTGTGCAGTTTCGTTGTGCTTGCAGCTTTGATTTCCATTTTGTTGACTTATAAAAATCTTTCTGCAGGAATTGAAGAAATCCCTGAAAAAGAAAACCTGATTGTTGGTTTTTCGCAGATTGGAACGGAAAGCTCCTGGCGCATAAGGAATTCAGAATCAATTTTTGAAGCAGCGGCTGAGAAAAATATAAAAATTTTATTTGATGATGCAAAACAGAAACAGAGTAATCAGTTAAAAGCCATCCGGTCGTTTATTGTTTATCAGGTTGATGTCATAGTTTTTGTGCCGATTGTGAGTGACGGTTGGGATAATGTTTTGCAGGAAGCAAAAGAAGCCGGCATTCCAGTTATTGTGATTGACCGTCAGATTGATGTGGATTCTTCGCTTTACGCTGGTTTTCTGGGTGAAAACGGATATGAAGAAGGAAAAGCTGCTGGAAAATTTCTTTTGCAAAAAACTGAGAATATGAAAAAACAAAAAATTAATATTCTGGAACTGTCTGGCACTGAAAATTCTTCAATTGCAATTGAGCGGGCAGGTGGATTTCGGGAAATGATTCAAAAAGACAGCAGACTGAATATCATTCATTCAGAAGACGGTGATTTTCTGCGTTCCAGGGGAAAAGAAATTATGGATAGAATTCTTGGAATGAATAATGGACTTTTTTTGGATGGTGAACCTATTGATGTAATTTTTTCTCACAATGATCCTATGACGCTTGGACTTCTTGAATCTTTTGAAAAAAACAATATTTCTGATTATCCGATTATTATTTCGATTGATGCTGAGCAGGAGTGTATTGATGCTCTTGTAAATGGAAAAATTAACTGCGTTGTGGAATGTAATCCTAATTTGGGACCTGTTTTGATGGAACTTGTGGAAGCAGTTGCTGCAAAAAAAGAAATTCCAAGGGTAACTTATATGGAAGAAAAAGTTTTTACGGAAAACGATGATTTTTCTTCATACATTCCAAGAGGATATTAGGTTTAATTTTGAGAATCTGCTTAAAAAAAAGATGGAGTTGAACATTGAAAATGCATTTTATTAAGGAAAAACTGTTTTCAAATAAAATCAGTTTAAAAAAAATAATGCAGTATTCTTATTTATTTTTGATTTTTCTGATGATTATTCCTGCGATTTATTCGATTGTGGTATTGAATATTCACACAAGAAAATATGATTCAATTATTTCAAACGTAAGTTCCGCAAATGACATTAATCTGATTGCAAAAGAAGAAATTCCAAGTGAACTTTGGGATATTGTCTGTGGAAGAAAGGAATTTTCACAAGGCCGTCAATATCATCTGCTAGCTACCATTTCCACTGGCATAAATGAAATGAAAAACAATATTTTAGATTCCACAAGTCAGGAAAAACTTGAAGTTGCTTCACGAACTTGTTTGACTCTTTCAAAAAATATTCAGAAATTGGAAGAACAGATGAAAAATGGCAGTTCTGTAAAAGAAAATGAAGCATTTTTGGATGATATCAGGACAATCACAATACTTTTTTCTGAAATAATGCAGGATTTTATCATGACGGAAATAAAAATTGCAAATGAAACGAACAATTCTATTAAAAAATCTTCTATTATCTTGACTGTTTTGCAATTTATCATCGTTTTGTTTTCGATTTTTGTTGCTTTATCAAGTTTTATTTCTGTTTCATCAAATATTAATTCTTCGCTTCTTGATATGGAAAATTTTTCCAATCAGATTGCGGAAGGAAATCTTTTGGCGCGAACGACAGAACCTGATTTTATAGAACTTAAACCGCTTGCCAAAAATATGAACAAAATGGCAAGTCAAATCGATTTGCTTATCAAAAAAAATATTGAAGAGGAAAAAAATTTCCAGAAAGCGGAAATGAAAGCTTTACAGGCTCAAATTACGCCGCATTTTTTGTATAATACTTTTGATACGATTTTGTGGCTTGCAGAAGAAGGTAAGACTGATGATGTTGTGAAAATAACAAAAGCTTTTTCTGATTTTTTGAGAATTTCACTCAGTCGTGGTCATGAATGGATTACAGTTTTTCAGGAAGTGGAACACATTACAAATTATTTGACAATTCAAAAAATTCGCTATGCTGATATTTTGAATTATAAAATTATGGTGAATCCTGAAATTCTGGAATTTAAAATCATCAAACTTGTTTTGCAACCGCTTGTAGAAAATGCAATTTATCATGGAATTAAAAATAAACGAGGTCGAGGTTATCTTTTAGTTTATGGAGATTTTGCAGATGAGCAGAAAAAATCCATCAGGTTTACTGTAAAAGATGATGGCGCTGGATTTACAGAAGAAAGACTTTTGCAGGTGCAAAAAGAACTGACAGAAGGTTCTGATAATTCTGAAAAATTAAATTCTGTTTATGGGCTTTATAATGTTCACAAAAAATTAAAATTGTATTATGGTGAAAATACACAGGGCATTGAAATTGTTTCAAACAAAGGTGAAGGAACTTCAATTTCGTTTTCAATTCCATGTTTTAAAAATTGATTTTTTAGATTATAATTAGGACAAATGTCGAGTTTTGAATTTTTTATTTTTAGGGTGGCTTTTTGCTTCGCAAAAATCAGGCTTTTCAGGGTTACGCTATCGCTTCATTCCTTCGCTCCGCTTCGGAACTGGCTTCGCCAGCCCTTACAATCCTTGCCACGGTTTGAAAATCAAATACTCGAAATTGAACCTAATTAATTCAAGCTGAGTAGGAATTGATCTGTTTTGGTTTTGGTATTCAACTGACGTTGGCGCGAATAAAATCCAAACCTGAAGAATTATTTTAGTGATTAATAAGGCGGAAAAATGTACAGTGTTTTTTTGGTAGATGATGAACCTATCCTTCTTGAAGGTATCAGGTCTAAAATAGACTGGGAATCTATCGGATTAAATTTTGTGGGCGAAGCAACTGATGGCGAGATTGCACTTTCTATGATGCAGGAAATTAAGCCAGACATTTTGATTACAGATGTAAAAATGCCTTTTATGGACGGACTTGAACTTTCCAGTGCCATCAAAAAAATCCAACCATGGATAAAAATTATCATTCTTTCGGGGCATGACGAATTTGATTATGCAAAAAAAGCTATTTCTATTGGAGTGGAAGATTATCTTTTAAAACCTTTTACAGCCAACGAAGTGATTGAAAGCTTGAAAAAAGTTTCTCTCCAAATCGACAGAGAACGGGCGCAGCTTTCGGACATCACAAAAATGAAACAGGAATTGGAGTCAAAAAACAAAATTATCCAAAAAGAATTTTTGATAGATTTGATTCACGGTGTAATAAATCATGATGAAATTGATGAAAAAGCCAGACAAAGCGGCATTGAAATTTCAGCTTTGCTTTACAGAATTATAATCAGCAGAATTGAAAGTCAAAATGATGATGATAAAACTGATTTTCAAAAGGCATGTTCTCTTGTGAATTCTTATTCTTCCGTTTGGACTCATACACTCAATTTTTTCTATAAAACTGATAGGCTTATAACAATTGTCAAAGCGGATGAACTTGCAGAACTTGAAGAAAATACTTATCACATTGCAGAAACGATTGAACACATAGTTACGAAAAATCAAAACTGTTCGGTCGTGACAGCAATTGGAAAAACTGTTTTTTCGCTTTCAGAAATTCCTTCGTCTTATGAAGATGCAAAAAAGATTTTAAATGCTACAAGATTTGAAAACAAAAGCGTCATTCTTAGTTCTGATGATGTTGATGAAAAAGACATTGAGTTTTTAAATATAAATCAGAATAATCCTTTAGTAGAGCGCATAAAATATGCTGGAAAATCTGACATTTCTGCGATTGTTGAAGAATCTTTGGAGCTTATCAGAAATAATACATCGCAAAGTAAAGTTTTTTCTTCATATATTCTTGTAGATTTGATTTTTGCAGTTTCTCAACTTGTGGAAAGTTTTGGCGGAAATTTAAAACAGGAAAATCCCAAAATGCTTCAAAGAAGTT
>CAMEET010000009.1 GCA_945915085.1 uncultured Treponema sp. | reverse complement strand
TTCCCTAACGGTCAGCCGCTTCCCTCGCTTCGTTTCACTTCGCTCAGTCCAGTGGCCGCTTCGCGTTGCTCCATACCCTTTGCCGGTTTTTCAAAAAAAAATACTTGCCGGAATGCATATTTATATAGTAAATTTTATCATATTCATATATAATAATTAAATCATTTTAAAAAAAGGAAAATTTCATGTTACTTGATAAAATTCTTACTGCAATATTTGGCTCACAAAACGACCGTGATGTCAAAGCATTAAAACCAATTCTTGATGCTGTAAATGCACAGGAAGAATGGGCAAAATCTTTACCACCGGAAGAGTTTCCAGCTCAAACAAAAAAATTTAAAGAAGAACTTGCTTCTGGAAAAACTCTTGATGATATTTTACCACAGGCCTTTGCTCTTGTAAGAGAAGCAGCATTTAGAGTGCGCAATGAACGTGCTTTCGATGTTCAGATTATGGGTGCAATAAACCTTCACAAAGGTCGCATTACAGAAATGAAAACAGGTGAAGGAAAAACACTTGTTGCTGTAATTGCTGCGTATTTAAACTCTCTTACAGGAAAAGGCGTTCACATCGTTACTGTAAACGATTACCTTGCAGAACGAGACGCTGATACAATGCGCCCTGTTTTTGATTATCTTGGTTGCACAGTCGGCTCAATTCTTTCCAATATGGATAATGAAACAAGAAAAGTTTCTTACAACTGCGACATTACTTATGGAACAAATAATGAATTTGGTTTTGACTATCTTCGTGATAATATGAAAATCGATTTAAAAGATAAAGTTCAGCGCGGTTTTTCATATTGTATTGTCGATGAAATTGACTCCATTTTGATAGATGAAGCGAGAACTCCACTTATCATTTCTGGTGCCGGCGAAGATGATACTTACAAATATCACGAAGTTGATAAATATGTCGGTGAACTAAAAGAAGTTCAAAAAGACCCAAAAACAGGAGAATATCCTGATGAAACAATGATGACACCTGAAGAACGTGCAAAAATTGAGGGTGACTACACTATCGATGAAAAATCAAAACGCGTATCTTTTACTGATAAAGGTATGCTCCATATCAATGATATTCTTCACAAACATAATCTTATTACAGGTTCTTTGGAAGATGAAGAAAACTTTGAATATACACATTATTTTACTCAGGCATTGCGCGCTCATCTTCTTTTCCACAATGATGTTGATTATCTTGTTCGCGACGGAAAAGTTGAAATCATCGATGAATTTACAGGACGTGTTCTTGAAGGAAGACGATATTCCGACGGTTTACACCAGGCAATCGAAGCAAAAGAACATATCAGGATTGCTCAGCGAAACAGAACAATGGCAACAATTACATTCCAAAACTTCTTCCGCATGTATGATAAACTTTCGGGAATGACAGGTACAGCCGCAACAGAAGCTGTCGAATTTAATAAAATCTATAATCTTGATGTAGTTGCAATTCCAACTAACCTACCGGTTGCCCGCATCGATGAAAATGATGAAGTTTATTTGAATGAAGCAGATAAATGGGAAGCAATTGCAAATGAAATAAAAATTGCTCACGACAAAGGACAACCTGTTCTTGTAGGTACAGTTTCAGTAGAAAAATCTGAACATCTGTCAGCAATTTTAACTAGAAAAGGAATCCGTCATGAAGTTTTAAATGCAAAAAATCATGCACGTGAAGCCCTTATTATTGCAGAAGCCGGAGCAAAAGGTTCAGTAACGATTGCAACAAACATGGCTGGTCGTGGTACCGATATTAAACTGGGTGGTTCACCTGAATTCCGCGCAAGGAAAAAAGCTGGCACAAATGCAACAGAAGAACAATACAAAGCAGCTCTTGCAGTTGAAAAAGAAAACTGGAAAAAAGACTACGAAGAAGTTCGTTCTCTCGGCGGTTTGTATGTAATCGGTACAGAAAGACATGAATCACGTCGTATCGACAATCAGCTTCGAGGTCGTTCAGGTCGTCAGGGAGATCCAGGACGCTCGAAATTCTACATTTCAATGGATGATGATTTAATGCGTCTTTTCGGCGGTGAACGCATGAAAATTATGATGCAGAGAATCGGTATGCAGCCTGGAGAACCAATTGACCATCCTTGGCTCAACAAGGGAATTGAAAAAGCACAGCAGAAAGTTGAAGACAGAAACTTTGAAATACGTAAGCACCTTCTTGATTATGATGATGTTTTGAATGAACAGAGAACTGTAATCTACAATCAACGGGATCAGATTCTCTCTGACAATGAATTATCAGTTCGAGTAATGAACAATGCGAAAGAAGAAGTTGAAAATCTTTTTGACAACTATGAATATGAAGCAAAACATAACAAAAACTCAAATGTTCCTTTTGCAGAATTAAATGAAAATATCAAAAATATTTTTGGACTCCAGCTTCCTGTTGAAAACATGACTCGCGATGGTGTAATTGCTGCATTGCAAAATGATATTACAGAAAAAGAAGCTTTAGCCGGCAAAGAAAACTTGAATATGTTTATTCGTTATCAATATGTTCAGATTATCGATAAAAAATGGCTCGACCAGCTGGAAACTTTGGAAGGATTAAGGGAAGCAGTAGCACTTCGTTCTTACGGTTCAAAAAATCCATTAACAGAATACAAAATCGATGGTTTTAACATTTTTGATGAAATGCTTTCTTCTATTAGACACACTGTAATGTCAAGAGTATTCAAAGTGCGAATTCAGCTTTCTCCAGAAGCAGCAGAACAACGAAAACGCATGATTGAAGCTCAAAAACAACAGATGAATAATGTGAATGCTCAGCACAATGAAAGTGCTTCTAGTTTTGCCCAGCAATCAGCTGCAGTAAATTCTCAAAGTGCAGCTCGCTCAAGTTTCAACGGAGATATGGCTAGAAGACAGGCTGTAAATAGTGCCACAAACCAAAGGTCACAGGGCGATAACATAACTGTAAGAAGAACAATGCCAAAAGTCGGCAGAAATGATCCATGTCCTTGTGGAAGCGGTAAAAAATACAAACAGTGCTGTGGACGATAAATATTATAATCCGCAACAAATAAAATGATTTATAATGGAAATGTAAAGTTCCATAAAAAAACTCAAACAGCAATTTTCACCTGTTTGAGTTTTTTTTGTTTTTATTTATAAAAATTATTTACAAGAGCAAGCGCTTTATTAATTTCATGTTTTTCTTCGTTTGTAAAATCAATATTCTCTTCTATTAAAACTTCCAGACTTGAATGACTTTCCATTAAGGCTGTAGAAAATCCACGGGAAACTTTAAACCAATAATTTCCCCGACCATCTGTAAACAGACAGATAAATCCATATTCCCTGCTTTTTTGTTTCGCCATTGCAGTGCGCAGAATAAAACACAAAGAATCAATCAACTGTTCTTTTCCTACAGCATCGAAAATATTTACATTCAGATGACGATTCCAACTTTTTTCAGAAACTGGATTTAAATCAACAGATTTTATAATATCAATGATAAGCGAAAGTTTTTCACCGCAAAGCATAGTTCCGTTATCATTTGTAACAATTTTTCCACGCAGATTATTGCAAGCTTTGATTTTTTCTTTATTATTTTCCTCTTTTACAGCCTGTTTAAACTGCTCAAGAGGCAAAACGGCAGTCTTTTTTCCATTGATTTTTTTTGTTTCAAAAAGATAAGATCCAAAACTAAAAGATTCATCTCTGCCTTTTTTTGCTATAACTTCCTGCTGTTTTTTGATTTTCTTTTCACCTTCTGTAAGTTTTGAACCTTTTCTTTTTGATTTTTCAGAATAATTTTCAAAAAGTCTGGCACGCACATTTTCTTTTTCCTTGAGTTTAGAAGTTTTGCAAGCCATAAGTCTTTCGTACAGATTTGGATTTATTCTATCAAGCATTGGTCTTGTTAAAGGCGAAACACTCATTGCAAAAACCCTGCTGGTTCTGACAATTTCACCTGCAACAATGAAAACAGGATTTTGTCTAAACATTACGCTTCCCGGATGAATGCAGATATGGTCAGCAGTTAAACTGTGATAAGATTCACGACCTGTCCGAACGCATACAAACTGAATCATACCGGCTGCAATGCAGCATAAATAATCAGACATATCACCTTTATTTTCCATCACCGGAATGCCAAGTTTTTCACGCACAATTTGAGTCAACTGTTCTTTAATATTTTCAATTTCAAGCATTACCCTCAAATCAAGATAATTTTTTTTGCAAAATTTCTCACGATTATCAGTCTGCAAAAAGGCATTGTAAAGATTCAAATAAGTTACAAAATCTCCCTGCATATCCTGAAATCTATGATGTGCTTTTCTTGCTTCCATCTCTTCATTCTGGGGAAGTAAAAAAGGAGAATTTGTGGATAAAAAGGAAGTTGCCGTCAGAGTTTTATCGATTACATCAGGATAATGCAAAACAGATTCCACAATTATTCTGCTGATTCTAGGTTCCAGTGGAAATTGTACCATAAGATTTCCGATATCCGAAAGAGTATTATCATCTTCGAGTGCGCCTAGATTTTTAAGAGTATCGACAGCACCAATGACTCCAATTTCACCAGGATTGGAAATAAAGTCAAAATCATAAAAATCTGTAATTCCAAGTTCGGACATTCTGAGAACAACTTCACTCAAATCAGTTCGATAGATTTCTTCAGTTGTATATTCTGGACGCGTTTCAAAATCAGTTCTGGAATAAAGACGATAACAAGTTCCACTGTGTGTACGGCCTGCTCTTCCCTTCCTTTGATTGCATGAAGCTTTGGAAACGACAGTTTCATTCAAACTGGAAGTAAAGTTTTTTGGATTATAAAAATTCATTTTGCACAATCCGCTGTCAATCACAGTTGTAACGTCACTTATCGTAACAGAAGTTTCAGCAATATTTGTGGAAATTACTATTTTCTTTTTATTTTCTGGTGCAGGTTCAAAAACAAGTTCCTGCTCCTCTTTTGCAAGGCGGCCATAGAGCGGAACGATATGAAGTTTTCTGCCGATTGGAGAATGAACAAGTTTATCAACACAATCTTTAATCGTTTTTTCACCGGGAAGAAAAATCAAAATAGAACCGTCTTCATCATTATCCAAAACTCTGTCAACAGTATTATAAATTTTCGTCAAAAGTTTTTCTTCACCTACATCAGTTAAAGTGGTTGTTCCGCCTTCAACAGGATCATACACAACAGAAACAGGATAAGTTACAGTGTCAATAGAAACAATCGGCGCATCATCAAAATATTCACTGAAAACTTTAGTATTCATAGTTGCAGAACTGACAATCACGTGAAAATCTTTTCTTTCTTTTAAAACACGCTTTACAAGTCCCAGAACAAAGTCAATATTCAAACTTCTTTCATGCGCTTCATCAATCATTAAAACACTGTATTTACTCAGCCATGGATCAAGTTTCATTTCCTGCAATAAAATTCCATCTGTCATGATTTTGATTTTTGTATCACTGTTTGTGACATCCTCAAAACGCATTTTGTACCCCACAAGACCTGGATAAGGGGTATTCATCTGCTTTGAAATAAATTCACTCACGCTCAAAGCTGCAATTCTTCTTGGCTGCGTTACACCAATTATTCCATTTGTTGTATAACCAGCTTCATACAGGATTACAGGAATCTGCGTAGTTTTTCCTGAACCAGTCGGACTTTCCACAATCACAACCTGATTACTTTCCAGACATTCTAATATTTTCTGTTTTTGTGCATAAACTGGTAATTCTTTATAATCTATTGCCATTCTATTAAATCCTTTGTTGCCTCTTGATTGATAATAATGCGGCGTTCAATATATTTCGCCCAATTTGTGCGAGGCACACTGTAAAGATAGTTTACAAAATCCTGATTTAGTGGTTTTAACACAAACTCACTTGCAGTATTAATGTAAGTAGTTATTAAAATCGGTTCACATTTTTTAATTTTTACAGAACCGTTGTTTTCTTTTTTTAAAGTCACCTTGTAAAAAAGGCCATCTCCAGTATTATCCCTCTCTCCATCTGGATTTTTTGAAGTTAAATCGGGATTTCGTCTCTGACCGCTGACAGTATTCCCATTTGCATACATAATCAGTTTATCACTATTTCCATTTGTGTCCACAATAATTTTGCGGTTTTTGATAATATGCGCATGATTTGCCCAAATAATATCCACTCCATTATTAATCAAATCTTTATAAAATTTTTCCTGACGTTTTGTTACATTTCTCGTATATTCAGGTTCAGAAGTATGAATTGACAGAATAAAAACCGTACAGGGATTACTTTCTCTGAGTTTTTTTACATAATCAAGGAATTTTTTTCTGGAAGCATCATCAGTTTTTATAAAATTTATATAATCCGAAAAATCTGGACGATTTAAAAGTTCGGTCACTGGCAAAAAAAGAATTTTCCAACCATTTTTTTCTATAAGATTATAAGAAAATTCACTTTCCTTTGAATTTTTTAGTCCTGAAAAATAAAGCGCACTCGGATTTTCTTTTTTTGAAGCCTGCTCACAAATTCTGTCAACAGTTTTTAACGTTTCCTTTATTCCTTCTAAATACTGATCATTTGAATGATTATTGCAAAGTGAAAAAACATTAAAGCCTGCATCTACAGCCGCCTGAACATAATTTTGCGGCATATTGAAATTCGGATAATTAGAAACAGGTTTTGTAGTATCAACCGGAGATTCAATATTTGCAAAAGCAAAATCATTTCCATCAATCAAATGTTTTACATCACGCCAGATTTTGTCAAAAGATGAAATATGATAATTATGGGAGTGAGCCATAATGTCACCGGCAAAAAGCAGTTCAATTTCATCATTTGTAGGAATATTCTGATTTTTTTGGGTATTCTTGCTAGAATCAACAGTTTCTGTTTCAGTTTTCTGAACTTCAACTTTCTGATTTTTTTTTAGCTGCAGTTCATTTTCCTGAACTTTATCTTTCTGAATTTCAGTTTTCGTCAACTCAACATTCGCACATTCACCATTTTGCTTTTCAATATTCTGAATTTCGTTCTGCTGAATTTCTTTATTTTGATTATTCTGATTTTTTTTGCTTTGTAGATTAGAAGATGAAGTGCAAGAAAAAGCAAGGACAAACAAAATAGAAATAAATGCAAATGTCAGCTTTTTTATCATATTTCCGTTTGTCCTTGTTTTTGATTAATAACTTATAAAATTATTTCCAGATTTTTTCACGAACAAAAGTTTGATTTCTGTCTGCACCAACAGAAACAATGCCTACTTTTGTACCAGTAAAATCTTCGATATATTCAATATATTCTTTTGCATTTTTTGGAAGCTGATCATAAGAAGTACATGATGTAATAGCCTGTTTCCAACCAGCAAATTTCTGCAAAACAGGTTTTGCTTTATTCAAATCAGGAATAGAAGCTGGGAAATCTGTCACAATCTGACCGTCGATATCATAAGCAACACAAGCTTCAATCTCATTCATATCATCATAAATATCAAGATGAGTTAAAACAAGATTATCAATAGAATTTACATGACATGCATAACGAAGAGCAACTAAATCAAGATAACCGCAGCGACGTGGTCGACCAGTTGTAACACCAAATTCATTACCAGTCTTGCGGACATAATCACAAAGTTCACCTTCAGTTTCAGCATTGAATTCAGAAGGCATAGGACCATTTCCTACACGAGTTTCATAAGCCTTGAAAACACCATAAATTTTATCCAAAGCTTTAGGACCAATTCCAGCACCAGAAGCTGCGCCATAAGAACCTGATGCTCCAGAAGAAACATAAGGATAAGTTCCCGAATCAATATCGAGCATAGCCCCCTGTGCACCTTCAAACAAAATATTCTCGTTTCGATATTCGAACATTTTTGCAGCAATATTTACACGCATAGAAATAAGCTGCTCTTTGTATTGTTCGAGGAATTTTTTATCAGCATCGTCCAAATCATTCCATTTTTCATCCCAATCCAAATCAGCAACACGAATACCATCGCGTTCAGATTTCATAGAATAAGTAGTACCAATTCCACGACCAGTAGTACCAATAGGACGTTTTCTTGCAGCATCACGAGATTTATCCATCTCACGATATCCAGGAAGAGTTAAATGAGCCCGGTCAGAAATAAAAACACGTCCTTCCCAGTCAATTCCATTATCTTTGAGCATCTGAAGTTCCTTAAAAAGAGCTTCAGGGTCAATAACCATACCAGAACCAAGAAAAACAGACTTTCCAGGATAAAGAATTCCAGAAGGAACCTGATGAAGTGCATATTTTTTGCCGTCAACAACAATCGTATGTCCGGCATTTGCACCACCGGCAAAACGAACTACATATTTAGCATCTTGTGCAAGGTAATCAACAATTTTACCTTTACCTTCATCACCCCACTGGGCCCCCATAACTACAATGTTCATGGTAACTTCCTTGCCGCAGAATCATCGCGACCAAAAAAAAGAAAAATTACAATCATACAAATTGCAGTAAAAATATGCAGAATCATCGCAAGTATTTTTACATAAAGATTTTAACAGAAAAACAGTTTTCATTCAATATAAATTTCTTCTATAAACAAACGCCTTTATCAAGGTCTGTCCCTGTTTTTACTAAGTTAAAAAATCTATCCTTTACTATCTTGCATAAGTTTTGCATTTCACTACAATATATCAAAGTTTTTATGACAGAACTTCGGGAGTAATTATTATGAGTTCACAGAAAAATCGCGGTTCTTTACCAATGTTTAAACTTACTTTTCCAATTGCAATGGAACAATTTATGCGCATTCTTGTATCATCAGCTGATACATTTATGCTCAGTTCATACAGTAATGACGCTGTAGCCGCTGTTGGACTTGTATCACAATACGCTTTTTTCTTAAATCTTTTATTTTCAGTGATAGGAACTGGTTGCACAATCGTTTTGGCACAATATCTTGGTGCTCAAAAATCAAAAAAAGAACTCAATTATATTGCACAGGCAAGTTCTGTCATGCTTTTGATTCTTTCTGTCATCATTATGACTCTGGTTTTTGCTTTTACAAAACCGCTTTTGATGTGTTACACACTTGAAGAATCTGTTCGCAATTTTGCATTTGAATATTTTATTATTTACGGCGGATGTTTCTGCTTCTTTTCAGGTTTTAGTCTTCTGCAGGGAGCAATTCTTCGAAGTTATGGACACACAAATCAGGCAATGATCGTTTCTGTTGTGGCAAATGTAGTTAATGTTTTGGGAAATGCAATTTCACTTTACGGCTGGTTCGGGCTTCCTGTTTTTGGTGTACGAGGAGTAGCTTTTGCTTCAGGATTTTCCATGCTTGTTTCGTGCATTTTATTTTTTATTTTTATAAAACAAAAAGAAGATGTAGAATTTTCTTTTAAAGGAATATTTAAAGTTCCATTCAGCACTTACAAAACTATTTTGAGCGTAGGACTTCCCACAGCTGGAGAAAGTCTTTCTTACAATGTAAGTCAGATTGTGATTATGGCAATGATTTCAACACTCGGAACTTATGCAATGTCGGCACAAGTGTATGTTCAAACGATTGTAAGGTTTGTTTTTGCAGTTGCTGTTGCTATGGGAAATGCAACTCAAATCAAAACTGGATATTTTGTCGGAGCAAAACAAAATGACATTGCTTACAAAAAAGTATATAAATATCAGCTGATTGCAACTACTTGTTCCATGATACTTATCACACTTGCAATTATTATCAAAAAACCAGTTATCAGAGCATTTACAACTATTCCTGAAGTTATTTCTCTTGTAAGCACTCTATTAGTTTATTCTATTTATATAGAATTCGGTAGAACGCTCAATCTGATTTATGTAGGAGCGTTAAAAGGTGCAGGTGATGTAAAGTTTCCAGTTTTTTACGGAATATTTTCCAACTGGTGCATTATGGTTTTAGGAAGTTACATTCTTGGATTAAAATGCGGACTTGGACTTGTTGGATTTTGGCTGAGCATTGGAACAGACGAAACTACTCGCGGCATAGTCATGCTCCTTCGATGGAAAAGCCGCCGCTGGCAGAAACATGCACTTGTTTAACCTTTTTTGGTACGATATTTAGTTGCACTTTTTGGTTAAACTTTTTTCATCTTTCAGTTTTCAATAATCTTTTTTTTTGATATAATTTTGAAATGGCTGAAAAAAATATTGATTATAAAGTTATTTTTTCTGATGATGATATAGTTGTATTAAATAAAAGAAGCGGACTTTTGATTGCTCAAGACAGATACAATCCTGATGCTCCTCGTCTTGATCTTCTTGCTTCAAAAGAATTTGGAAAACTGTATGCCGTTCACAGAATCGACAAGGATACTTCTGGATTAATTATCTATGCACGCAATCCACAAGCACAACGTTCACTTTCCATGCAGTTTGAAAACCGAGAAGTTCTTAAAACCTATCATGCATTAGTTTATGGACATCCTCTGTGGGAAGATTTACATGTTGATTTAAAACTTGAACCAGATGGAGATGCTCTTCACCGCACTGTTGTAAATAAAAAATTTGGAAAACCTTCAGTTACTGATTTTCATCTGATTGGGAATTGTGGTCCTTATTCATGGATAGAATGTCGTCCAAAAACAGGTCGCACTCATCAGATTAGAGTTCATCTTGCAGCAAACGGATTCAGCATTGTGTGTGATCCGCTGTATGGAGGAAATCAAAAACCAGTTCGACTTAGTGAAATAAAAAAAAGATGGAATGGTGATGAATTTGAAGAACGTCCTCTTTTAAAAAGGCTGGCTCTTCATGCTTATAAAATTGAATTTTCACATCCTTCAACTGGCGAAAAAGTAAGTTTTATAGCAGACTATCAAAAAGATATGGATGCAACACGAAAACAACTTGCAAAAATATTTGGACCAGATCCATTGGAGCAATAAAATGAATAAAAAAGCTTTTATTACATTATTTGTACTATTGATTACAAGTTTTACTTTTGCACAGAATAAGATAATTTCAGTTGATGCAAAAGCAAATATTTCTTTACTCAACGGTTCAATCTCAGAATATGTTTTTGATCCCGATTCCCATAACACAGATGATGTTTTGAGTCGCCTCGATTGGGATGTAAAAAATGTTCCGATTGTTTCAGCCTCAGTAGATTTAACTCTGTTTAAATATGCATATTTTAATCTTGGTGCAGGTTTTGGTTTTCCATCTACTCCCAGCGGCAATATACAAGATTATGACTGGTTAAACTATGATACAGAATTAACAAATTATTCCATCCATGATAACTTTTTAAATTCTTACAGAAATATTTTTGTAAAGATTGGATATAATTTTTGTTTACCACTTAAAATTACAATCACACCATTTGTTGCATATAACTATGAATATTTAGGTTTTGATAGTTTTGATGGTTATAAAAAATACAAAAAAGAAAACTGGCAAAAAATAGAGTTTTCAGGGAATGTGATTTCATATTTTCAAGAGACTAATGCATTTTTGGTTGGCATAAAACTTATCTCACCAGTTTTATTTAATCTTAAAATTGACGGAGAATTTTTAATAAGTCCTTATACATCAAATATAAATGCTTTAGACAAACATCACATAAGAAAAACACATTTTATGGATTTGATGCCATGGAGTTATCAGTTACAGTCAAGTTTAAATCTCAGTTACAGCATTCAAAAACATCATAAAATTTTTGTTCAAGGATTTTTGCAATACATTCCAGTGTCAAAAGGAAATGACTATTTCCGGTATACTGATGAAAATGGAAATTACACTCCTACAAACTGGACAATCGATAAAAGCTGTCAAGGTGGAACTTCACGATTTTTATGGCAGATTTCTTTGGGATACTGTTTTTCAATATAAAGCTTAAAAACTGTGGCACATTAAAATATCTTAATCTTTATCATATTCGAATGTGCCCACTAACAAATCTGCCGTTTTTTTCTATCAAAAATCAGCATTTTTTGATTTTTATTTTTTTTATTCTCCTTTGAAAAACTTCTTCTACTGTAAAAACGTTATTATCTTTGACAAAAACATTCTGTTCGGAAGGAAGGTAACCAAACTGTTCGAAAAGCCAGCCTCCCACAGTGTTCATTTCTTCTGATTCGAGTTTGAGTCCAAGTATTTCATTTACATCCTCAATTTTCATATCTCCTTGTACAATGAAAGTATTATATGAAACGGGTTCAATTTTATCTTCTGCAGGTTTGTCATCATAAGAATTTTCATCAGACATATTTTTGAAAACAAGTTTCATTATATCTTCGATTGTTATGATTCCCTGAGTCTGTCCCTGTTCATCAAGAACAACTGCAAATTTATGTTCATCCTGACGAAATTTCTGTAAAACTTCAAATAAAGAAAGCGTTCCCGGCACAAACATCACTTTGGACATGTTTCTTTCTGCATACCCTTTCTGTAAATCATCATTGTGAGAATCAAAAAGAAGTTTTTTATAATTTAAAACACCAACAACATTTTCTTTAAATCCACTGTACACTGTCAATGTAGAAAAACCTGATTTCAAAAACTCCTGCTCCACTTCTTTGTAAGTTGCATCAACACTTATCATGCTCACAACTGAACGATGTTTCATAACATCATTAATTGAAAGATTATTAAATTTGATGATTTTATTTAAAAGTTCACTTTCATCCTTTTCTATAGTTCCTTCGTTTGAACCAACATCAATTAGAGTTTTAAGTTCTTCTTCAGTCACGATAGATCCGTCATTTTTTATCATTTTTTCTGCAAGAAATACAACACAATGAGAAAGCCTCTCAAAAAGCCAGATGACAGGAAAAAATATTTTTTCCAAAAGTGAAAGTGGCACAGAACTAAAACTTGCCATATTTTCAGGATAAAGCGAAGCAACAGTTTTCGGCATAATTTGACCAAATACTGTAATAAAAAATGCTGTCACAAATGGAGCAATTGCACTTCCTTTTGAACCAAGAAATTCAATGGCAAGTGCTGTAGCAATTGCAGATGCTAAAGAATTCAAAAAGTTTGTTCCAATCAGGACAGTTGTCAAAAGTTTATCCATATTGGATTTTAATTTTGCAACTATTTTAGCATAAGGTTTTCTTTCTTCTACCATGCTCCGCACTTTCAGTTTTGGCAGAGAAAGATATGCAGTTTCTGATGAAGAAAAAAAACCTACAAGGATTATCAGAATGATTAAAATTACAAAAGTAAGAATACTATTCATAATCTGCCTCCTCCTCGCTTTCTTCCTGCACCAATTTTGTAAGTTGAACTGTTTCAACGTGACGATTCATCATCTTTTTGATTGTAAAATTCCAGCCTTCAAATGTAACACAATCATCATTTACAGGCATTCTGTCCAGTTTTTCACAAAGCCAGCCGCCAATAGTTTCATTGATTTCAGATTCAAAATTTACATGAAGTTCCTGTTTTAAATCACGAAGCAGAACAGAACCGTTTACTTCAAAATCAGTTTTATTTTCAATTTCATCATAATCAAAAACTTTTCCACGTAAAGCAGTTTCTTCGTCAAACGCAAAAATTTCCCGCGTAATGTCTTTTTCAGTAACAATTCCGTCTGTCCCAGAATATTCATCTACAACAATTGCAACAGCCTGATGATTTTCAAACAAAATCTCCTGAAGTTCTGACATTTTTTTTGTACCAAGAATAAAAATCGGAGGTTTCATCACTTTTTTTATTTCAAAACTTTCAGGATTTTCTTTAAATCTGAGCAAATCTTTTATATAGATGATTCCGACAATGTCATCGATAGAATCTCTAAAAACAGGAAACCGCGTAAAACCGAAACGCTGAGACGCTTCAATAATATCACTATAAGTTGCGTTCTCTGAAACAGCCCGAATTCTTGTTCGAGGAACCATAATGTTCTGAGCTTCCAAATCTGAAAATTTAAATACCTGGTTCATCATTTTATTTTCGCTTTTATCGATAATTCCGCTTTCCGTACTCATATCAAAAAAAGTTTTTATTTCTTCTTCCGTATATGACTGTTTTTTTTGTTTCGTCTTTATGCCAAAAAGCCGTAGAAAAACTCTGGAAATAAAAGTCACCACTGCAACTATCGGAAACATAATTATTGTGATGAATTTTACAAACGGAGCAAGAGCGTACGCAATTTTATCCGGACAACGCGTAGAAATTGTTTTTGGCGTAATCTCACCGAAAATCAATAAAAGAACAGTGGCAGCAAGAGTTGCAATTCCTACACCTTTTTCACCAAAAATTTCCAGCGCAACGGAAGTCAAAATAGAAGAAAGAAGAATATTCACTAAATCGTTTGATACTAAAAGAGAATTGATTAAATGTTCTTTTCTTTCCAAAAGTTTTCCTGCGATTTGAGCACGTTTGTTTTTATTTTTTCTCAAAATCCTAAGGCGAAGCTTATTCATTCCTAAAAAGGCACTTTCAGAAATAGAAAAGAGCATTGAAAGGACAATTAAAATAATCAGAATTATAACCAGTACATGCGAGGGGTATTCGTCCATGTTGTATGTAAACCTCCAGAAGTTTATTCAGCAGTCATTATTGAATTTGTCAAATAATCACGCATATTTTTGATAGATCTTGCACTGTCTGTTTCAGGAGCAACAGCTATTGATTCATCAATAAGTTTTAGACATTCATCATAATCATTTGAACCTGTCATAAGCATGATGTATGCTGCAAGATAATAAGCTTGCTGTTTATGTTCCGGCAACAAATATTCATTCTGACAAATGTCAAGATAACCTTTTACAGCAGCATCAACATTTCCCTGCAGGAAATATTCAGAACTTGTAATATCTGCTGAAGTCAAAAGGTATTTACTGAGCAGACCAGATTCATTGTTTTTATCCAGATTAATAACTTCAAAAACTAAATCTGACAAAAATGAACGGTACATCATTTGTGTATATTCATAAAGTTCGTCTATTGCAGCAATTTTTTCAGAAGAATTTCCTTTTTTTGCAGCTTCCACCATTTGATTTACTTTAGCAATTGTTTCACTTTGTTCATCAATCATTTTGATAAAATCCTGCAAAGATTCAACTTTTTGAGACAAATCAAGTTCCGAAATAAAATAATTTTCTTTTGTCAAAAGAAAAGCTGCAGGTGTTGTCTGAACGTAAAGTTTGCTTGCATATTTTGCATTTTTCTGCATAAGATTTGCAAATTTTTCAGCTTTATCCTGAGTTTTTTTATCATCCTCTGGATTTACAACTGTTTTTTTAAAAGTAGCTTCTGAAAAATCCATGTGAAGAACTGTATATTTTGATGAAACATCTGATTTGAAGTTTGCATCATTAATAACATTATCAACAAATGACGCGCTCAATTCATCATCGCCATTTGATGTTACAATAACAAGAACATTTTGATTTTTCTTTTTAGCATCTGAAAAAGCATCTTCCATTGAATAAAAAATCCCTTTTTCATCTGCACTATTTTTGCTACACCCAGTAAACAAAAGTCCCATCACAAAAAAAAGAGACAAAGTATAAATAATTTTTTTCATTTTCCTTCCATAAAATCAGTCTGCGATCAGCAGACAGTAAAATAATGAGTTTTTTGAACTCAGACAAACAAAACTTGTGTTTCAAGACAAATTTACAGAATGATTCAAAAAACTCAAGGCACGGGTAAAAAAATTCTTTCAACACAAAATTTTCATTACTCGTGCATTGTTTTATTTCTGGCGTTACTTTGTAAAGTAAGCAACTCCAGCAGCAAAAATATTTTCACAAGTTGATTCATTTTGATTTGTCAAAGGATTTCCACCAACATTTTTGAACAAATCAAGACTTGCTCCATTTTCTGCCATACCGATTCCACGCTCATTATGTCCCATTTTACCTAAAACATGACCATCTGGCGAAGTAATACCTTCTATTGCAAAAGCAGAACCATTTGGATTGTCTGGCTCATTAATTGCAGGAACGCCAAATTCATCAACATATTGACTGAAAACCTGACCATTCTCAAAAAGTTTCTGTGCAGTCACAGGGTCAACAACAAAGCGACCTTCACCATGACTTATTGCAATCAAGTGATTTCTTTCATCGATAACACTTGGATGCATTGCCCAAGGAGATGTAGCAGAAACAATACGAGTACGAACTATTCTTGAAATATGACGTCCAATTCTATTGTAAGTCAAAGTTGGCATATCATCTTTCATGTCAACAATTTCGCCATACATTGCAAGACCTGTTTTTACAAGAGCCTGGAATCCATTACAAATACCAAGAACAAGGCCATCTCGTTTTTTCAAAAGATTCATCACCTCTTCACTGATATTTCCAGCTTTCAAAACATTTGCTATAAATTTCGCAGAACCATCAGGTTCATCACCAGCACTAAAACCACCAGAAAGTGCCAGAATCTGAGTATCTTTAAGTTCTTTCTCCAATTCCAAAAGACTTTCTGCAAGAACATCAGGATTTTTGTTCTGCAAAACTACAATTTTTGTATTTGCACCAGCAAGATTAAATGCCCTTGCCATATCAAATTCACAGTTTGTGCCGGGGAATACTGGAAGCAAAACTTTAGGCTGAGCTTTTGGCTGCACAAATGCAGGAGCTTTTCTTATATCACTTAAAGATTTGTGAACAGAAGTTGCCCATTGTGGAAGTTGTTCCTGCGAAGGATAATCAGAAACAGGTGGATAAACTTCTTTTAATTTATCTTCCCAAGAAGTAACACAATCTTTCAAATCAATTTCAACACATTCATTTATGATTTTATTTATCGTTACATTTTCAACTTTGATTAATCGTTCTTGAATTGTTTCACCAATTTTTGCAATTGTACCTTTTTTGAATCCAGCTTTTGATAAATCCTGATCAGTTTCAATCAAAATATTACCATAAATCGGGATAAATAAAGCCTCTACTCCCCGTGTAGAACAATATTTTCCAAGAGTTGATTCATAAGCTTTATTTACAGCTTTACAGTCAATCTTTGCACCAATCATATTACCCATTGCCATTTTTGTAAGGCTTTCGGCAATACCGCCAGGTCCCACTGGATACATTGCTTTAATTTTGCCAGCATTATTCAAATCATAAATTACATCAGAATTCTCAAGGAAAGTTTTGTAATCAGGTTCAAGTTTATCAGAATATGGAACACTTACCATATAAATATTGTTACCATTAGATTTGAAAGCTCCACTTACTACATTTGAAACTTCGTCATGTGTAACAGCAAAACTTACCAGAGTATGAGGAACATTAATATCCTCAAAAGTTCCAGACATTGAATCTTTTCCGCCAATTGAAGCACATCCTGATTCCACCTGAGCGTCAACAGAACCAAGCAAAGCAGCAGCTGGATATCCCCATCGTTTTTCGTTTACAGCACGTCCAAAGAATTCCTGAAAACTTAATCTTGAACTGCGGGCTTTTCCTCCAAGACAGGAAATTTTTGCAAGAGAAGATAAAACCGCAATTTTTGAACCGTGCCATGGCGACCAGTTTCCAATTCTTGGGTCAAATCCATAAGTCATCAAACTTACAGTTGAAGTTTCACGAGGAGAAACAACTGGGATTTTTGCAGACATACCTGCTTCTGGTGTATTCTGATATTTTCCTCCATAAGGGAACAATACTGAGGAAGCACCAATAGAACCATCGAAACGTTCTCCAAGACCACGCTGACTGCAGCAAGCCAAATCATTCATATTTGCAAGCCATGCTGATTGTAAATTATTTCTTACACAACCTTCGCATTTTACTTCTTTGTTAAGTTTTTCACTAACACTTTCCAAAGGATTTAAAACAGGAGATTTTTCAGGTTCAGCAGGACTTTCAATCAATGCATTTGCTTCGTGATGAGCGCCTGCCGCATCAAGGAATTCTCTTCCTATATCAACAATAGTTTTGCCACGCCATTTCATAACAAGACGGTTTGTATCTGTAACTTCTGCTACCACAACGGCATTCAAGTTTTCTTTTTGTGCAGCTTCAATAAAACGCTCAACATCAGCTTTGCGAACAACAACAGCCATTCTTTCCTGACTTTCAGAGATTGCAAGTTCAGTTCCATTCAAACCTTCATATTTTTTTGGAACTTTATCAAGGTCAATTTCAAGACCAGGAGCAAGTTCACCAATTGCAACAGAAACACCACCAGCTCCAAAATCATTACAGCGACGAATCATCAGGCTCACTTCTTTATTGCGGAAAAGCCGCTGAATCTTTCTTTCTTCAACAGCATTACCTTTTTGAACTTCCGCAGCAGCAGTTGTAACAGATTTTTCAGTATGAACTTTTGAAGAACCAGTTGCACCACCAATACCATCACGACCAGTTCCACCACCAAGCAAGATGATAATATCACCAGGCTCAGGACGTTCACGGATAACTGTATCCACAGGAGCAGCAGCAATAACAGCTCCAAGTTCCATTCTTTTTGCAACATAACCAGGATGATAAATTTCCTGCACCTGACCAGTAGTTAAACCAATCTGATTTCCGTAAGAAGAAAATCCCTGTGCTGATTCACGACAAAGTTTCATCTGTGGGAGTTTTCCTTTTTTTGTTTCATTTAATGGAACAGTAGGATCAGCCGCTCCAGTAATTCTCATAGACTGATAAACCCACGAACGACCAGAAAGTGGATCACGAATTGCACCACCAAGACAAGTTGCAGCGCCACCAAAAGGCTCAATTTCTGTAGGATGATTATGAGTTTCATTTTTAAACATCATAAGCCATCGTTCTGTAGCTTTTGGATCGTCTTTTGCCAGAGGTTTTCCATTTTCATCGGCTGTATAATGCACGTCAATATAAACAGAACATGCATTGTTTTCTTCAGAAACTTCCATATCTTCAAGCATGCCGTGTTTTTTCAGATATTTCATGCCGATTACAGCCATATCCATAAGACAGACAGGTTTATCGGTACGTCCTGCATACAAATCTGTACGCATTTTTGTATAATTTTTCAGAGATTTTTCAAAAAGTTTTGAATAAGGTCCTTTTTCGATTTTTATATCCTTCAATTCCGTTAGGAAAGTCGTATGACGGCAATGATCAGACCAATAAGTATCCAAAACGCGGATTTCAGTTTCGACAGGGTCACGACCTTCACCAATAAAATAATCCTGCAGGAATTTGATGTCAGCATGATCCATCGCAAGTCCCATTTTATTGCGGTAATCTTCAAGAGCTGCATCGTCCATTTTGATAAAACCTTCGACAACAGGAATATCATCAGGATTTGTAATCTGCATTTTTAAAGTTTCTGGTTTTGTTTCATCAGTCAAACGTGAATCAACTGGATTTATAAGATAATTTTTTATTTTAGTAAGTTCATCATCATTTACACTGCCCGAAAGAAAGACAATTTTTGCACAACGCACTACAGGAGGTTCAGAATTTGTTTTTACATCTTTCAGCCCGGCACGCAACAATGAAAGACACTGCTCTGCACTATCAGCACGCTGGTCATATTGCCCCGGAAGGTATTCCCAAACAATCTGTTTACCTTCAATCTGCGGAAGTTCTTCAAAAGTAACAAAATCGCTTTGTGGTTCAGAAAAAATTCTTGTTGCTGAAATTTTTGCAACTTCTTCTGTCACATTTTCAATATCATAGCGATTAAAATAACGAACTCCAGTAACTCCTGAAATTCCCAAAAAACCATTAATCTGTGTTAAATAACTTTTTGCCTCGTTATCAAAACCAGGCTTTCTTTCTACGTAGAGTCTGTACATATTTTTTATTATACAATTTTTTTTACTCTTCTGCAAACCGTATACATTATTTTTGAAAAAAACAGAGTCTTATTTTATCCCTTTTTGTGAAAAAGAGCAGTTTCAAAACCCTGTTTTTTTAAATTCTAGTTACAATCTTTCCATTCAATTTCTAAACAAGTTCCGTCTGGTGAATATTCATATACTTTTTGATTTTTATAATCCAGTTTATATATTCCTGTTTTGTCTGAATAATCCCATTCAAATGTATTGATATCTTGTGAATAAACATCTTTCGAAAACCATGCACAATCATCTTTCATTTCACAATAGACTCTATTAGCATATAATAATGGAGCTGTTTTTATAGGCTTTCCGCCATTCTTTGAATACATTGCAACTTCCAAACCATCAATATGCTCTTTTTCAGGAATTAAACATAACTGTTTCCCTGTAATATAAATATTATCTCCATATTCTTCTACCGACCAAAATGATTTTGCATCTGCTTCGTCATAATAAATCCCTGTATATTCAAAATCAAAATCTAATAATGAATTAACTTTATATAAAAACCGAATATAATCTTTTTCATTTTCCCGATAGTCTAAATCCTGAACAGATAGTTCCATAAATCGGTTTTTGGATGCATTATTATATAAAAGAAGCATCGGAGAATATGAAAAACGTTGTAATTTTTTTCCAAACGCATTATTAATTATGTCTTCTTGTATAATTTTTTCTTTCGGAATATTAAAGACAGTTGTATTTTCAGTATTAGTCAATTGCAGCACTTTAAAAATATCCGTACTGTTTTTATTCAAATCCTCTTCTTTACTGACTATTGTATAATAATTTTCATTATCATAATACTTACTTAACGTTGTTCGTAAATCTAGATATTCATCTGCATAGGATATATCGTTTTTTTGAATGACATTTCCTTGCATATCTAAAATTCTAATCGAAATTCCTTTTTGCGGATAAGAAGCACTTGCAACAAAAACAGCATCTTTTCCATTATCATACTTTGGCATAAGAGATACTTCGTAAGGAGATATATCTAAAGGTATAAATTTAAATTCACCAGTCTTACATTCAAGTCTGACTAATGAATCTGATATTCCAACTCCAACAAACCAAATTATTCCATCATGAGCAAATAAATCATACATAATTAAAGAACGTTTACTTCCTTTCCCCCATTTTTCCTCATTTTCACACAAAGAAAATTTATGAACCATCTTATTTGTTTGGGGATCCCATATTTGAATTTGAGGGGGAAAGTTCGTTGCTGCTAAAACATAATCTTTATCCCATTCAAAAGGTTCAGTTTTTGTAAAATAATAACTATCCGGTTTTAATTGCCTTATAGAAGAAAAATCGCAACTTATTAATAAACAAGAAATTAATACTGCAATTAACAAAATAATTTGTTTTTTCATTGTGTATCTCCTATACATTTTTTTGTTACGTAACTTGATTGCATTATATATGCATATTCACAAATGGCAATAGGAAATTTCAAAAAAAACCAAAGTGTCATGAAATAAAACCAAAGTGTCATGAAATAAAACCAAAGTGTCATGAAATAAAACCAAGGTGTCAAAAAAAATTAACCAAGGTGTCAACGAAAATAACCAAAGTTAAAAAAAATCACCCCAGTTACCCAAGATAACCAAGGTGATTCATATTTATAAAAACAGCTTATCTCAATAATATTTTTTTATCTACGAAACTGCGCTCTATTCAAAAGTGTGTTTTACAATTTAAAACTTCCTGTTGTAATTGTTCCGCCATTGCTGTATACATCAAAATTGATTGATTTTGTTGCATTTGCCAATTCGCTGTAGAATTCTGCAAGATTTTTTACAGGTTTTCCATTTACTGCTGTGATAATATCGCCATCTTGCAAACGCAAACTTGCAGCTGGTGATTTTTCTTCTATATTACTAATCACAACGCCACGAACTTTCTTGTCTTTTACTCCAAGTTTTTCACGAAGTGAATCAGTCAATGGTTGTGCAATAAATCCTGGCCATGAACTAAGTTTCTGCATTTCCTGAGCTGTAGCACGTTCTTCAACTTTGACAGTCATATCAGGAATGCGTTTTCCGCCACGCATAACGCCAATTGTTGCTGTAGAACCAGCTTCAAAATATCCTATTTCACGAACAAGCTGATTTGAATCCTTTACTTTCTTTGAATTCAAACTGACAATATAATCTCCAGGTTTAATTCCTGCTTTGTAAGCTGGAGAATCAAGCACAACAGAAGAAACAAAAGAACCATCCAGACCTTCAACTCCCAAATCTTTTTTGAAATCTTCTGAAACTTCAAGCAAAGTTACTCCAACCCAGCCATAAATAATCTTTCCATTTTTAATAAATGAATCGATTGCATTTTTTACATTATTGATAGGAATTGCAAAACCAAGTCCCACAGAACCACCAGAAGCCGAAGCAATCCAAGTATTGATTCCAATAACTTCACCATAAATATTTACTAAAGGTCCGCCTGAGTTTCCCTGATTTATGGCAGCATCAGTTTGAATAAAATTACTCATTGAAGACATCTGATTTTCCGAGCGGTCAACGGCACTTACAATTCCCTGAGTTACTGACTGACTGTAGCCTAAAGGAGCACCAAATGCCATACAAATATCACCTGGCTGCACTTTATCAGAATCACCTAAAACCGCAACTGGAATTGATGAATCTTTTGATTCGAATGAAACAAGAGCAATATCAATTCTATCATCTGCACCAACAAGTTTTCCTTCAAATTCACGACCATCATTAAGTTTAATCACAATTTTTTTTGCATTTCCAGCAACATGATTATTTGTCATGACATAATATGTATTTCCAGTTTTTCGGACGATTACACCAGAACCAAGCCCGCTTCTTTCAAGTTCAAAATCTTTGTTTTTATCATTTTCTTTGTCTTTATCTTTAGAATTTCCGCTGCCGCCGAATGGGAATCCGAAGAAATATTCAAAAGGATCTGACATTCTGCCAAAAGGATTTGAAACAGTTTGTGTTTCAGTAACATCTACTTCAACAACTGAAGGAAGTAAAGTCTGACTGATAGAACGGAATGTATTCTGCAAAGATTCAACAACTTTTAAATCTTCGTTTGAAACTTTTTTAGAAGATTGAGCAAAAATGCTAAATCCCATCGAAATGAATAAAGATAAACCTACAATTTTTTTCAACAATTTTTTCATATTTTCTCCCATAAAAAGTCAATGAGGAAGTTTAAACTTCCGATTTGACTTTTTTACGCACACTCGCAATGTAATGAGAATGTGCAGTTAAAAATGAAGTCTGCAACGCACACTTATAAATTTAATCCATTCTGATTTTCTAAAACCAGAAAAGAAAAACTGAAAATAACAAAATTTCGCGAATTGTTTTTTACTTCGTTTTAAAATATAACTACAAATCAAATAAAAGGTAACAAAAATCGTTATAATTTTTTGTTTTTTATAAAAAATGAGGATAAAGGGGGGGTTTTTTCCCAGTCGAAGTTTTCAAATTTTCAGTTGTTTTTGTAATTCAAATCTGTCAGAACTTCGGTATGATCTTCAAAAACAGCAACAGTATGTTCTTCATGACAACTCACACTTCCATCTTCAGTCACGACAGTCCATCCGTCTTTTAAAACCTTTACATCAGGCACACCCATATTAATCATAGGTTCAATTGCAAGTACCATTCCAGGCTTAATTCTAGGATTTCCACCACGTGAAGGACAGTTTGGCACACTTGGTTCTTCATGAACATCCAGTCCCACTCCATGACCAGTATAATCATAAACAACGCCATAACCATTTTTCACCGCAATTTCATAAACGGCATTTGAAATATCACTAATTCGGTTTCCAACAACACACGCAGCAATTCCAGCCTGCAGACATTCTTCTGTCACTTTTTTGAGTTTTGCAACTTCGGGCTTTACTTTTCCAATTAACAAAGAATGAGTTGTATCACTTATATATCCATTCAAATCAATTCCGACATCTAAACTTACCAAATCGCCATCTTTAAGGATGCGTTTTTTTGATGGAAGACCATGAATAACTTCTTCATTTATACTGATGCACACAGAACCTGGAAAATCTTCTCGCCACCAGGCTGGTTTTCCTCCGTGCGAAACAATATAATTCTCAAACATTTTGTCTATCTGATAAGTTGAAAGTCCTGCTTTAATTTTTGGAATAAGTTCATTAAACATATCTGCCGTAATATGACAGACTTTTCTGATTTCATTAATTTGTTCGATTGTTTTTAAGTGTATCATCTTTATTGCGTGAAAACTCAACGCCCTCTTACAAAAACAATACCACTTATCTAAAAAAAAAGCAATTATATCGAAAAACTAAAAGATCAAATATCGAGTTTTTTTATTTTTATATTTTGGGTGGCTTTTTGCTTCGCAAAAAACAGGCTATTCGGGATTTCGCTATCGCTCCAGCCGCTTCCCTCGCTTCGCTCAGTCCAGTGGCCACCTTCGGTGTCCCTACTATCCTTGCCACGGTTTACAATCGAAAATCCGGAAATAAATTAAAAATACGATGATTTTACGTCAATATTTCAATTTTTCTGATTCATTAAAACAGATTTGTGCCGTTGCTTCATCCCCTATGCGCAGATATTCTTCACTCATCTTTCGCAGAAAAAAAGAATCTGCACTTCGTCCAAGATTTAAATCAAGCGCACGCTCATAAACATCAAGTGCAAGTTCGTCTGAAATCACACCATCAATATTTTTTTTCAAAATATTCATAGTAAAATCAATAACTTCGGGAAAAAAAATGTAAAAATAAGTATACGAATATTCCATTTTGATTATCTGTTCAAGAAGAAGAATTGCATCATAATATTCACCACGAATAACAAGTTCTTCTGCAAGAATATAACCGTAATCCATAAAATCTTCTCTTGTAAACCAGTCTTTTAAAGAAAAATCAGGATTAGAAGACTGCATTCTTTTGAACTCGGCAACAGCTTCATCTTCTTTGTGGTGCATAAGTGTAAAAAAAATGAATTTTGCACGGCTTTCATCATCATTTCTTGAAGATAACCATTTGTAATAATCAAAACTTTCTGAATCTGCTCTTGATTTCTTGATTTTTACAAAAAAAGATTCATCAAAAATGTTTCGCTGACGTGCATCAGACAAAACTCTATAGGCCTGTACAACTTCATTAAATCTTGCATGATTTGCATCTTTACCAGCAGTATCAGGATGAAATAACTTTGCCTTTTCTCTGTATGCTCTTTTTATTTCCGCAAGAGTTGCATTTTGCCTGACTCCAAGAATATTATAAAAATCTTTCATAAATTCCACTCAATTCTGTAAAAAAATAGTTTTGACTGTAAAATTTGCTAAAAAATTTTAAACTCAGCTTCTATTCCTTCTTTTTGCACAATCAAAACAGGACATTTTGAGTTTGCAAGAACTTCATTTTGATCTCTTGACAAAACTGGTTTTCGATAATCAGTGGGTGCTGCATCTTTTTCTGTTCCGCCAAGCAAAATTAAATCAGCATCATATTCTTCTGCAGCTTTTATAATTTCGGTAAAAACGCCGCCACTTCGGAGCTCTTTTTCCACTTCAAGTCCTTTTGAAACTGCAAGTCTTTCTACATAATCAAGATAATGAGTTCCGTCAATCGTCAGTTTTTCCTCAAAATCAATCTTTTCTTCAGACAACAAAAAGCGATTCATAGTCAGATATTTGATAGTGGCAGTGTCTACAACATAAACAAATTTTACACTCAAATGATAAACTCTAGCCATCATTATTGCATACATAGCCGCATGAATTGAGGACTGATTTCCATTTATCGCTACAATGATTTTTTTAAAAAATGTTTTTGCCATACTTATATTATAACACTTTTTTTTTCAAAGTATGAAAATATTTTTAAAAAAATTTAATATTTTATTAGACTTAATTTTTTGATGCATTTTTTTTCTTTAATGCTTTCAAAACAAACACATTTTCCCTTTCGCGTTCTTCCAAAACACTTTCGATATAAGCTTTTGTTTCAGCTGTCTGCGGAATAATCATTTTATCCAAAGCATTTACACGCCGCTGTGTTTTTTTTACCTCATCTGCAAGACGCCAGACAATTGTTCTGATAGAAGCCATCTGCGTCAAAATTGAAAGTAAATCAAAAAACTTGCTGACTGTATCATCAGTGTTTGCATCAGTTCCATTGAAAGAATAAAATAATTCCTGTTTTGGAATTTCCACATCTATAGAAGAAAATCCCATACCGCCGATTGTCACTTTTTTTTCATTCATATGAAAATCATAATGAATTCCATGAGAAAGACGCTGAATCTGGTCTGCACCGTCAACCATAAGCATACGTTTAAACGCTGGATATGCCTGATTTACTGCTTTATCCATCTGTTTTTCTAAAAGTTTTACTTTTTCCACAAGATGCATAAGCTCGCGCACAAGAATTTCACGTTTTTCTTCCAGCAACTCATAACCGTTAGTGGAAACTGCAAGCTGTTCTTTCATTGCCAGAAGATTAGATTTTGTTGGTGCTATATTAAGTTTTGCCATAATTTTTCCGCTATTCGCCCATATATTTTTTTATAAGCTCAGGATTAATTCGTGTAAGTTCTTCACGCGGAAGTTCTTTTAATATTTCCCACCCCAAATCCAAAGTCTGTTCAATCGTACGTTCTTCGAATTCACCCTGGTTTAAAAATTCTTTTTCCATTCTGTTTCCAAAAACAAGATATTTATGGTCAAGTTCGCTCAATTCTTCTTCGCCAATAATTGCAGCAAGATTTCGGATGCTTTTTACTTTTGAATATGATGCAAAAAGCTGACTTGAAACATTTGCATGATCTTCGCGAGTCATTTTTTCACCGATTCCATCTTTCATCAAGCGTGAAAGTGAAGGCAATCCAGAAACAGGAGGATAAATTCCTTCCTGGAAAAGTTCACGTCCCAAAACTATTTGACCTTCTGTGATATATCCAGTCAAATCTGGAATTGGATGCGAAATGTCATCATTTGGCATTGTCAAAATTGGAATTTGTGTAATGGAACCTTCGCTTCCTTTTACACGACCTGCTCTTTCATAAAGTTCAGCCAAATCAGAATAAAGATATCCAGGATATCCTTTTCGACCTGGAACCTCACCTCTTGTAGTAGAAATTTCGCGCAATGCTTCACAATAGTTAGTCATATCTGTCATTACAACAAGAACGTGCATTCCTTTTTCAAAAGCCAGATATTCAGCAGCAGTCAATGCACAGCGTGGTGTTACAATTCGTTCAATAGACGGAGCATCTGCAAGCGACTGGAACATTACAACATTTGACAGAACACCAGAAGCTTCAAAAGTGTCAACAAAGAATTTTGCAACATCATATTTAATGCCCATTCCAGCAAAAACCATTACAAATTTTTCATCACTATTTCGTAATTTTGCCTGTCTGATGATTTGAGCTGCAAGTTTGTTATGAGGAAGTCCGTTTCCAGAAAAAATAGGAAGTTTTTGTCCGCGAACAAGTGAATTCATTCCATCAATTGCTGAAATTCCTGTCTGAATAAAATCACGTGGATAAATTCTCGCATAAGGATTCATTGGATTTCCGTTAACGTTTCTCTTTTCAGAACTGATAATCTGAGGATAACCATCAATTGGTTCACCAAGTCCATTGAAAACACGTCCCAAAAGACCTTCTCCAACTCTCAATTCCAACGGTTGGTCAAGAAATTCAAAGGTAACTTCATCAAGATCAAGTCCGATTGTTGAACCAAAAATCTGTACAACAACTGCATTCTGAGAAATGTCAACAATTTTTCCAATTCTTTTCTCGCCAAAACGGTCGCGCACACAGACAGTTTCATTGTAAAAAACGTTTTCTGTTCTTTTTAAAATAACGATTGGTCCATCAACCGAAGTCACACCTCTATATTCTGTTCCTTTCATAAACAATTACCTTCCTGAATACATATGTTCAATTTCGCTCATCTGCATGTCAAGTCTGTTTTTTACTTCCTGAATTTTGTCCAATTCTTCATTTTTATAAACCATTTTGATTCTGACAATTTCATCGCAGGCAGGAATTTTTGTTACCTGACCAATTGGAGCACCTGCTTTTATAACTGCAAGCGCGCGTTTGTAAAATTCCATCATCAATTCCAGGATGGCAATCTGTTTTGCAGAAGAACAGTACATATCAATATCATCAAAAGCATTTTGCTGCAAAAATCCATTTTTAATCATCTCTGCAACTTTCAAAACAAGTCTTTCACTATCTGGCAATGCATCAGGACCAATCAAACGGACAATCTGCTGCAATCTGTTTTCATTTTTCAAAAGGTTTATTGCATCCATTCGCAGAGTTTCCCAAAGAGGATTATGAAGTGCCCACCAGTCTTTTACTTCGTCTGCATATTCTGAATAAGAATCTATCCATCCGATAGCAGGATAATGACGTGCATTTGCAAGTTCTCTGTCCAAAGCCCAGAAACATCTGATAAATCGTTTTGTATGCTGAGTTACTGGTTCTGAAAAGTCACCGCCAGGAGGAGAAACAGCACCGATTACAGAAACTGACCCTTCCTGTCCTTCTAGAGAAATAACACGGCCAGCTCTTTCATAAAATGAAGCAAGTCTTGTTGGCAGATAAGCAGGAAAACCTTCTTCTGCCGGCATTTCTTCCATACGACCAGAAAGTTCCCTCAAGGCTTCAGCCCAACGGGAAGTAGAATCTGCCATAATTGCTACATGCATTCCCATATCGCGGAAATATTCTGCCAAAGTAATTCCTGAATATAATGAAACTTCACGAGCAGCAACCGGCATATTTGAAGTATTTGCAATCAAAATTGTTCTTTCCATAATTGAACGACCTGTTCTTGGGTCAATCAATTCTGGAAATTCTGTCAAAACTTCAGTCATTTCATTTCCGCGTTCACCGCAGCCGATGTAAACAATCAAATCGGCATCGCACCATTTTGCAATCGCATGCTGAGTCATTGTTTTTCCTGTTCCAAAACCGCCAGGAATTGCTGCCGTTCCACCTTTTGAAAGCGGAAAAAACACATCTATCACTCTCTGACCTGTAATCAAAGGTTCTGTAACACCAAGTTTTTGCGCATAAGGACGAGGTTTTCTCACCGGCCAATATTGAGCAATCTGGATTTCTTCATCAAGTTCAGTAACGGCAATAATATCATTTACAGTATAATCGCCTGTTCCTTTAAACTCTTTTAAAACACGCCCACGCACATAAGGTGGAACCATGATTTTTTCAGTTATAGATTCGGTTTCCTTTACAGTTCCTAAAACAATACCAGGCTTTATCGGCATACCTTTTTTTACATCACTCAAAGCTTCAAAATGCCAGATTTTTTCTTCATCCAAAGGTTTAGTTCTTTCACCAGGGAGCAAAAATGAACCTGAATTTTCATACATTGCCTGCAAAGGACGCTGAATACCGTCATAAATATTTCCGACAACGCCAGGCCCAAGACGCAAAGAAAGAGGTCTTTGAGTTGAAACAATAGGTTCACCAATACTCATACCGGTATCTTCCTCGTAAACCTGAATTGTAGCGTTTCCTTTATTCTGACGGATGATTTCTCCAATCAGTTTTTTATTTCCAACATCAACTACATCGTAAAGACCACAACCATCCAGTCCTTCTGCATAAACAATAGGTCCTGAAATTCTTGTAATTTTACCTTCAATCATAAGTCGCCTCCAAACAAAGTTGATGTCAACTCTTCTCTATTTTTATCAAGAATCTGTTCAAACACTTCAGAAAAAGTCAGTCGAACACGGAAAGATTTATTTTCCGTTTCTAGAATGATTCCCTGAGGATTTTCAAATCCAAAATCTTTTTCATAAGCAGTTTTTCCAAATTCAGTCTTTTCACATTTATCAAGAAATTTTCCAATTTTTTTTGAAAGCTGAGCTTTTACTTCGGCTTCATCAAAACCATAGAAAAAAGCTGTAAGTTTTTGGTCGCCCACCGATTTTTTTAATTCATCAGAATTTTTGAGATGAGAAATGAGCATTGTAATTTTTTTACTGTCATCAATGGATTTTAAATATTCATTAATATTCTGCAAGACAGCATTTTCAATGAAAGTGATTTTAAAACGCTGCTTTTCAAGAGGAATAGAAACTTTTTTATTTTTTTCAAAAGAATCGATTTTTTTATTATAAATTTCCTGCTTTTCTAATTTTGCTTTCTGAATTTCACTGTCTAAAGAGTCCAGAAGTTCCTTACATTCTGAATCAGCATTTTTCAAAATCTTTTCAGCTTTTCTTCTGGAATCAGACAGGATTTCTTTATCCAAAATATCAGTTGAGCGCAATTCCTGCATTCTAAACCTCCGAATTTAAACTTCCACTCCAATAGCTTCTTTTATGGCATCTGACAAAGATTTTTTTCCTTTCAGATGACCATCAAGTCCTGGAACTTCTACAATAAGAGGATAATTTCCTGTTTTCTGCCAGGCAATTTCCTCAGCTTCAATCTGACTGGCAGCATGTTCTGTCAAAATCAAAATTCTTGGAATTTCGCCAGAAGGCACATTTGCAATTCCGCCTTTACCAGTAACTCTGTTAAAAGCATCCAAAACTTCATTTCGTGATTCTGCAATTGTGCCGTCAATACCAGTCAGTTTAAAAGCAAGGACAATTTCCCGTTCACCGATAATATAAAATTTCACTTTTACAACGATTAAATGAACAGAATTAAAACTGCTACAAGCATTCCCCAAAGACAAATACCTTCAGCAAGACCAACAAAAGGAAGAGCTTTTCCTGAAAGTTCAGGATTTTCACTCATAGCACCCATTGCTGCTGCACCAATTTTTCCAACAGCCATACCACCTGAAATACATGCAAGTCCTACGGCAATTGCAGCTGCAAGATATTTTACAGCACCGCTTGATGATTGAGCTGCAGCTTCTGCTTCCTGAGCAAAAAGACCTGCACAACCAGCCAAACAAACCAAGAAACTAAGAATTTTCTTTTTCATATCAAACCTCTTTATTTTATTTACAAATTTTATCACCATTTTCAATTGTTCAGGAATGATTACTTTTCGATTTCAAACTTAAATGGAGTAAATTCTTTTCCAGTTTCATGAAAGAACTTACTGAAAAATTCATAATATTGAAGTCGCACAACCTGAATTGCAACAATCATACCTTCAAGCACAACAATCAAAGCATTTCCAATAATCATAACAATAATACCGCCGACAGTACCTTTTCCACCACAAAGCGACGTTAAAGTCATAATCGTAAAGTTCAAAACAGCATGCGAAAGTGCAAAAGCCCCTACACGCACAAAACTTACAGTATTTGAAAGATAACCGGAAATAACTTCAATCACTTCAACAATACTTGAAATTAAATAAGTTCCAAAACCGTTTTCGAGCAAAGGTTTTTCTCCAGATAAAAGCCGTTCAAACGGAGATGCAAATGCTGCAAAAAACAGAGAAACACAGATTATCACCCAGTCATAAACTTGAGGAGAATGATGCAAAAGAACCATTCGCAGAACAAGAGCTATTACATACCAGAAGAAAATTGCACCTGCAAGACCATTTTTTCCAAAAAGTGCTTCACCATATCTTTTTCTGATAATATTGTTAATTATATTGATAATCAAACCGCAAGTATTGATAACAAATCCAATCGCAACAGCCACACCAAATACACCAAACATCACATAAATCGATTTAGGATCACTAGAAGGCATGAGTTTAACAATCGGTGCATGAGGTTTTCCAAATAAACCAGTCACCCAATGAGCAAAAGGTTCCAAAAGTTCTTCCGTGCCAAAAAACTCACCTGTCAAAAGCCCCATAATTGAACTTGAAATTCCCACTGCCATGAAAATTGGAGAAAATTGATTCCATTTTCCCATATCCAGCACTTTTTTTGACATCAAAATGCCCATGAGAAGTAAAACAAGTCCCTGTCCGCAGTCACCAAACATAATTCCAAACAGCAAAGTGAAAAACAGTGCAACCCAAGGAGTCGGATCAATTGTACCATAAACTGGAGAACCGTAAGAAAATATCATTCTTTCAAAACTGTGAACAAATTTTCCGTGAGTCAGTTTTACAGGAACTTCTTCTTTTCCTGACAAAATTGCAGGAACTTCAAATGGTTCATAAGCTCTGATTGCAATTCTACTTTCCGTCAGATTATCCAAATCCTTCATATAAGATTCACATTCTTTTGCAGGAATCCAACCAGCAATTCTATACACCAATTCAGTAGATTCAAGATTTTGCTTTACCTTTTCAATCTGCACTGCAATTGCCAGAGAACTAATCAGTCGGATAAGTTTTTCTTTATGAGTTTGAGCAAAATTTGCTTTTTCAGTTTTCAGTTCTTCAAGCATCTGTTCAGCTTCAAATTTTTTATTTTTCAAACCATCCAAAACAGATTCCGGCACGCCTTTAAAATCCTGAGGAACAGTCATTTCCACAAAATGCACTTTTTTTAGTTCAGCATCAAGTGCAAAACGGTTTTTCTTTGATGAAGCAACAAGAATATGAGATTTTACATTTCCAAGAGGAATAACAACAGCCGTTCCTTCAAGCGCATTTTTGAGAACATCAAAATCACTTTCCGAAATTTTACCAATTTTCAATGACAAAAAAGAAAGATGATCAAGTTCAGAAAAAGAAACTTGCAGATTCGAAAAAGCCATTGCTTCTGTGTAAGCAGCATCAACTTTTGTAAAATTCTCGTTTTCTTCTTGAATTTTCTGCTGCAAATCACGATATGCAGAAATCAACTTTGTAATCTGATTTCTTTCTTCATCCGTAGGGACAGAACTTTTTTTCAAATCAAAATTATTATCTTCAAAACCTAAATCTTTGTAAATATTGCACAGTTCATCATAAAGCTGACTGTCAACATTCGAGATTTTCTGCGCAAGTTCACCATCAGATTTTTTCTTTTGATTTTCTTTTGATTGAAACTGGAACGACTCTCTTTTTCCAATATATTCAATCACAGCTGATACATCTTCTTTTAAAACCATCAGCTCCAAAAGTTTCATTTTAGTAGTTTTTGCCATTTGCACCTCCATCTTGTGGTATGCCAACTGTTTTCATCGCCTCAGAAGGCTCAATATTTAACCGGATTCTTTCTACCGCAGCTCTGATGCACGAAAGTTCATAATCTTTTATTTTATTCCATGTAACAAGAGTACAAACTGACATAGGATATTGATGAAAATATGATATCGCCTTATGAGTTAGTTTTACTCTATTCTTTTTTTCTATCCAAAGGGGATTTATTTTCCAAGGAACGCCGGGTTCAAAAGGATTAAGTAAATCATGATATTTCCAATGACTCCAAGCGTCGTATTCGTCAAGAGGAAGATTTAAAAGATGAATTACAGGACCGGCAACTGGGTCTTTTTCATCAGCACGTGAAGTAACGTAAATTAATTTATCTGCAATCTGATTATTATCCATTTTATAAAAAAGTTTCAGACGCAGCATCCAGACAACATTTTTGATGATAAATTCAGTGTAAAATAAATCTTCAAGAACAGCTTTTATCTCGCCAGATTCATGCTCCAAAGATTTCCATAAATGTTTTATCACCTGAATATCCAGTTTAAAATCAATCTGATTTATATGATGAATATCAGGTACACTATTCAGCCATTCAAACTGAGTATTCTGTGTAATTTTTTCAATATCAGGCCAGTTTGAAAAATTGCACTGCGTAAATCCCCGCAAATCGGCAATTGGTGGCATTTTTTGTTCTTCATTGCAAAGAGCTGCAAGCACAAGTTTCAGATTTTCAACTTCATATTCACAAAGCAAATCAATAATCACAGGACTTGGTTTATCATAAAGACTGACAAAATCAGTATAATCAGAAAAAAAATTATTATATGCCTGAGCTTCAATTTTTTGAGCAAGCATAGTTTCAGGAACAAGAGGAGCTGGAGTGTTAAAAAGTAAAGTCCACAATTCAGAAAGATTTTTTGGTTCAAAAAGAAGTTTTGTACGCTCGCCTGTAAAACTTTTTCTCAACTTTCCGCTTAATTTGGCAAAAATAAATTCATCAGCACTTTTCTTATCCATTCTGCTATTCCTGATAATTAATTCGAAAGTAGTTTTTCCAACAATTCAGAAAAGTCTTTTTTATTCTGCACTTTTTTTTCTAAAGATGATTTATATTCAGCAAAATCGTCATCATATTTTTTTGAAATTGATTCAATTTTATTTTTATATTCAGATTCTAATTCTTCTGTTATTTTTTCAAGATTTTCTTTATATTTTGCAGAAAATTGTGCACGAGCCTGTGAAATGCGTTTATCAGATTCAACATGAGCTTCGTTCACTAATATAGAAGCATTTTTTTCGATTTCAAGAAGATGATTTATAGCGTCAAGTTCAGGATTATCAGTTATCATAAAAACCACCCATAAAATAAAATTCAAAGTTTCTAAATCTGTTTACAGCAAAATCTGTTTACAGATTAAAAAAAACTCATCAATTCTCAGGGACAAATCTACATAAAGTAATTTATTATTATTTCCCCTGAATTATTTTACAAACTTCTTCTGCATTTTTTGACTTGAGCACCTTATCCAGAAATTTTGGATTTTTCACCAGTTCTAAAATATCTTTTAAAACATGAAGATGTTCAGCAGAATTATTTTCATCAAAAAGTATTTGAAAGACAAGATTCACTTTTACACTTTTTCCAGAATTGTTTAAATCTTCAAAATCAACGCCTTTGGAACTAATGCCAAGTACAATCTGAGTTTCTTTTACCGAATTACAGGTAGCATGAGGAACCGCAACACTTGGAAAAACAGCTGTACTCATTTTCTCTTCACGCTGAACCAAAGCAGAAATTGCCTGCGTACGCACAATTTTAGGATTATTTTCAATCATCACTTCAAGTAATTCTGAAAAACATTCATCCCATTCTGTACTTTCAAGATTCAGCTTAACCCTGGAAGGAGTAATCAAACTGCCAAGCATTTATATCACCAGTTATCTATAATATTTTTGAAAATCAACTTTAATAGTTCTAAAAAAGAATTCAAAAGTTGATTTCCCATAAATCTAATTATTCAGCAACAGCTTCTGATTCACTTTCAGATGACCACCACTGACTAGAAGATTCAGAAGCAGCTTCAGTTTCTGCCTGAGTTTCTACAACAGGAACAAGGTCACCTTTTACTTTAGGAGCTTTATTTACCAAAGCAAGACCTACTGTCAAAGCAAAAAACAGAATAACGAAAACCATTGTAGTTTTTGTCAAAACACTTGCAGAATGAGAACCAAATGCAGCAGTTCCACGACCGCCCATAAGTCCGCCCATTCCATTTTCTCCATCATCTTGAATAGAAACGAGAAGAACGAGAAAAAGACAAACAATTACAAAACAAACTAAAAGAACTGTACCAATAACACCCATGATATATTTCTCCAAATATTTTTTTTCTAAATAGTATAAAGTGCTATTAATTTTAATGAAAAACACTCTTTTCGTCAATGATATCATCAAAGATATCATCAATTATTATCCACATTTATCGATGATAATTTCAGATACACCTTTTTTACTGCTTTCCGCAATTCGTCATAACTTTTTTGAGCTTATAACATTTTCTTTAATACTATAACATTTTTTTTATTGTATTTCCAGAAAATATCCTTTACCATAAAATCATGAAGAAAAATACTTATAAACTCATTTTAGATATCATTATGTTGGCTCTTCTGATTTTGATGTTCAAAAAGAACATACTCACACTCGCCTTTCACGAAATCGGAGGAATTATCGTCTGCCTGCTCTTTATTTTTCATTTTATCATCAATTTTAATTGGGTTAAAGCAATCACAATAAAAATATTTGCAGCAGATACCCCGTTTAAAATGCGACTTTCTTACATCATTGACATTTTGTTATTGCTGGACACTCTGGCAATTTTGATTACAGGCATTGGAATCAACAAAATTTTTAGTTCAGAAATTGCTTTTCTTCCAAAATCAGCAACTCCTTACCACTTTTTTACAGGCGGGCTTTTTGTAATTCTCATCGGCATACACATCGGACTTCACTGGGACTGGATAAAAAACATGCTGAACCACAAATTCACAATATTCCGGAAAGTTCAAACAACATCGCTATCGAAGAAAATCACGGATTAGACAAAAACACACCTTCACAACAAGAAAAAAATCTGAATCAAGAAAAACAACAAAATGAAGGACGTGGAATGCAACAGGGGCAAGGTCAAGCGCAAGGTCAAGGACGCGGAAAAGGAATGAACCGTCCAAAAATCACCTTCAAATCAGTGATAACCTATTTATTTGAATGGATTACAATTTTTGTCCTGCTTTCAGCTCTTACTGCAATCATTGAAAAACTTATAAAACACAAAAAGAAAAACTCAATTGCAACAATTGCAGTAGAATAAAATAAATCAAGAATTATAATCAATTCAAAAACTTCTTTTCCTCTCACAAAAAAAAATGAGTCAAAGCAAAAATAAAAGAGCTTTGACTCATTATAATTAAAATCCAAAAAAATGAGTTATTATTTGAAACTCACAAAATAAAATTACAAAACGCAGATTGGAACAAAAGTTTCAGCTTTCAAAGAAGCACCACCAATCAAACCGCCATCAATATCAGGCTGAGCCAGAAGTTCAGGAGCATTGGAAGCCTTCATAGAACCACCGTACTGAATGATAACTTCATCAGCAACTTTCTGGTCATAAAGTTTTGCAATATAATCACGGATAAACTTGTGAATAGCCTGAGCATCTTCTGGAGTAGCAGTTTTACCAGTACCAATAGCCCAAACAGGTTCATAAGCAATAGTAACTTTTTTCATCTGTTCAGCAGTAACACCAGCAAGACCTGCAGAAAGCTGGAATGCACAAACCTGTTCAGCTTCGCCAGCTTCGCGTTCTGCAAGAAGTTCACCAATACAAAGATCAACTTCAAGACCACTAGCCAAAGCCTTGCGAACCTTTTTATTAATAAGTTCATCAGATTCACCAATTTCGTGGCGGCGTTCTGAGTGACCAAGAATTACACAAGAACAACCGATATCTTTAAGCATTTCGCAAGAAACTTCACCAGTGTGAGCACCATTATCAGTTGCAGCACAATCCTGAGCAGCCAAAATAATGTTCGAACCTTTTACAACCTGAGCAACAGCATCAAGATAAACAAAAGGAACACCAATCATAAATTTATTAGTTTTACCCTTCAACTGTTCAACCAAATCTTTAGCCAATGCAACAGCTTCAGCCTTAGAAGTGTTCATTTTCCAGTTTCCAGCGATATAATGAGTTCTAGCCATATCATTTTCCTTCTATATGAAATAAAAATTTTTTATAAAGGAGGGGAAAGCCTTCCCCTACGGCCGCACTTCGTTGCGTCCTACCCTTTCTAGCGGGGCAAAATTCATTCCAACACTGCCCCGCAACGCCCCACATTTTTTTAGAATAAAATCTGTCGAAACTTCATTTAAAACTTTTGTTTTATGGGACAATTTGTAAAAATCGTTTTATTTTGTTGCTGGCCACCCGTTGTATTATGTTTAAAATAAACATTCACCTCAGGTGGCCACGCAGTTTT
>CAMEET010000008.1 GCA_945915085.1 uncultured Treponema sp. | reverse complement strand
GCGTGTACTTTAGATAAAATTATCAGTCTTTGTAAAAGACGCGGTTTTGTTTATCAGGCATCTGAAATTTATGGTGGTCAGGCAGGAGCTTGGGATTACGGACCTTTGGGTGTTGAGTTTAAACGAAACATTCAGAATGAATGGTGGCATTATATGACACAGCTTCATGATGATGTTGTTGGTCTGGATTCTGCAATTTTCCAGCATCACACAACATGGAAAGCTTCTGGTCACGCAGACCACTTCTCTGATCCAATGATTGACTGTCTTGAATGTCAGGCTCGTCACCGTGCAGATAAAATGATTGAAGATTTTGTTGCTGCCAACCCGGAAATCAATCCTGGAAAACCTGTTGACACAATGTCACATGAAGAAATGAAAAACTTCATTGATGCAAACATTAACTGTCCTGTCTGCGGAAGCAAAGAAAGAAAATATACTCCAGTTCGTGAATTTAATCTCATGTTTAAAACTTATCAAGGACCAATTGCCGATGAATCACATCTGATTTATCTTCGTCCTGAAACATGTCAGGGAATCTTCACAGATTTCAAAAATATTGTGCAGTCTAACCGCATGAAAGTGCCTTTTGGAGTTGCTCAAGTTGGAAAATCTTTCCGAAATGAAATTATTTTTAAAAACTTTATTTTCCGCACTGCTGAATTCGAACAGATGGAAATGGAATATTTCTGTAAACCTGGAACAGAAGATGAAGTTTTTGAACGATGGCGAAATGACCGCTGGCAATTCTATTTGAAATATGGAATTCCAGAAAATCAGCTTAAATGGCATCATCATGATAAACTTGCACATTATGCAAAAGATGCTTATGATATCACTTACAATTTCCCAATCGGTTTTGAAGAAATTGAGGGAATTCACTCGCGCACAGATTTTGACCTTTCACAGCATCAAGAATATTCAAAGAAAGATATGTCTTATATCGATCAGGAAGATGGAAATAAAAAATATATTCCTTATGTAATTGAAACTTCAGCTGGTTTGAACAGAAACTTCCTCATGTTCCTTTGTGAAGCTTATGAAGAAGAAAATGTTTCTACAGAAGAAGGAAAAGAAGATTACAGAACAGTTCTTCATCTTGATCCTCGTTTAGCACCTATCACAGTTGCCGTTCTTCCATTGATGAAAAAAGACGGACTTGCTGAAAAAGCAAAAGAAATTCAGCATTTGCTCAAAGAAGATTTTGTTACTGATTATGATACTTCTGGAACTGTTGGAAAACGTTATCGCCGTCAGGATGAAGTTGGAACTCCATTCTGCGTAACTGTAGACTACGATACAATCTCGGAAACAAAAGAAGACGGTTCAAAAAATGAACTTTACAACACTGTTACAGTTCGTTTCCGTGATTCTATGAAGCAGGAACGTGTTTCTTTGGATGATTTAGTATTCTTCATTCAAAAAGCAATAAAAAATTATAAACCAGTAGTGAGAACTGACAGATAATTTTTTTTTGATGATTTATTTTCAAGATGGCTGTGAATATTCGCAGTCGTCTTTCTTAGAAAATTTTTTTTGCAGGTTCATAATATGGAATATAATCGTTTGGGTAAAACAAATCTTTTGATTTCACGTGTAGCTTTTGGCGGATTCAGACTTTGTAACGTAGATAGTGAAGAAGAAGCTGGAAAAATCGTCAGAAAAGCTTATGAAGACGGCATCAATTTTTTTGATACATCAACAAAAGTATCTGAAAGTGAAAAAATTCTTGGCGATGCTTTATATGATATTCGGAAAAATGTTTTTATTTCCACAGGAACAACTGCCAGAACTTCATCCGAAATAAAAGAAGATTTGGAAAACAGTCTTATGAATCTGCATTGCGATTATGTTGATTTATTTCAGTTTGAAACAGAAAAATTTATTCCAGTGCCAGGCGGTGCTGACAAAATTTATGATACTTTGCAGAATTTAAGAATAAATGGAAAAGTTTCTCACATCGGCATTGTCACAACAAATCTGGAAACTGCAAAAAAAGCTGTTCTCTCTGATTTATATGAAACACTTCAGTTTCCTTTCAATATGCTCAGTAGCGAAGATACAATTGAGCTTGTTAAACTTTGCGAAGAACATGATGTCGGCTTTATTGCGATGCAGCCTTTGTGCGGCGGAGTAGTGCAGAACATTCCTTTGGCTTTTGGCTTTTTGCATCAGTTTGAAAGTGTTATTCCAATCTGGGGAGTAGAATCTCAAGAAGAAATGGATCAGATTATGTATTTTTATGAACATCCGCCTGTAATCGATGAAAAATTCCATGAAGATGTAGAAAAAATCAGAATGTTTTTTAATTAAAAAAGTTGATGTCAATATCTTCCATTTCACTGTCACCAGAAGAACTTTCGTTATTGTTTTCAGAATGATGATGAACTGGAGTTAATTCTTTTTGAGTTTCCTTGTTGATTATCTGATTTGTCTTTTCTGTATCAACAGGAGCAGGTTGAGTTTCTTCAATTTCGTCAAGAGAAATTATTTCTGTAAAATCATTTTGAGATTGTTGATTGTTTTCGACTTGTTTTTGAGCATCTGCAATCATTTGCCTCTTTTGCTCAAGAAGTTTAATAATATCCTGTTCTTCCTGTTTTGTGAGAATTCTTGATATGAATATTTCAGCTGGATTTGTCTGAATAGTTTTTGGGCTTCCATCAGCTTCTTTTTCAGTAATTAACTGAACGATAGAACATTTCGGATTTTTAGGATTAGAATCAATTACTTCGGCAATTTTTCTGTTTGAAAGATAAACATAAGTACCGATAGGATAAAGAGAAACTGTATATAAAAGTGCTTTTAAAACATTTCCGTCATATTGATTTTCTTTGTTCTGAATCAATTCCAAAAGCGCATCAAAAGAAGTTCTGTCATCTTTGTAGGAACGTGGAGATGAAATTGCTTCATAAGTGCAGGCAACTGCAATAATTCTTCCAATCGAAGAAATCTGATCTCCTGTGAGATGACGTGGATATCCAGCTCCATTTGATTTTTCATGGTGCTCAAGTACTCCAAGCTGAACTGGAAGCGGGAAATTTAAATCTTTTGTGATTGTATACCCAAGAATTGTATGTTTTGTAATCTGAAATTTTTCAGAAGGATTAAGTTTTCGTTTGGACATATATAATTGTGGCGGTAAACGTAACATTCCAATTTCGTGAATTATACATGAAACACCTAAATCAATCATTTTTGAGAGTGGTAAATGTAATTGTTGTGCAATTGCAATACACAAAACTGTTGAGCGCATTGAATGAACAACGAGAAAGTTCTTATCAGGATTATTATATGAATGATTAACTCGTAAAATAAAACGTCTGTGGTCTTTTATGAAAACACAAAGTTCCTGTACAGTTTCAGAAAGCTCATCTTTATCTATTTCTTTGTGAGTTGCATAATGAGTAAATACCTGCTCAATGTAATTAACATATTCGCTGTAAACTTTGGTAACCATATCGATACGTGCCTGATCTGTATTATCAGTACGTGTGTTTCTGGTATCTTCGATTATTTTTTTGACATTTGTACTTATTTTTTCTTTTGGTTTTTCTTCAAAATCTTCCAATACAATAGTGTTTTCTTTTTTTTCTGATTCTTCTGCTTCACCAAGACTCAGATTTCCATTGCAATGTACATTTTTAATATTCCATTCAGAAAGAAGTTTTAATAATGAGTCTTCTATTGTAACTGTTTTTGGAAGGAGGATAAATGAACTGTCTAATAAAAGGTCGTCAGTGAAAGACAGCCCTTTTTTCAATGATTCAAAAGAAAAACTTTCCATAATAATTACCCATTTTTTAATATCGGTAGATATTGGGTTAAACTTTAATTATATTCATAAAATTATTAAAAAAAGAGACAAAAAGTTTTTGATAAAAACTTAAAAATAACTGTTTATTATAAGTTTTTTTCTAAAGGAAAATCTGTATTATCCGATAATAAAAATAAGTTGGTAAGAATAACTTTTCGGGTGGGAAGACATCCAGACACCTGAATGTTACCGATTATGTTTACTTCATAAATTTTGGAAAGTATGTGTGACTTTTCAAAACAATTATAAAGACTGCAAAAAAGTGTGTGATTTTTGCAGTCTTTTTTTTATCATAAAATTCTAACAAATGTTTGAAAAATTTTTACTTGACAATTTTTCATCTTGACACTTGTGCTTTTTTTTTAGATTATATGATACTATGAATAATGAACAGATAAGTTGTGCATATTTAGAAACTCTTGCATTTAAAGATCTTGTAAAACTTGCAGATGAATATGGGGTTGATGTACCTCAAGATTTAGATCGTCGTTTTTTGATTGCTGAACTTCTTGAACTTGCACAGGAAGAATCAAATGCCAGTGATTTGCAAATGATAATTACAGATGATGATGAAGAAAATGAAGAAATCAATCTTCCTGCAAATTATAATGAAACACAGATTGCTGCAATTCTTCGAAATCCGGCATGGCTTTTTGTATTCTGGAATATCAGTGAATTTGATATGAACAAAATCAAACATCAAAAAGAAACACTTCACATAAAAGTAAATACTTATAAAAAATCTGAAAATTCTATGATTACCGATTCTTTTGAAGTTCAGGTGTTGGATGAAAGTCAGGAACAGTATGTTTTGCTTCCTAAAGGAATTGATTTTGTCAAAATAGAACTTCTGGCATGCAAAGTAAACTCACAGGAAACAATGGCTATATCCTCAGAAATAAAAGTTCCAAAAACTTCATCATGGATAAATGAATTGAATTTTGCAAAAGATAATAGTTTTTCAAATAAACTCAAATTATCTGGAATGGAAGATGTATTAATGGAACAATATAAAAATCATAGACACTCTTTTATGTAATGAAATGGGAGGTGTAATAAAAACTCTGACGCCATCTCAGGCAGAGTTTTTATTCAAAAGTTTGCGTTGCAAACTTCATTATTAACTGCACATTCTCATTACATTGCGAATGTGCGTAAAAAAGTCAAATCGGAAGTTGAAACTTCCTCATTGACTTTTTTTATGGGAGAATATTTAAAAAATGCAGAAAAAAATCAGTTTTATTATAAAGGCTAGCCAGGAATTTTTCCGTCATACAGATGAAGAAGAAAAAATAAATGCCCCTATGAAAAACAAGTTTTTTGAAAATATTTCAAATGTTTATATTCCATTATTGAACATGCTTGAAAGATTCGAAACAGAAGGAAATAAATTTTGTTTTTCTATTGTAATGCCACCAGTGCTTTGTAATCTTCTGTCATCTGATTCTCTGCAGGAAGATTATCTGAATTGGCTTGATAACAGAAATATTCTTGGTCAAAAAGAACTGATTAGAAATAAAGACAATCCAAAAATCATTTCATTAATAAAAGCTGAAATTGAAAAAAACACACTTTTAAAAAATCAATTTGCAGAAAAATACCAGAAACGCCTCCTTCCAGTTTTTAAATATTACATGCAAAAGGGAATGATTGAAATTCTTGGAACTTGCGGAACAGATATTTTTCTTCCGCATTATGTTGATTTACCCGAAATTATTTCTGCTGAAATAGAAACCGGTTTATATTCATACAGAAAAGTTTTTGGAACAATTCCTGAAGGATTCTGGCTTTGTGAAAAAGGATATTTTGAAGGACTTGAAAAAATTATAAAAGCGTATGGATATTCATATACTATCGTAGATTCTAGAAGTTTCCTTTTGGCAGAAAATATACCAGAAAATGGTACATACAGACCTTGCCGAATTGGAAATTTTGTTCTTTTTGCAGATGATTATTATGTTGAAAAAGAGTTTTTTGCTGAAAAAGGGCTGATTTACAATAAAAAATATCTGAACTTAAACAGCGACATCGGTTTTGAACTTGATATTGAAAGTCTTTTACCAGTTATGCAGGAAGGAACACTTCGTTTTTCAACTGGATATTCTTATTTAAATCGTGATGTAAGTCAAAAAGAAGGCTGTATTTATGATAGAGATTCTGCCCATGCACAGGTTATTGAAGATGCAAAAAGTTTTCTCGAATCACATTCTGCAAGATTAAATAAAATGTGTGAAGAAGACAGTAATACTGATTTTTATATTGATGTCTGCACTTTTGATTTAGATAAATTTAATAAAAACTGGTTTGAATTTACAGATTTTTTTGAAAATGTGATTGTTCTTCTGAACCAATATGATATTGAAAATACAAGTTGCTCAAGTCTTTGCGCAAATCCTTCAGTTTACGAAAAAATTACACCATATTTTTCATCTAGTTGTGGTGAAGGCTATGGCGAAAATCTTCTTTCAAGCAAAAACAGTTGGATGATGCGTTATATTTATAAAGCATGTGAAAGAATGATAGATTTGGCAGAACGTTTTCCAAGTGATTCAGGTTTAAAAAACCGCCTTTTGAATCTTGGAGCGCAGGAATTATTGCTTTCTTTGAGTTCAAAATTGGCACAATATATTGATGATTCTGACTTCCTTGAATATGCTGAAAGAAGGTTTACCGAATCAATTGTTGCGTTTACATACATATTTGATGCGCTTGGTTCAAATACCGTAAGTACAGAATGGCTTACCCGAATTGAAGCAAAAGATTCTGTATTTCCATGGATGAATTACAAAATTTTTGCAAAAAAGAAATAATTATTTGTAATGTAATTTTTTTATTCGAAATTCAAGCTATCGGAAATGTTTTTAAACATTTTGATTTGTTCCTGTGCGCTTTCAATGCACAAAATGGCTGGGTCAAAATGTTTATTTAGTTTAAGTGCTTTATCCCATTCTTTGATAGCTTTTTCCCATTCTCCGTTTGCGTAGTAATCCAATCCTGCCTGATAATATTTATCCACCATGTAATCAATCAGACTTCTGTCATTGTCGCCCAAAAGTACTTTAAATGAAAGTGAGATTCTGTGATTTTGAACTTCGTTTGAAATGTAATCAAGAGAATAGTTTAAATCAATTTTTTTTCCAGAAAACTGTAAATCAATTCCTGCAGAAAACTGTGATTTATTTTTTTTGAATTCTGTTCCAAGAGAAAGTGAAATTGTGTCTTTTAAATAAAAATCAAATCCAAAAGAAACAGACGGAACATAAATTTGAGAAAAATCAGAAAAATTTAATGGATAAGAAGTGCCTCCACATAAAGTTACTGGTTTTAAAAATTTGCAGGAAAAAGACAGATTAATTTCTGAAGGCAGAGGATTATTTTTCGCAATTCCAAATGATTTGTCAATCACAATTCCAAGATTTTTAAGAGATAATCCGATTTTTACATTTGGTTCGCGTGAATAAAAAAACTTAAACAGATTAAATTGAGTCATCACGCCCAAATCAAAAAATATGGAAAAAAGGCTGTTTGAATCGCAGGTAACAAAATTAATTTGATTAATATTATTTATGGAAGAAAATGAGCCTTTTTGCCATCCTGTTTTAATATTGATTCCGGCACAAATTCCTTTAAAATCATAGCCGGCAAGAAAATTATAAGATAAGTTTAAACCAGTCACAACTTCAAAATATTTTTCATTTGTCATAGAAAAAATTGTGCCAAAAAGTCCATAACCAAAATCTGGTATTTTTTTTGCACGGCGTGTAAGTCCAAATCCACCAAAAAGAGTGGAGCCAAAATCATATTCTAGAAATCCGCCTGCCTGAGTTTGTTTTTGAAGGGAAGCTGCACTTGGATTTGAATAAAAATAACCCAAATCGTCGCAGAGAGCCGAATAAGATGAACCAAAAACTTGTGCTTTGTTTCCAAATGGTTTAGCTGCTGAAAAAAAAGAATTAATTTGCGGTGATGAATCTTCCGTAGAATTCAAAAAATCATAAAATGAAGGAAGTTTTTGAATTTCTGCAAAATTTATCTGCACTGTTTCGCAAAAAAGAGATGCATTCATGATAAAAAATAAAGAGAAAAACAGAATTGATTTGTGAAAATTTTTCATCATCATAATTATTTAAGTGTTTTTATCATCAAAAAATGTAAAAAAAATTACATAATCTGATTCTTGAAAACCTATGTAATTTTACCGATAAATATTATATAATAAATTTCGTAAAATTGTAAGTATAAAAAAATATTATGGTTCTATTGGCAATTTGAACTCCAAGTAAGTAATTTTTTGATGAAAAAGAATTTTTTTGTGTTGATTTCAGTTTGGTTTCTCTTTTTTACTTTTTATGGTTATGCGCAAAAAGCCGAAGAAATTTCTTTATTCGAAATTGACAGACTTATAAAAGATACAGAATATGATACAGCTTTGCAGCTTTTGAACAGTTATTTGAAAAAGCATCCTGAAAATTTTGATAATGTACAACTTCGCATCAAAAAAATCATGAATGTAAGAAAACAATATTCCGCATTGGCAGAACAGCTATTGTGGATTATTGAAAATGAACCAGAAAATAATCAGAAAATATATGAAATAACAGAACAGCTTGAACAGTTTGAAAAAAATCCATCGAATCAAATCCAGAATTTCATTAAAGATGTAAAAAAATCTTCAGAATTCAATTATTTTCGTTCGCTTTTTTTAAATATTCAAAAAGAATCAGCCTCGTTTACAGAAAGAAAACTTTATAATCTGTCTATTTTAAAAATAAAGGAAGGATTTTGGCTTTACAAAGATGATTTTTATGCAAAATGGGAAAATAATCCGCAAATCATAGAACAGATGGAGAATCTGATAAATCAGCTGGAAAATCAAACTATAATTTTTGAAGATAAAACTCTTGTTAATCTGATAAATGAACAGATAGAAATTATTTACGAACTTGTTTCTGAAAAAAAATATAACGAAATAAATAAGGAAATTGAAAATATTACAGAATCAATAAAAGTTCTTGCAGAAATCAGAAATAATCTTTTACAGATAATTGATAAAATGGCAGAACTTTATGAAAAAAATTATGATACAGATTTAAACGATGCTTCCTACATTCCGTTTATGATTCGTTTTATCAGTGGAGTTGATACTATTCCTCATTCGGGGATTTTGGGCTGCGTGGAATATTACTGGGATTTGACTGTCAAAAATCTGAACGATATGGTTTTTACACAACTTCAAAAAAACTATTTTGATTTTACAGACAGCCTGAATAACGAAGATAAAGAAAAAATGCAGGAAAATCTTGAATCGATAACGCAGTTCGTCGCTCTTCAGAAAAAAATTCTGGATTTTTATAATCTTTTGGAAAATCATCCTGATTATCACAAAGAAAATCCACTTGAATATTATTATGTTCTTGGCGATACTCTTTTGGTATTAACTCAAAAAACGCTTTCTGTTAATGAACTTTATTTCAGACTGGTCGAAATTCAAAAAGAACAGTCAAAACTGATTGAAAAAATTCTGAATGACACTGAAAATTCTAATGATAAAAAAATTCAGAATCTTTTTGAATTGTCGGCACAGGCGGCTAGCATTGTTGGAAACAAAGATGATTATGAACTTCAAAATTATTCTTGGTATAATAAATATAAAAAACAGAAAAAGGATATTTGGAATTCTCTTTTGCAGACTTATTCGTTTCTGGTAGATAAAACGTTTAATGAAGCAAGAAATATTCAGCTAGATTTGTTTAATCAGATTTTTTACTCTTATAAATCAAGCATTGAAACAAATTCATTTGATATAGAAAAAAGATTTGAAGTGGCACAGAAACATTTGAAAGGTTTTCCTGTGCAGCTTTCTAATGAAGAAATCAAGTTAATGAAAGAAAATTCCCAGACTATCGTAGATTTTGATTATTCCAAAAAGCAGAAAGTTGAAGATGATTTGGGCATTTTATATTGTTATCCTGATTTTGCACAAATTTTGATAGCCGAAGCGCAGTCAAAAATTAAAAACACACAGAATAAAATAAAAAATTATTGTGATGCAGTTGATTCAAATCTTAAAGAAAATGCTTTTATCGTTTCTGATTATAATACTTCTGGTTCACAGGGATTTTATCTGGATTATATGGATAATCAGCACAAAAACTTCATCGAATATGAAAAAAAATATAATACTTTGCTTGGAACTGCAAAACAGCAGAGAAATAAATCTATTCTGGCCAAAAATGAAGCTGAATTGCGGTTCAATGAAGCCCAAAATTCACTTGAAAAAAATAATTTTGAAACGGCACGAAAAAAACTTCAGGATTCATTGAAAAAATATGATGAATCATTGAAATATCAGGATGATTATGAATTGCGTTTAGAATGTGACGCAAAACTTTATGAACTTGGAACGAAAATCGCAAAACTCGAAAATGAAATTGTTGTAAAAGATGTCCGTGAACTGAAAAATAAAGCTAAAGATGCATATTTTAATGGACGTTTTGAAGATGCCCAAAGATATTTAAATCAGGCAAAAAGCAGATGGGCTGTGACAAACGAAATCGCTGACGAAGAAATTGTGATGCTTTCAAACTTTGTAAATTCAGCAATTTCCATGAAAACAGGTCGTGATATTCCAGTTTCGGCACCTCAATATCCAGAAATGTCTCAACTTTTAAATCTCGCTTATGCATATTTTGAAGAAGGTTCCGAACTTATAAAAAAGGGTAGACGCGAAGAAGGAATTTCAAAACTGGATATTGCGATTGAAAATGTTCAAAAACTGCAGCTTGTTTATCCTCTGAATCAGGAAGCTGCAATTTTAACTCTGCGCATTAATCAGCTGAAGGATCCAAAAAAGTTTGAAAATGAATTCAGTCAAAAAATTAATGCTGCAAAACTGATGTGCGAAAATCCAAAAACAAGAAAAGAAGGTTATGCAAATCTGCTTGATTATTATGAAATTCAGCCGAACTATAAAGGGCTCAAAGAACTGATTTACAAAGTAGAAATTGATATTGGGATAAGGCAAAAAAAAGCCGATAATTCAGGTGTGAAAAAAGCAAATCAACTTTTGTCAGAAGCAAAAAAAATATATAGCAGTGCAAAAGGTGATGAAAAAAAATTGAAGCAGGCACTTGCAAAAGTTGACGAATCATTAAGTCTTGTTATGGATAATGACGAAGCCGTAAAATTGAAAGATGAAATTACAACAAAAATTGGAGGAACTGTCATAACTGTGCTTTCTACGGAAGATGAAAGACTTTATCAGCTTGCCGTTCAAAGACTTCAGGCAAATAATGTAATTGGTGCAAATATAATTCTGGAAAAAATTTTACAGAAAAAAGGAAATGCTTCTTTGCAAAAAATTCAGGACCTAAAAAATAAGATTGAAGCAAGAAGTTAACAATTTTTTTTGTATTTCTGTAAAAACTTGAAAAAAAAAGATGAGTTGTGTTGGTGCGATGTGATATATGAATGGAATGAAAAGAAAAAATAATAGAATATACTATCAAAAAGAAAGTGTGACTATCAAAAAGATAGTAAGTCTATCAATAATGTTCAGATTTTTCTCAATCATAATGTGCATTTTTGGACTGTCTAAAGTTCATGCACAGGATTTTTATTGGGAAAATCCAAAAACTTTTGTAAATGCTGAATCAGTTTTTCCTCTGGTTGCAAAAAACAGTAATGAAAGTTATGTTTTTTGGGAAGAAGTAGAATCAAAAAAGAAAGAAATCTCCATTTCATTAAGAAAATATGAAAATCTGAATAGTTTTTATGATAACAGAACTTTTTCAGGTGTAATAAAATATTCTGGAAATGAGGTTCCTGATATTTATTCTGCTGCTGTGCTTGAAAATGGCACAATTGCTGTTTGTGCTGCAACACAAACTGGTGACATTTTTGTTTTCAGTTCATCAGATAAAGGTAAATCATTTGAAAAAACAAAAATCGATACAGAACTACTGCTAATTGCACCAAAAATTTATGCTTCATCAAAAGAAAAATTTATACTTTTTTGTTCCGTAGGATTTGAAAACAATTTTCTATTATATTATGCAGAATCAGCAGATGGAAAAAACTGGTCTAAGCTGAAAGTTTTTGAACCGGCGGAAAATTTTAGCAATCCATTTATTCCAGTTTTATATAAATCAAATGGAAATGATTACGTTGTATTTCAATCTCAATATCTTTCTGTAGAAACAAATCAAATGTCCTATCAGCTTTACCTGACAAAAAAAAATAATGATAAATGGACTGTCCCTGTTTTACTTACAGACAGAAAATCGTTAAATCAAAAGAATACAAAAGGATTTTTTGAATTTCAAAATCAGCGTCCAAATATGATAAATTTTGATAGTGAAAATTATATTGCATGGGAACGTTCAGAAAATAAGGATACTTCAATTTGGTTTGCAAAATTCAGTGAAAATGGAATTATTCCAGGTTCTGCTCAGGAAATTACTTCAAAAGCAAATGCAAGCAGACCGATTTTTTTTGAATATCAAAATGATTTGTATTTGACATGGTTTGATGATAGAACAGGACACCAATCAATATATTTTACAAAAAAAACTGGAGAATATTGGGAAGAAACAAAAATAATTTCAGATAAAAATTCAAATATGTTTGTGAATCCGTTGATTATAGAAGACAGTTTGAGTTTTGTCTGGCAAAAAAATAATCGAATTGCAATTCTCTCTCCTGATAAATCAGTTTTGCCACCAGTTGTAAAACCTGTAAATTTTGTTGAAGGAAAAAAGACAAAACAGAAAAATCCATCTTATAAAATCATTTTTCCAGAAGATTCTTCGCAGATTGCAGGCTATTCATTTTTGTGGACAAAAAAAGATGACGAAAATGAACCACCTGAACTGATTGAACATTTTCCAAAAGAAAATAACTTGAAGTTTTCTATGGAAGAAAGTGGGGAATATGTTTTAAAAGTAAAAATCACAGATTATGCTGGAAACTGGTCAGAAACTGTGAATTCGAATTTTGTTCTAGATATTGATCCGCCAAAACCACCAGAAATTAAGCTGAACAATCTTGATAAATATGGATTTATGCATTCAAACTCGATGAAACTGGAATGGCAGAAATCTGAGTCTGAAGATACGGCAGGTTATGTTTACCGTTTTGATTATGCAGGTGGTATACCAAAATCCATTGCTGTATCAAAAAATCATCCGATGAAACTTTCGGATGCAAAGGTTTTAGAAATTAAAAATCAACTTTACCAAAAATATGAAAAAGAACTTCTAAAAAAACGAAAATTTCAAGATAAAATTCAAACACAGGAATTAAAATCTAAAAATTATTATAATCTGAGAAATGGCGTTTATGTTTTTTCAGTTGCAGCAATTGATGAATGCGGTAATCTTGGAGAAAGTTCAAGTGCACTCGTCATTTTGAATAAATATCAGCCTTCGACATATATTTCATCTGTGGAATCACAAAAAAATGAAGCAAGTGAAATTATTTTGACTGTTTATGGAGGCGGTTTTACTTATGACGGTACAATCAGTGAGATTTATATTGATAAAGATGGAAAACTTCCATACGATTTAGTTGTCAAAAATACTGAAAACCCATTTAAAGTTTCTGATAATTCAAAAATCATAAATATAAATCTTGGAAATGATTTGGAAGAAGGTAAATATAAAATTGGGCTTCTTCACACTGACAGAGGACTTTATTTTTCTGACAATATTTTAACCGTTTTACAGTCTGGAACTGTAAAAATTGAAGGTGAATATCACAGACAAAGTAAACTTAATTCTGATTTTGAATCAGCAGAATATAAAATTCAGCTTAATTTGATTATTGCTTTCATTCTGATTGTTCTTGTCACCATTGTTTTGCTGTTTTTTATTATTTTTTCTATAAAATTGAAGTGCGAAAAAAATCTTACAAAAAAAGAAGTGCGGGCTCTTGAAAAAGGAGAAATTATGCCATTAGTCAAAAAAGAAAAGAAAAAACGTTTGCCTAGCTTAAAAGACAAGTTGATTATTTATATTTATACGCTTGTTGTTGTAATAGTTCTGGCAGTTACAATGCAAAATGGTATGCGGATTATAAATCTTCAGGAAGAAACTATGGCAACTGCTCTGGAAAATCGTGCAGAAGTTTTGCTTGAAAGTATTTGTACCGGTGTAAAAAACTTTTTCCCTGTAAACAATCTTTTGGAATTAACTTCGCTTCCAAATCAAAAAAATGCGATGGAAGAAGTAAAATATATAACGATTATCGGTCAGAAATATGAAGATTTTTCAAGTGAAAATTTAAATTATGTTTGGGCTACAAATGATTCGCAGATTCTTGAAAAAATTGACACTTCATCTTTGATATACGGTGAATCTGAACTGACAGTTTCTGAAATTAATGATGTTACAAAAAAATACTTAAACCTTGATTATACGATTGCGACAAATTTAAGCGATTTGTCGAATAAAATCGAAGACCTTACAAAACAGGCAGAAATCCTTTATAAAAGTAATGTTCAGGCAGATAATGATGAAGCTGATAGAATTTCAGTTATGATAACAGATTTGCGAAATGAAATTGACATTCAGGTACAGGATTATTCAAAGACAGCAGGAGGTTCTTATCCGCAGTTTGATTTACATAATATTAACAGAAAAAATAAAGATTTTATTTTCTATAAACCTGTTTTGTACAGGCAGGGAACTACAGAAAATTATGTTCATGCGGTAGTATATCTTGAACTTTCTACTCAAAGTCTTATTGATGAACTTGACAGGTCACTCTTCAAAATCATCAGTTTTGCTATTATTATTGCTTTCTTTGCAGTTGTTGTTGGTGGTCTTGGTGCATACTTTTTTGCAGTTATTATCGTGCGGCCGATAAAAAAACTTGAATCTCACGTTATTATGATTGGTCAAACAAAAAATAAAATTCATCTGAAAGGTCAGGATGTTGTTATCAAACAGAATGATGAAATAGGGCGGCTTGGAAATGCTGTGAACAACATGACTCACGAACTTATTGCCAATGCCGAAGAAGAAAAACTTACAATGGACGGTAAAGCAGTTCAAAAAGCATTTTTGCCGCTCGTGGATTCTGGTTTTAACAACAAACAGACTTTTGCAGAATTCAGTGATGATAAATTAGAATGTTTTGGGTATTACGAAGGTGAATCTGGAGTTTCTGGTGATTATTTTGATTATAAAATTCTAGATGATACATGGTTTTGTGTTATAAAATGTGATGCAGCAGGTCATGGAATTCCAGCAGCAATCATTATGACAGTTGTAGCCACAATTTTCCGTCGTTTTTTTGACAAATGGACATATAAAAAAGACGGCGTAAATCTATCTCTTCTTGTCGAACAGATAAATGATTTTATTGAAGGTCTTGGTTTAAAAGGAAAATTTGCCACTTTGATAATCTGTCTGTTGAATAGAAAAAACGGCGAACTTTACATGTGCAATGCAGGGGATAATCTAGTTCACATTTTTGATTCTAAAACAAAAAAAATGAAACTTCTGCAACTTTCGTCAAGTCCAACCGCCGGTATTTTTACTTCTGAACTTGTTTCTATGAAAGGTGGATTTGTGGTAGAAAAAACTGTGCTAAAGCATGGTGATATTTTGTTTTTATATACTGACGGTATTGAAGAATCTACAAGAAAAATTCGCGAAGCCGATTATTCTGTCCGTCAAAATCAAGTAGAAGTCAAACGCATGAATCTTGAAACTCACAAAGAAGAAACAGAAATTAAAATGGAAGATTCAAAAGAAGAATTCGGCTATGAAAGAATCGTAAATATCATAGAATCTGTCTATAATAAAAAGAAATATATTTTGCAGAAAATCGATAATCCTGATAAACAGGAAAAACTCGAATTTGATTTTACAAAATGTCAGGGAACGGTGAGTGAAGCTGTTTTAGCTCTCGCATCTCTTGAAAAAGTCTTCCGTCTTTATAAATCACCTCAAGTTACACAGAAAGATTATGTGAAAGTTGATAAAAAGATTGACGATTTCCTTTTAAAGTATTTTAATATATATAGTGAATATGCAGCAAAAAAATCAGAAAACGTTGAAAATGCTTTCAACTATATTGATTATGATATGGTTTTGGAAGATGAACAAAGTGATGATTTAACATTGCTTGCAATAAAATTAAAATAAACTGAAATTAGCGAAAAAAAAAGTTTACACAGTTTTAAAACTTGCGTTGCACTTCAGAAACTTGGATTCGGCACTTTTGTGCGATACGATTAATTGTGTTGTGCTAATGCAAAGTTTTATGGGAGATGTAATAAAAACTCTGCCTGAGATAGCGTCAGAGTTTTTATTAAAAAGTTTGCGTTGCAAACTTCATTTTTAACAGCACATTCTCATTACATTGCGAATGTGCGTAAAAAAAAATCAAATCGGAAGTTTAAATTTCCTCGTTGACTTTTTATGGGAGAAAAACATGGATTCAAAAGAAATAGAATCAAAGGTAAAAGAAATTGGAAAAAAAGTTGCTGAAGTTTCAAAATCTGCTTTTGATAAAGCAAGTGACAAAGTACAAGATTTTACAGACAAAAGCATTTTAAAAATCGATATAAAAAAACTTCAGTCCAAACAAAGTGATCTTTACAAAAATCTAGGTGAGAAAGTTTCAAAACTGCTTTGTGACGGAAGCCTAAAGCAACTTGACATTGAAAATCCAGAGGAAAAAGAAAACGTTCTTTATATTCAGAACGAAATTGTTGAGCTTGAAAAACAGATTCAACAAAAACAGTCAGAATTATAGTCTTCTTTTTTACATTGTGAAACTTATACTTTGCAGATTTTTGTGATTCTAATTTTTTCTGATTCTCTTTTACAGTACAATAAATGAATAAGTCAAAAAAATAAAAGAGAATCAGAAAGAGAATTAGTAGCGGATAATATAATAAATTACATAAATCCAGCTTAAAATGCCATGAACAATAGCCCAGCCAATAGATTTGTACGCAGTGTAACTTATAATCATGGCTAAAGCGCTTCCAAAAGAAATCCCTGTTTTAACAGTTTTCTCCACAGTTTTGTTCACAGTTTTTCTTCCATTCTCATCAATGGTTGTTGTTATTGCTGTTTTTTCTTCCATAAGTAAAACTCCTTTTTTTAAGAAAATAATGTAACCTGTAAATTGATTAAATCAAGCCGCTCCACATAACCGCACTAGCATTAAACAAAGCCTCTGGGAACCAGCCTTCCTTTGCCCATGGAATAAACCAACTTGCCACCATTTTTTCAACAGGATCAACCAAAAGACAGCACGCACCCGCTCCTTCATGGAAGAACGAACCTTTAGAAAAATGACTGTCAGCATTCCATCTTGTGTCAGGTCCAAGCGCATACATTCTGTAATCTCCACCCGAACCCCAGCAATTATTTATAATATCTTTTTCAGTACAGTTCATCGTCATGCGCTCAACAGCTTTTCTTCCAATAACACGCTTTCCATCATCATTTTTCCCATTATTTAAAAGCATGCGTCCAAACTTATTTAAATCTTCAACAGTAGAAAACATTCCGCCTGCAGTTCCAGGCACAGAAAACCATAGTTTTTCATCTCCATCAAGCGATTCATACCATTTACCAGGAATATATGATTTTAAATCTTCAATCAGTTTTTCATCTTCGCTATTTTGGATATACAATCTTTTGCAAACATCTTCAGCAAATTCTGCAGGCAGTTCGCCGCGTGCAAATTCATTTATAAATCCTGAACTAGTCATACAGCAAGGCTCCAAAATCACTTTTCTGATGTAAGTTTCGGCATTCATTCCAGTCACTCTGTGAATTATTTCCCCAAGCAGTGCAAATCCAAACGAACAGTAAGCCCATTCTTTTCCAGGTTCATTAAAAACACCAGCTTTCAATCCATTTGCAACCCAAGACTCTCCCTCTTTTGTTTTGTTTGCAAAATCCCAATACTGAGGATAATAATATGGAAAACAGCCGCTGTCAGGATACAATCCCGAAGTATGCGTCAATAAATGCGAAATATTAATGGCATTAAAAGGCGGTTCAGAAAATTCCTCCAAAATATCAGCAACAGGTTGCAGAGGTCTTATAAAACCATCCTCGCAAAGTTTAAAAATTGCAGTTGCACAGATAATTTTCGAAATAGAAGCAATCAAATGAATAGAATCAGGTTCAAGAGGTCTTTTATCATCAGGTTTATAGCTTTTTTTTCCAATTGCCGTATTCGAAAATACCTTTCCGTTCCGACTCAGACAGTAATTCACCGATTGAATTTTACCTTCACCCATGAGCCGCCTAAAATGCGCATTCAAAACTTCAAGTCTAGTCCTATCATAGCCAACATCTTCCGGTTCAACCATAATTTTTCCTTTCGAAACCATAATTTGCTCCTGAATCGTAAAATAATTATAACTATAATTATATACTAATAGAATAAAAAAGACAAGTATAATATTTAAAAATATAGCACAAATTTTGTTTGTAAAACGCCTTCCGCCATTCCCTCACGGTCAGTCCTTCGGACTAGCACTTCGTGCTATGGCTCCACGCTTGGTGCAGTACAGACAAAACACAAAAGCTCAGTCTTCCACTCTTATAAAAAAAGGCAAACTATCGTTAGCCAATAAAAGTAGTATAAACCATAACAGATAAATCATCAACAAAAAAAGAAAAAAGTTTTTAGGAAAAAGAAAAAAAATCTTCTATAAATTACCTTTTTGACATCTGAATATCATTACTTTGTCATTAAAGATTTCTTTATTATATTTTGCAATTCCGATAAAATCTTTTCCAAACATATCAAAAAGATTTGAAACAATCGTAAATGGCGGAACTCTACCAAGAATTTTTTCACCATCAGTCAAAAGTCCAATTTGCACAGGCATTGTATAGTCACCTTTTTCATTAAAACCACCACCGCATGATTGCACTGGAATAATTGCAAGCCGACCATTCAATAATTCCTTTGAAAATTTTTTACCGATTTTTAACGACATCGAATTATGATAGCCACCTGGAATATCACAATAATCTATACCTTCATTTCCAGTTGTTTTTACGTTATACATTTTTGCAATTTTTTTTCCACAATATCCACGAATTACTTTTCCATTTTTGATGAAAAAAACTTTGTCACCTTTAGGAACAACTCCATCTCCATCCCAGAAACATGTCATCCATCTGTTTTTGTCAGAAACATCATTAAAAACTGTTAAATCTTCTGAAAAAACTTTCTGTCCAATTTTACCAGAAAGTAGGGAAGTGCCATTTTTTATTTTTTCAAGAGATAAACATTCTCGCAGCAAAGAAGTATATCCATAATATTTATCTATAATCAAACATTCTTCCGGCATTTCAACTGTTTTTATAAAATTTTCAAGATAATTATCAGCTATTTTATAGAAAGATTTTAGTTTAAGATTTCTTGAAGTATAAAAAATATTTCCATCGTTGATATTCTTACTGTCTTTATGTTTAAAAAATAAAGAAATACTTGAGTTTGCATCCTTACAATGAAAATCCATTCCACAAGAGTTTTCCATCCTTTCTTCCCAAAAGCATGAGCTAACATTTCCGCCGAAAGTATAATCAGGATATTTTTTATGCAGATAATTCAAAACTTTTCTGGATGTATCCAGAATTTGTTTATCATCAAAAGGCTTTTCAGTTTTATCACGACTGCGTACACCTTTTTCCAATTCAAAGGGATACGGTCTTTTTAGTTTCAAATTATTTTCAGCTTTTTTATATCCTTCTTCATCATCAATTTTTCCCTGCTGATAGTGAATTCCAACAAATCCATCCTGATGCACTCTGAATGAAGATTCAAGATAATTTGTTCTATTAAAACTTACTACTTTATTTTCTACAATAGAAGCATTTGCTCCGTATTCAATATCTGTATATTTTTCTTTTATCATTTATTTCTCCGTAATTCTATTTAAAAATTTATCTGTAAAAAGATTAATTGACAGTGAGTTTTTTTACTCTGATTGTGGGACCGCCCATTGCTGTTAAAACTGACTGTCCATTTTTTCCACATGGACCGCTGAGAAACTCAAGATCATTTCCGACAGCATCAATATCAAAAAGGGTTTGAAAAACTGAACCTGTAAGTACATTTATTTTAACCGGCTCACAAATTTTCCCATCACGAATAATATAACTTTTATTTGGTTGAATAGTAAAAGTTGAATTTCCTGTACCATAATTGCTATCATAAATATAAAGACCGTTTTTTACTTCTTCAATTATTTTTTCAGGATTATCAGAACCGTTCTCCATATAAGTGTTTGTCATGCGGACCATCGGAGTATTATAAAAGCTTTCTGCTCTTGCATTTCCTGTAGGTTTTTCATTCAAAATAGCACTTGATTTAGCATCGTGCAGTCGACCAGTCAAAACTCCATTTGTCATAAGAAAAACTTTTTCTTTTTTATTTCCTTCATCATCATAAGGACAGTATCCGTGAAGAAGGCTGTCACCTTCATCGATAATTGTCACTTTTTCATTACCAACTTTCTTTCCCATTACCCATTCTTGCTGCAAAACTTTATCATTGAGCATAAAGTCCGCTTCAGATTTGTGACCAAAACTTTCATGAGTAAAAATTGCAGTCACTTCAGGAGCAAGAACACATTCATAATCACCTGGGACAACAGGTTTTGCATTTCTTGCAAAGTCAATTCCTTTTTGAAGTTCTTTGATAATAACATCTTCTTTATTTAAAAGTTCATCAAAATAAAATTCATTAAGCAGTTTGCCAGTAAAATAAATTCCTCCGTTTACATCCAGTTCATGACCAAATTGAAAAATGCATCTTTGATAATCCTGAATAATTTCGGCACCTTTACTAGAATAGAATTCTTTTATTTTGGAAAATGCACTAAATGAAATATGAGTCATTCTGATTTCTTTTACAGATTTATCCGTACAAATCTTTTTGTAGTTCATGCACAAATCAGCTTTTTGTTCCACACTGATATTTCGAACTGATTTATCATCCTGAAATTTTAAAACTTTTGCTTTGCAGGAACCAAGATTTTTTACAATTTTATTTTTCTGGATATTTTTATTTTGTCTGGCAACAAGTGCAAGAGAATCAATCTCATTTTGAATGGAATTCAAATCGTTAGTTACGCTGGTATACCACATTTTTCCATCAAAAACTCTTATTTTTGCACCAATTACATTAGTTTCGCCATTTTCTTCAACTTTATCATTTTTTAAGTAATAATAAGTATTAAAAAAATTCTCAATGCGTACTTCTGCATAAAGATTTTCAGGAAAAATAAAATTCATAAGCTCTCCTATAAAAACTTCGCGTTAGCGAGTGCACATGTTTATTTTTATTCTATATAATTATTCTTTATGATATGGTTTAAGAATATCTGCAATTCTTGTTTTTTTGAATAAAACTGCATAGTTGTAAGCACTCATTCCCATCATATCTTTTACATCGCAGTCAGAACCGTTTTCTGCCAAAAGTTTTACGATATTTTCACGACCAGCACCAACTGCAAGTACAAGATTTGACTGACCTTCTTTGCTTATGGTATTTAAATCTGCGCCTTTTTCAATCAGAAACTTTGTGATTTTTTCATTACCGCGCCAAACTGCGTCCATTACAGCAGTATAGCCTCTGTCATCGGAAACTGCATCAATATTTGCTCCAAGTTCCAAAAACATTTTTACAAAGTCAAAATTATCATTGCGGCAGGCGATATTCAGCATTGGAACTCCAGCATCATCTTTTTCATTGATGCTCATTCCGGCTTCCAAAAATTCATTGACAACTTCAATTTTATTTTTTGAAATGTAAGTAGCAAAACAGTCGGAAGTAAAAGGAATTCCTCTTTGCAAAAGTTTATTTTTTGCAATACGTTTAATTGCATTTTCACTTACTTTTTTATAATTTTTTTTCAAAAGAACAGGCAAATCATCAATATCAGTAAATTTAAAAATATTTTTTCCAAACAATTCATTTTCATTTAGAGAATTGATATTTGAAAAAACAGTTATATTTTTTGCTTCAAAATATCCAAGCAGCGTGCAGAACAATCGTTTAGTTTCTTCAGAAACATTTGAATCATTCTTGGAAATAATAAAGCAGGATGCAAAATTATCACACTTTTTTACAATTTTATTTATATTTTCACAGGTAAAATCGCAAAAACTCAGTTTATTTTTTTTGTCAAAAGAACATAAACACTCTGCCAATTTATTTTGACTGTCAGAATTATCATCATTTGTAATTATAAGCCATTTCATAATGTTTTATTATAAATCAGTTTTGGTGAATCGGCAATAAAAACATTTTAAATTTTCTTTATTTGAAAAAAATAAATTAAAGTTTATTTTTGGTATTGAGAGGACGTTTTTATCAGGAGAAAAATCAAAATCAATTCTTATTTTTAGAAGGACAAACTACAGTTCATATTTATAAACAAGTGCGAGAATTTTATTTTCTATTGAAACCGGTAAGTCCAAAAACTGAATATGCAGTGCAAATTCTGCAGAATAAAGTTTCCGTGTTTTTCTGATTATTCCAATTATTTTATCATTTATGCCGATTGATTCTAAAAACACACACAAATATTGATTTTCTTTGATTGGAAGGTTTGTGCGGATACAGCAACCTCCGCCAGAAATATTTGTAATTTTTCCTTCGAGTTTTTCAGGTTTTACTGTATACTTATTTTGACCATTTGGATTATGAATTACAGCTGAAAACTGGCATTTTTCTTCAAAAAACTCACGTTTAAATTTTCTCAGAGTTTGACATTCTAGTTTATCTGTATGAGCAATAATGGCTTTTATCTGTTTCGGATCACTTTCATCATATCTAATGATTCGTGTAACAAAATTGTGTGAAAGTCCATCATTAGTTTTGTAAGTAAAGCGGCTTTGTTTTAAAATTTGAGGTCTTCTTTGCGTTTTTGCAATAAATTCTGGTACTTCAATAACGAAAAAATCTTTCGTGTTTTGAATTATCGTAAATGGATACTGTTCACCTTCTTCAGAAATGTAAAAAATCAATGATTTAAGTGGAATTTGTTTTGAAGAAATAAGTTTTCTGTATTGTGCAACGATAGTTTCAATTTTAAAAAGTGTCTTAAAAAAAAGATTTAGTTTTTTTTCGGATAAACCTTTTTTTTCTTTCAAGATATAATATGCTTTTCTAAAAAGTTCATTGACACTTGAATTGTCTTTGAGAGTATAAAAAATATTTTTCCACTTTGTAATCTGACAGACTTCCCAAAGAATTCCTTTTTCATTAGACGAAAAATCATTTTGATTTGCGTATTTTACGATGTCCGAATATATTGTCGTTCTGTTTTTTTCTTTATCAACATATTTGTCAGATTTTTTGTATTCACGGATTTTTGCTATCAAAATTCCAAATGCTACAATAATTCCGATAATTATGCCTAAAATCAAAATTACTGTAAAAAGTGGAGCAGATTTTCGGGCTAAAATAGGGGAACCTGAATTTTCTGCATATAAAAAAAACATAAACACCTCCGACAAGTCTTTTTTATTAACAGTAATAAAAGTTGGACACAACAATACAATCGTAAAAAAATCTTGTATTACGATTGAATTTTACTCAAAAAACTTGAAATCTGCAATAGTCTAGGACAAATTTCATATTCAGCCAAATCTCCAATCATTACAGTGTCATTATTCTGCAATGCTTCCTCAAAATCTTTTAAAATTGGTGAGAAATCTGCAAAGAAATCTGCAAAATTCATATTTTCTATAGAAGAATTATTAAAAGTTTCTGGAAAAAGAGAAGCAAGTGTAGCAATATGACAGAACTGGTCAATTGCATCTGCAAGTTGCTTTATAGAATTGCTCGCTTCAATATTCTTGCCATTTTGCAATTCAATTGGAATCTGTTCCATTTTCTGCGCAAGTTCATTAAAAAGTTGGGTCAGTTTTATGAAAGAAGCTTTGATGTCGTTTTCCGAAACGACAGTAAACTCAAACTTCATTTTATCACTAAGCGGTTTTTGAGATTCTTCATCAAAAATATCTGCTGTAATTTGTTTTCCGTCGACAGTAATTCCAATTACTGCAACATGATTTTCTTCGCAAGTTTTTTCAAACGAAACTAAAACATCTGATACCGTCTGTTCATCTTCAATCTGAACATCAACTTTTGTGCCGTTTATATAAAAATCTATCATTTTATTATTTCCTCCGTAAAAAAAATCAGTCAAACAGTCAACAAAAACAGTTTGTGTAAATTCCTGCACGAAACAAGCTGCGAATAAAAGCACGAAACAAAATATTTTCATGTTTTAAACTCGAAAATTTACCTGCTAAACTGCAATTTTATTTTCGGCAGAAAAATCACTATGCTTTATCAGTTTTTCTGATTTTGTTTAGAGAAATTAGAAATCTGACTTTGCTGACTTTCCAGACTGTTCAAAGTTCCTTCCATTTGACTGTATTTGTTTCTAAGTTGAGCTTCCTTTTCTTCCATTTGGGTTTCTAGTTTTGCAATCTTGCTTTCAGAGGATTTTATTTTTGTATCAAGCGAGGAAGTTTTTAAAGCAAGAATTCCACCAGTTTGAGTATAAGCACCAATTTGTTTATCAAGTTTATAAGCAATCCCGGAATCTACTATCAAATCACCGTCAGAATCAAAACCGAACATCTGACGAATATCATCAAGATGGTTTTCGAGCGCAGAATCAAGTTTTTTTTCATCGATTTCAAGATATCCGCGAAGTTTACTTTGAGAATAACCTCCAGAATATCCTCCTGCATTCGTTCCAATTCCAATTTGAGAAAGCATTGTCACTTCTGCAGTGTCAGAAAAATTATATCCGGCTGCAACAATTGTCTGCATGTTTGATTTCATATTTGTCAACGAAAAATCTGTGGCAAACATTCCAAGTTTATCTTTTTGTTCAGTTTTTTCTTCTTTTGAAAGATAATCAAGTTCTTCTATTAATTCTGGTTTATTTTGCGAAAGAATATTAATTTGAGCCACTGCCTGATTATATTGACCGACAAAAGAAATAATTGCATCTTTTGAAGATTCAACATCTGGTTTTATGGAAATTGTTGCTGTTTTTTCAGTTTTTTCATGAACATTCAAAGTGATTTCAGGAATAATGTCATCGATTTTATTTGATGGTCGAGTAATTGTTATTCCTTCATATTTTAAAATTGCATCATCAGCTGTGGAAATTGGATTTTTTGGACCAAATCCCAAATCAGTTGACGGGTCTAGAGATGAAAATTCTGATATTAATAAATCTGTTCCAGTATTAAAATTTCTGACAGCTATTGATTTTATGCCTTTATATTCAGAAAGCGGCAAATCAATCTGCTGTATTTTTCTTGATTTAGAAGAATTAATTTCATTATTTTGCTGTGCATTTGCAGAATCTGCGTTTTTTTCATCCTCTTCAAAAAGTTTGGGAAGGGGAATTTCTTTTTCAGTGCCATCATCCATCACCGCAAATAAAACTTTTGTTGTCTGAATCGGTTCAAGTGGAGAAGGTGGTTCTGGCGGAAGATTTAAATTTGTGTCTGACTGGCTGTTTTCTATTTTAATTCCTTGAAATTCTGCAAATCCTGCATCTGGAATTTCTGGTTGAATGAGCGTTTTATTAATTTCAGGTGTGATATCTTGGGTGTCAATAGCTTGAATCGTAAACTGAATGTGCTGTTTATCATCGGAAAGAATTTTTTGAGGTATGTCGATTTTGTATGCACCTCGCGGCTCCACAGATACATTGTTTTCTGTAAGTTTTGTTTTTGTGAGTGAGAGCTCGGGCATATAAGGCGGTTCATCGTAAGAAATTTTCTGAACAGGAGTGATTTCATCTTGTGTTGAACCGAAAGTTTTTACTTCAGATTTTACTTTTTCAATCATTCCGCTGTCAAAAGCAAATTGTTTTGCATCTTCTTCAAAAATAAGTCGGTTTTCTTTTCCTGTAGGAATAGCCTCAATCAACAGAGATTTTTTTCCTGTGCTTGCCCCAATTATAGAAGATTTTATAATGCCGTTTCCTCTTTTATTCAATGAAGCCGAAAAATCCTTTAACGAGCCGCCTTTCCAATTGATTTTTACATTTTTTTCACCGACTTTATAAGAATACATTCCTTTTGGCACTTTAAAATCATTGTCTAATTCATCAGAAAGAAATCTGTCTTGTGTTGCCGGTTGAATTACGTCAATTTTAAAAGATTGAAGTTCTGCACTTCTTGTAGCTTCTGCCGTAATTGCATTTTCTTCAGTAGAGGATGATATTTTATTGTTAAATGGATTTTCAAATGAATAGAGAGTTTTTGTACTTTCTCTTAGTGAGGATAATTTTGTGTTAATGTCTCGCCAGGCGTCTTTCTGTGCTTTATATGATTCCAGTTGTTTTTCTTCGCGTGTAAGAGGAATCCTTTCAACTTTCATCAGTTTTTCAACTGTATCGTTTGTATTATATTGGTCAGTGACGCCTGGTATGTTTAATCCAGCCATAAATTAGATTACTTCGTTGAATACAGATCCGATTGCATTTCTAATACGAAGCTTTAATTTAATCATATCCTCCGAAGGAATTTGCTTTATCACTTGATTTGTAGAAGCATCTATGACAGATACAACCACTGTATTTAAATCTTTATTGACATTGAACTGAAGTTTGTTCCCGGAAACAAGTTCAGACATTTTCTGAAGTTCCTGAGTATCAGCTTTTACTTCTGCAATAGACTGTGCAAGAGATTGAGCTGCCTGTGCTCCAGTTGGTGTTAAAGGCTGCGATACAACTTGTGGTGATGAATTATTTGAAAGCGCAGTCTTTGAAAAATTTTGTCTATAAAGAGTTTGACCATCCGTGGTCATCTGAACCATAGAATTTTGTATTGTATTCATAGTTCACCTCCATCGAAATTTTCTAAAATAGACAATTTCTTATAAAAATGACAGAAAATCTGCCAAAACTATCCAAAAAAGGGAAGGGGGGCGCAACCCCTTCCTTAAACATTCAATTAAAAGATGACATCCAGAAATCTCTTAATTGAAAAAAAATTATTGCAACAATCCCAAAACAGACTGTGATTGAGAGTTTGCCTGTGCGAGCATTGCAGTACCAGCTTGTGTGAGAATCTGGTTCTTTGTAAACTCAACCATTTCAGATGCCATATCTGTATCACGGATACGAGATTCTGAAGCCTGTGTGTTTTCTGCAGCAATATTAATACCTTTTGCAGCCATTTCAAAGCGGTTCTGGTATGCACCAAGATCTGCTCTTTGCTTTGTAACATTCTTCAAGGCTTCATCAATTGTTGCAAGGGTAAGATTTGCTTCATCTGGTGATGAAATAGAAATTTGTTCATCGCCACCTTGTGCACCTTTAAGTCCTAAAGATGTAGCAGTCATAGTACCGATGAAAACTCTTGTATTCTGATCAACATTTGCACCAATCTGGAACTGCATTACAGAATCTCCTTCCTGTGCAAAACGACCAGTTAACATATTCATGCCGTTGAACTGAGCTTGACTTGCAATGCGGTCAACTTCAGCAACAAGCTGAGATACTTCAACCTGAATCTGCATACGATCTTCATCGCTGTAGATACCGTTTGCTGACTGAACTGCAAGTTCACGAACACGCTGAAGAATATCTGTAGTTTCCTGCAAATAACCTTCTGTTGTCTGAATGAAAGATACTCCATTCTGAATATTCTTTGAAGCCTGGTTCAATCCGCGAATTTGGCTGCGCATCTTTTCTGATACAGCAAGTCCTGATGCATCATCTCCGGCGCGATTGATGCGTTCACCAGAAGAAAGTTTCTCCATGTTTTTCATGATTGAATCATTAGAAATGTTCAATACACGATCAGCATAAAGAGAACTCATGTTGTGATTAATAATCATAGTTGTGCCCTCCATGTTTACTTAAAAACACTAATCATCTTGATTTGTGCCCTGCAGGTGAAGGGTAAATTAGTACTGCGCCTCTAATTTACTTTCAGACCTATACGGCAGGAATGGTCAGTCTAAATTGTGTGTGTAAACTGACCGTTCTTGCCGTCACCTGACAAAACCGGATTGCACTATGTCAAAGAACTGTGCTTTTCTGAAAATAAAGCACTTTATGTAAATTAAATAAAAAATCTATTTTACTTAATACATTTTACGATGTTTTTGGGGAAAAATAAAGTAGAAAATACAAAAAAAACACCGTGCAAATCAATTTTTGTGAATTCATAATCCTTTAATATAGAAAAGAAATGATTCACAAAAATTGATTATATAACACTATCACAATAAACACAAGATTTCTAATCAGCAAAATACAGATTATTTACTGGAAAAAAATCCTGATGATTTACGCTTACCTCAATAAACTCAAAACGTTCTGTGATTGAGAGTTTGCCTGAGCAAGCATTGCTGTACCTGCTTGTGACAGAACTGAGTTCTTTGTGAATTCAACCATCTGAGTAGCCATATCTGTATCTCTGATACGTGATTCTGAAGCCTGAAGGTTTTCAGCACCAATATCAAGACCTTTGACTGTCAATTCAAGACGGTTTTGGTAAGCACCAAGATCAGCTCTTTGTTTGTTAATCTTTTTCAGAGCTTCATCGATAGTACCAATTGCACGGTTGGCATCTTCCGGAGTGGCAAGAGATATTTTTTCTTCTGTACCGATATCACGAATTCCAAGAGCCTGAGCAGACATTGTTCCAATGTAAACCTGAACTCTCTGATCCATGTTAGCACCAATGTGGAACCACATAGAAGCAGTTACAACATTTTCGCCAGTAGGCTGTGCGAAACGGCCAGTAAGCATATTCATGCCATTGAACTGTGCTGTGCTTGCAACTCGGTCAACTTCTGAAACAAGAGCTGAAATTTCAACTTGAATCTGCATGCGGTCTTCAGCAGAATAAATACCGTTTGAAGACTGAACTGCAAGTTCACGAATTCTCTGCATAATGTCAGTAGTTTCCTGAAGATAACCTTCAGTTGTCTGAATGAAACTAATGCCATTTGAAGCGTTCTGTGAAGCCTGATTCAAACCGCGAATCTGAGCACGCATTTTTTCTGATACTGCAAGACCAGAAGCATCATCACCAGCGCGGTTAATTCTCATTCCAGATGAAAGTTTAGCCATGTCTTTTTCAAGACTTGTACCTGTAACTCCCAATTGACGATTGGCAAACATTGCCGACATGTTGTGGTTGATAACCATAGTATTCCTCCTTGGAATAATAAAAAGAAGATTCCTTTCTTCCTTAAACGCAAAAATGCGTAAATGTTGTTTACAAGGCTACATCTACACATTTTTGCAGAAAAGTCTGATTACTGCTTCAACGAAGTCGAAATAATCATAACATTTCATTTATAATTATCGGCAAAGATGATTTTAGACTTTAATAAAAAATCAAAAAAAATAATAAAAAAAAGAAGAAAAATTGTAACAAAAAAACTTTTTTAGGGTATTATATATAATAGAAATAAATTATTTTACTAAAAGGAATTTAATATGAAAATTGTAAAATCAATAATTTGTGCATCCTTATTTGCATTGATGTTATCATCATGTACTTCAACAAAAAATCAGGAAACCGTTCCTATAGATGATTATGACAGTCAGTCGGAGGCATCAGATACAGATGTTAATTTGAATAAAACTGCAAATCAAAAAGTGAATACAAACAAAAAAAATGAAAAAAATGCTTTTGAAAAATTTTTTACATTCGGAAATAAAGATGATTTTGTTTATGGTGATGAATTTTCTGTGTTTACACCTGGAACTCTGGGTGGTATAAAACAAAAAAAAGCTGATTTTATGATTGCACCTGAAAAACAAACTGCGGGCTTTGGTTCAAGTTATATGGCAGCTTATTATATTGTTCAGATGAATGAAGAAGCTCGAGCGGATTTTATAAATGCTGTTAATCAATATTTTTCAGATTTTGAAAATAAAAGGCTTGAAAGAAAGGGTAGAAATACTTTCAAAAAATATGGAAGTATTGATGTTCATTTAGATTGGGGAACAATAAGTTCGTCTACACCAAATAATGCAGATGGAAAAGCGATGATCGGTTATGAATTTATAAAAAATTCTCCATATTTTTCGATATCAATGTATCCAATGCATAATAATCATTGGGATGTAGTTGGAGATGCAACTTCGATAGAATCAATGTCGTTGAAATATTATTTTACGAAAGCTCAGGCTTTGCAATTTATTAATTCTCTGGAAGAAGATAATATTAAAAAACTTCTTTTGGGATATTCTAGCGATGAATATTTTATTCCACAGGAAAATGATGAATATTAAACAACTTGAAAGTTATTCAAATGACTAGATTTTTGTCTTTTGAATAACTTTTCTATATAATCTGTTTTGTAAAATCTTATTACTAAAAAAAAAGACTTTCTCAAAAAGAGAAAGTCTTTTTTTTTAGCGACCAGTGGGATTGAACCACTGACAACACGGATATGAGCCGTGTGCTCTACCAACTGAGCTAGGTCGCCAAGTGATGAATTTATAATATCATATAGAAAATAATAAGTCAATAGTAAAAAACTCATTTTTTACAAAAAAAAGTGAAAAATAATTTTCTGTTATAATTTCGGAAAAAAAATCTTAGTAGTCTCCAAAAATCATACGTCAAATAAAGAAGAGAGATTTCTTCTCTAAAAAACTAATTTTTTTGATAAAAACAGGTAAAAAGTTTTATCAATTAGCACTTGAAAAAAAGTGTAAGGAGAATGCTAATGAAGAAAGAGGATTTCAGTCAATTATTCGATGATGTGAAAAATGGTGTAATTGAAAAAAAGGAGGCGTTAGGAAAATTGGGGGATTTCATTCAGAAGAATTATCCTATGTTTGGCTTACATCGTTATGATGAAGATTTCAGAGCTGAATTACTTGTGTCTTTTTTAGAGAGGGGGGATAAATTATTTGATACTTATAATCCGAAAAAAACAGATTTTTTTAAGTTCTTTTTCTATTATATTCTTGGATTAATAAGTTCAACAAAAAGATATATGGTAAGAAAATCAATAAAAGAAACTTTAATTTTTGAAGAGAATGTTATTTCATATTCAACAAGAGAAAAAAATTACAGCATTCAAAATACATTTAAAAGTAGAATGCTTTATTCTACCAAAAAGAAATCCAAAGAATATAAACCTTATGATTTTGAACAATTAAAGGAAATTTTTTCAAAAATTTCTTCAAAAAGTACTGATAAAAAAGTCCTTGTACTTGCCTTAAAATCTTGTTTTTATCTTACTGAAATTCAAATAAAAAAAGTTTGTGAATTGTATCATCTTGAAGAAAAAATTATATATGATTCGATTCAATACTGTAAAATGAGTGTAATTTCAAAATCCATGAAGCTTCAGAAAATATTGGAAAGAAGAAATTACAATTATTTTCATCATAGAAAGTGTGAAAAAAGAATTACGGAATTGGAAGAATGTGTTGATAGAGCGGAAACAAAAATAATAAAAGATAGACTGGTAAAACTTGATGGAATACATTATAATCATTGGCAGGCTCTAAATAGAAAGTTTTCAGAAGGTTTTTTATACTTGCGTCCAACAAATCAAACTATTGCTGATTTATTAAGTATTTCAGTAAGACAGGTTTCGTATTATCTGAAACTTGCAAGAAATGAAATACAGAATAATTCAAAAAATGACAGTGAAGAATAGAATTAATATACCGGCATTATACTGACATGCTGATATTATATCTGTAATATCTGTCAATTAATCTTGACACATTTGAAAGAAAATGTTAAATTATATATGTCAGTTTAATAGTATTATTAAAAGACTCGTGGATGCACGGGTCTTTTTTATTTGAGGTTTATTTAAAACTTTAAAACGGCGAAATTAGATTTTTTTTTTGTCAGCGTGACTTTATGCGACGTATTGCCGTGCATTATATTAAACTTTGAAATTGCTATGGAATATAATTCATATAAAAACATTAAGTATTATAAAGAATGTGCTGCTTTGGTAGAAGGAATGGGGTACAAACTTGTTGATCTAAAAATTGTTCCTGCTAAATCTATTACTAAAATTTCTGCAATTATTTGTTCTTGTGATCCTGCTGTTAATATTGGTGTAAATGATTGTGCTAAGGTTCATAGGGTTCTTCTTCCGCGTCTTGAAGCATTGCTTGGAACTGAAGAGACATCTATGGAACTTACATCTCCTGGTATTGAACACAATATCAAAAATGCGGCTGAATTTGAGATTTTTACTGGACGTTCTGTTCGTATCTGGGATAAAACTGTTACTGATTGGGTGAGTGGTGTAATTAAATGTGCAGACCAAAACTCAGTTACTTTGGAAAAAGAGGATGGTGAAAAATTCACTATTCTTTATGAAAATATAGCGAAAGCAAAATTTTTATTATAAGGGAGGCTTAAAATGTCAGAAATGGCAGAAGCTATCCGTCAGCTGATTTCAGAAAAAGGTTATTCTGAAGATTCGGTTAGACAGACAATTGAAAGAGCATTGAAGGCTGCATACAAAAGAACTTATGGAACTGACGAAAACGCAATTGTCAAATTTAATGATGATATGTCAGATGTTTCTATTTATTCACGAAAAGTAATTATCGATGGTGTTTATGATCCTGTTAAAGAAATAGAATTGGAAGAAGCTCGTAAACTTGCTGGAGATAGTGTTGAAGAGGGTGATGAGATTGATATTCTTGAGGATCCAAAATCTTTTTGCCGTTCTGCTGTTGCTACTGGAAAGCAAACTGCTCATCAGGGGTTGAACGAAACTTACAAGAATTCACTTATGAATGATTATCGTGATAAAATTGGTGAAATTATAATTGGTTATTATCAGCGTGAAAAGAACGGCAATATTTATCTTGATTTGGGTAATGCTGGAAAAGTGGAAGGTGTGCTTCCTGTAAAATATCAATCTAAACTTGAAGTTTATGAAAAAAATGATAGAATTAAAGCTTTGATTGTGGATGTTAAACCTACAAATTCTGGTATTCAGCTTGTTCTTTCTCGTAGTGACCCAAAACTTGTAAGTTCTATTTTAGAAAAAGAAGTTCCTGAAATTGCTGACGGTACTGTTGAGATTCAAAAGATTGTCCGCGACGCTGGTTATCGTACAAAAATTGCTGTTTATTCTAAACGCGAAGAAGTGGACCCTGTTGGTGCTTGTGTTGGTTTGAAAGGTGTGCGTATTCAGAATGTTATTCGTGAACTTTTGAATGAAAAAATTGATGTTTTGCGTTGGGACTCAAATCCAGCAGAATTTATTAAAAATGCATTATCACCTGCTCAAGTTGAACGTGTTGTGATTATGGATGCTGAAAAACGTCAAGCTTTGGCTATTGTTGAAGATTCGCAATTCTCTTTGGCAATTGGTAAACAGGGACAAAATGTAAGACTTGCTAACAGACTTTGCGACTGGAATATTGATGTAAAAACTGTTGAACAGGCTGAAGATATTGACTTTTCGAATGTTAATACTGTTCAGACTGCTAGAAATCTATTCAATGATGAACAGATTGATGAGATTACAACTGTTGCCGAACTTCCTGGTGTTAATTCTGAAGTTGCTCAACTGCTTAAAGAAAATGGAATTGAGGAAATTCAAGATTTTGTAGAAGCGTACGATAACGGTTCAATCAAAATTGATGGTGTAAATGAAGAAGAGCTTGATAAGATTAACAAACTTATTAATGAAAACGTTGAGTTTGTAGAGGACGAAACTGAAACTAGTGCTGATGAAGATTCTACATCTACAAAAGAGGAAAATACTCAGGATGAAGAAGAATATTTCTGTCCTGAATGTGGAGCGAAAATCACCCTTGATATGACTCATTGTCCTAATTGTGGCGTTGAGTTTGAGTTTACTGAGGATGAAGAGTAGTATTTTACATAAAAGGAATTGATAATTTATGGCTGAAGAAAACGAAAAAAAGCCCGAATTTGTTGTTCATAAAAAACAACCTGAAAGTGCTAGTACTGTATCAAGCGGAAATTCTCCTGAAAAAAAGAAGGTAGTTGTTGTAAAAAAGAAGAATCCTGCTCAGAATCAAGCAAATGCACAAAAGGTTCATATTGGTGTAAAGAAGACAGATAACGCTGCATCTATGAATCCTGTAAAAAATCAGGAAAAGAATACTTCTGTTCAATCTGCTGAGCAGGATTCATTGCAAAAAAATGTGAAAACTGATGCAAATGATTCTTTCGATAAAAATACAAATGGGAATCAAAATGCTATTTCAAAACATAATGTAAAAAATGATGGCGTTGAGAATCAGAATAATTCGAAGTCTTCTTCGAATGTAAACAATTCTGAAAAAAATTCTGCAAACGGTTCTGTCTCAAATGCAAATCGCAGTTTTGTGAAAAATGATGGAAAAACTGACAACAGACCTCGTACTACATTTGAATTGAATTCGGCTAGACCTAATGTAAAGGCAGGTAATCTTTCTGATAAACCTCGTCAAAATAACTTCCGTAATCAAAATGGAAATTATAATCGAAATGGTCAAAACGGAGCTCGAACATTTAATAAAGACGGTGGTGGTTTTAATGGTGTACAGGCACGCCAAAGTTTCCAAAACCGAGAACGCGAAAACAACGGGCAAGGTGGTGGTTATAACCGCAATGGACAGGGCGGGTTCAATCGGAACGGTCAGAATGGTCAGAACAGTTTTACTAGAAACGGTCAAGGCAGTTTTAACCGTAATGCTCAAGGCGGACAAGGCGGTTTTAATCGTGGTGGTCAAAATGGACAAGGAGGATTTAACAGATCTCGTCCAATGAATGCAGCACCTGCGCCGCTTCCTGTTGATACTAGCAGAACACCTGGCAAAAAAGCTGCATTTAAAGGCAAGAAACAAGTTTACAATCGTAAGGATGAAGAACAGTACGATGATAATCTTTTTGGTCAGAAAAAGAAGGCTGAAACTCCAGCAACTGTTGTTCCAAAATCTATTGATATAATGGAATCAATTTCAGTTTCTGATTTGGCTAGAAAAATGAATTTGAAGGCTAGTGAAGTTATTGGAAAACTTATGGGCATGGGTATGATGGTTACAATCACTCAGTCTATAGATTCTGATACTGCAACACTTCTGGCTGCTGAATATGGATGTGAAGTTCACCTTGTAAGTCTTTATGATGAAACTGTTATTGAACGTGAAGCAGATGCTGATTCTGATATGCAGCCTCGTCCACCTGTTGTAACTGTAATGGGACACGTTGACCATGGTAAGACAAAAACTTTGGATGCTATTCGTCATGCAAATGTTGCTGCTGGTGAAGCTGGTGGAATTACACAGTCAATTGGTGCATATTCTGTAACTACTCCAAAAGGAAAAATCACTTTCCTTGATACACCAGGTCACGAAGCCTTTACTATGATGCGTGCTCGTGGTGCTCAGGTAACAGATATTGTTGTTCTTGTTGTTGCTGCTGATGATGGTGTTATGCCTCAGACCTTGGAAGCTATTGCACATGCAAAAGATGCTAAAGTTCCTATTATTGTTGCAGTAAATAAAGTTGATAAACCTGAAGCAAATCCAGATAGAGTAAAAACACAACTTTCTGAACATGGTCTTACACCTGAAGAATGGGGTGGAGATACTCAGTATGTTCATATTTCAGCTTTGAAAAAAGAAGGTATTGATGATTTGCTTGATGCTATTTTGTTACAAGCAGAAATGCTTGAATTAAAGGCAAATTATAACTGTCGTGCAGAAGGAAAGATTCTTGAAAGCCGTGTTGATCAGGGACGTGGTGTTGTTGCTTCTGTAGTGATTGAACGTGGTACTTTGCATCAGGGAGATCCTTATGTTGCTGGAATTTATTCTGGACGTGTTCGTGCTATGTTTGATGACAGGGGAAACAGAATTCAAGAAGCAGGTCCTTCTACTCCTGTTGAAGTTCTTGGTATGGAAGAAATGCCAAATGCCGGCGATCCTTTCCAGGTGACAGAAAGTGAAAAAGATGCACGTGCAATTTCTGCTAAACGTCAGGAATTGAAACGTTTTGAAGCTGCCAAAGCGGTTAAAAAGACAACTTTGGAATCTCTTTATAGTGATATTGCTGATAGTGAAGTTCGTGAACTTAAAGTTATCATCAAAGCTGATTTGCAAGGTTCTGCAGAAGCGTTAAAATCATCTTTGGAAAAATTGTCAACAAGAGAAATCAGACTTTCTGTAATTCATTCAAGCGCTGGTGCTATCAATGAATCTGATGTTACTTTGGCGGCTGCCGATTCGAATGCAATTATCATTGGATTTAATGTTCGCCCAACTCCAAAAGCAAAAACTTTGGCAGAACAGGAACAGGTTGAAATCAGAAAGTATAATATTATCTATAAGTGTGTTGAAGAAATCCAGCAGGCTATGGAAGGTATGCTTTCTCCTGATACAAAAGAAGAAGTTATCGGTCAGGTTGAAGTTCGAAATACATTTAAAGTACCAAAAGTTGGTGTTATTGCAGGATGTTCTGTTTCCGAAGGTATTGTTCGCAGAAATTCCAGTGTCAATCTCGTGCGCGAAGGTATCGTAATCTTCACTGGTAAAATTGCTTCGCTTAAACGTTTCAAAGATGATGCAAAAGAAGTCAGCGTAGGTTATGAATGTGGTATCGGACTTGAAAACTGGCAGGATATTCAAGTGGGTGATAAACTTGAAGTTTTTGAAGTTATAGAGATTGCAAAGAAATTGGGAAAAACAATTGCTGAAGAAGAAGCTGAAGCTGCAAAACGTAACGTAACTGCTGCTGGTTCTCAAGGAGCAGATTAATGGGTCAGTATCGTATTCAAAGATTGAACGATCAGCTCAGAGATGAAATATCAAAGTTGATTCTGCGGGGTGAAGTAAAAGATCCTCGTGTTTCAACTTTCCTTAGCGTAAACAGGGTGGAAGTGACTTCTGACTTGTGTTACGCTAAAGTTTATGTTTCATCATTTTTGCCTGATAATCAGTTGAAAACTGGAGTTGATGGATTAAATGCTGCGGCTGGTTTTATTCAACGTGAAATTGCAAAAAAACTCAGAATAAGACAATTTCCAAAATTGCAGTTTGTTGTTGATAAGGGAATGAAAGAAGGTTTTGCAATGGTTCAAAAACTAAATGAATTGGAAAAGCAAAACAGCGACAATAAATGACAAGAGTCATTCATAAAAAATCCAAAAAGATTTCAGTAATTATGAAAGATCATTTTTTACTGAAATCTTTTTTTTATCTTGATTCTGATATTTCGTATTGTAAAAGAAGAACGCGTAAATCTTCCCTGTTTTTTACTCCAAATTTTCTTTGTATTCTTGACATTTCTGTTTTTATAATTGATTCACTTACAAAAAATTCATCTGCCATTGTTTTATAAGATTTTCCAAATTTTAAATATTCTTGAAGTATTTTTATTTGACGTTTCGAAAGATTATAATCAGAAAGATAAATTTTTTCACCGTGTGATGGTAGGTTTACTTTTGATTCTACAGGAACAGGTGGAATATATCGTTTTAAATCATCTTCCATTTTTTTGTAAATATGGAAATAAAAAGTACAAAAAAAAGAAAATTGATGCATATGAAAGAATTACACGTTCAAAACCAAAAGGAATTAATCCTAAAACAGATATTAACCATATGATTAATAAAAATGTGATTTTAGAATATAAATGTTTTATAAAAAATCCATTAACAAATAGTTTAATTAATAGAGCAGAGTATAAAAAAATTCCTAAAAGTTCGTATCCTGTAAGAATGGTACAAATGGATTCTATAAAAAGTATTGCATATTGTAATGGATACCAGGTCATTTTAAAAATTGTAATAAAACATAAAATTGTACAGGTTGTATTTATAAGCGGAATTATGATTTGTGGGAAAGGAATTATGCTTCTTGTAAGCTAAGCCCTTTGTCCAGACATTTTTTTTCAAAAATAACGAATTAAGCAGAT
>CAMEET010000007.1 GCA_945915085.1 uncultured Treponema sp. | reverse complement strand
GGTTTTGAAAAAATGCCTTCATTGACATCTCCTGATGAAATTTCGGACATCATTCCTGTTATTCGCACAAGAGCGGACGGAAGTTGTTTTACTGAAATATATATTTCACAAATGTACATGCCGCGAATTTACAAATTTAACTGGCAGGAAAAAATGGGCGAACTGCTTTTTACAGGAACTGAACCTGCCGATTCTATTGACGGTCTTACTATCATCGATAATGTTCTGCTTTATACAAAACTTGAAGGTTTTGGGGCGCTAGATTTAGATACTCTGCAAAGTCCTGGAACTCCAGCTTGCGAAGAAGACTGGCACAAAGCTTTTTCTTCTGTGCCGGGCATGATAAACACTGCATGGATTCCAAAATCACGAAGCGGTTTTTCAAAAGGGCTAAATCTTTGTGAATTGTGGCTTTTATATCCTGGAACTGTAAATTCTCCTTATGCAGAAATTGCAAACGGCAGAAAAAGTATCTATGCATCTGCTTATCAATGCCGCAATCAGGATGGAATTGATAAATTCAAAAAAATCATCAAAGAACGAAACATGAACAGCATTGTTATCGATATGAAAGATGATTATGGACTTTTGAGATATGATACTCACGATCCGCTAGTCCTGCAAAAATGTTCCACTTCAACTTACGCTATAAAAGATTTGAATCATTTTATTGAAGAATTTAAAAAAGAAAATATTTATCTTATAGCTCGAATTGTTACTTTTAAGGATCGTTCCCTATCGCGCTATCAAAATGGAAAATATGCTGTTTGGGATAAAAAGTTTAATCGTCCGTGGATTGGAATAAAAGGTTACGAAACTACAACAGATGAGCAGGGAAATGAAACTGGTAAAGAAACTGTTTATTATGATGAAAACTGGGTTGACCCTTATTCTGAAGAAGTTTGGGAATATAACGTTGCCATCGCAAAGGAACTTATCACAAGAGGATTTGATGAAGTGCAGTTTGATTATATCCGTTTTCCTACCGACGGTCTGAATCTTTACAATGCTCAATATCGCTGGCAGGACAAAGGAATGGATAAAGAATCTGCCTTGATTTCATTTTTATCATACGCGCGAGAAAATATAAACGCTCCAATCGGAATTGATATTTACGGCGCAAACGGTTGGTATCGTTCCGGCACTCGCACTGGTCAGGATGCAGAAATGCTCGCAGAATATGTCGATGTTATCGCTCCGATGTTTTATCCAAGTCATTTCGAACAGACTTTTTTAAACTACGCTCCAGTTGCAGACAGAACTTACCGCATCTATTATTATGGTTCGTTCAGAAATACAGTTTTGTGCAGAAACCGTGCTATTATTCGCCCTTGGATTCAGTCTTTCTATTTGAATGTCAGCTATGACCGTCTTTACTACGGCCCAGATTATATAGAAAAACAATTTTTTGGTGTCCGTGATTCTATTGATAGGGGATATATGTGCTGGAATAATTCTGGAGAATATGGCACAACGCCGCCAGACCAGACAGTTACCAAAGAATTTACAGGAACTGCCTGCGAAGCAAGTACAGAATACAGAAAACCAGCGATTGGCACAAAAATGAAACCGCTTTATATTGATTCAGATGTTTCTGTTTTGGACAGCATTTTAAATCCATATATCGAAGACGAAAATGTCGTATTTACACCATTTTTACAGGTATTGCCATGACACCAAATCAATATACACCAGAAGAACCAATTTCCTCAATTGCCACAGCCCTTTCTCCAGCAGCACTTGGAATAGTGCGCGTTTCAGGAAAAAACTGCATTGAACTTGTAAGTAAAGTTTTTTCGCGCCCAAAAGCACTCTTGCAGGCAGACGGAAACACGCTTGTTTATGGATGGATTCAAAATTCTGCATCAGAAAAAATCGATGAAGTGATGCTCGGCGTTTATAAATCTCCAAAATCTTTTACTGGCGAAGATATGGTAGAAATTTATTGTCACGGAGGGCCAGCTGTAGTCACCGCAATTCAAAATCTCATGCTCAAAAGCGGTTTTCGACAGGCAAATCGTGGAGAATATACTTTCCGAGCGTATATAAACGGAAAAACAGATTTGACAAAAGCCGAAGCTGTCAAAGAAATTATTGATTCTCACACTGATGTTTCACGTTCCCACGCAGCTGGACGACTTTCGGGCGAACTTTTTAATCAAATTGATTCCATCAAAAAACTGATAATCGATACACTTGCCGCCATCGAAGTTGAAATAGAATATCCAGAGGATGAAGAAACAATTGCAGACACTTTTGACAGAGCTGACATAGAAACAGCAATCACAAAACTGCAAAATCTTGTGGATTCATGGAAAGGCGAAAAACTCTATCAGGATGGTGCAAGAGTTGTTCTGGCAGGAAAAACAAATGCCGGAAAATCATCACTTTTCAATGCAGTTTTGAAAGAAGAACGTGCGATTGTCAGCGATATCGAAGGCACCACACGCGACTGGCTTGAAAGCTGGGCAAGCATCAACGGAATTCCAGTGCGGCTTTTTGACACTGCAGGTCTCCGTCAAACATCAGATTTAATAGAAGCAAAAGGTGTGGAACTAAGTAAAAACCTTGCAAACGATGCAGATTTGGTTTTATATCTTGTGGACTGCACAGCAGGTCTTTGTGATGATGATAAAGAATTTATCAGCCACTGTGATGAACCTCTTATCATTGTTTTCAACAAAGCAGATAAAGCAGATGAAATACAAAAATCAAAAAACACCTCCGACCTTCATGAAAGTTTAGATTTTCAGGAAATTTTAAAGAAAACAAATGATAACCAAACTCCAGTCGTTTTTATTTCTGCAAAAAACGGTGACGGATTAAGAGAACTTTTTGATAAAATGGCAAAAATTCTTACTTCTGGTCTTTCAACAGAACGCGAACAGGCAGGATTAGGTTCGGCACGTCAAAAAGAAGCAGTTCAGGAAGCTTTGGAATGTACAAAACATGCACTTTTAAGCGCCGACGATAACTACACTCTTGACGCTGTCGTTCAAGATTTGGAAGATGCTCTTGACGCACTTGGCGAAGTTACAGGTGACGTAACACCAGATGACGTTTTAGGCAGCATCTTCGCAAATTTTTGTGTCGGAAAGTGATTACATTTTATAAAACTAAGCTTTAAAATTTATAGCACTTACCACAGCGGCAACTCCGGCACGACCAACGTTCGAACTTACACCAACGCCCCATGCATCATCACCATTTTCTTTTGTAATGTGAACATAAGCCATAGCTTTTGTATCTGAACCTTGACCAATTGAGTGTTCATGGAAAGATACAATATTGAATTTTGGAGCAGGAGTTTGTTTTATAGCGTTTACAAATGCATCAAGCGGACCATTTCCATTTCCAGTGATTGCATAAGTTTTGCCTTCCCAAGTGACTGTTGCCATACAAGCTACCTGTTCTGTTTCTCCAGAACCACGTTCACCTTCAATATGACGTTCTGTCAAATCTTTTACATTCAAAGGAGAAACTGTCGAAAGCCAAGCCTTTTCAAACGCTTCGTAAACTTCCTGATTTGAAATTTCACGCTGCAAAGAATCTGCTTTTGATTTTACAACATTTCCGATAAACGGATGCATAGCTTTTGGAGCAATAATTCCGTAATCTTTTTCGAGAATATAAGCAGCACCGCCTTTTCCACTCTGACTGTTAATTCTGATAATGCCTTCGTACTGTCGTCCAATATCATGCGGATCGATTGTCAGATATGGCACATCCCAAACAGCATTTTCTGCCATATTAACACGCGCAGCCATTCCTTTGCGAATTGCATCCTGATGAGAACCAGAAAAAGCCGTGAAAACAAGTTCGCCAACATAAGGCATGCGTTCATAAATCGGCATTCCAGTCAATTTCTGATATTCTTCAGCGATTTTTGGAACATTTGAAAAATCAAGTTCAGGATCAATACCCTGAGTAAACATATTCAAACCAACATTTACAATATCAAGATTTCCAGTACGTTCACCATTTCCAAAAAGACAACCTTCCACACGGTCAGCACCAGCAAGCAAACCAAGTTCACACTGTGCAACACCCTCACCACGGTCATTATGATTGTGCAGAGAAATGATAAGATTTTCACGATTTGAAATATGCTGGCAGAAATATTCAATCTGGTCAGCAAACTGATTTGGCAAAGCACATTCCACAGTCGTAGGCAGATTCAAAATCACCTTATGATTTTCATCAGCTGCATCGCCCCATTCTTTTACAACAGCTTCGCACACTTCCAGAGCATAATCAATTTCAGTAGTAGAAAAACTTTCCGGCGAATATTCCAGCTGAATTTCTGTACCTTCACTCATGCTCAGACAAGATTTTACACAGCGAATTCCGTCAATCGCAATTTGCTTGATTTCTTCTTTTGATTTTCCGAAAGTATAATTTCTTTGAGCTGGAGAAGTAGAATTATACAAATGGAAAATAGCCTTTTTGCAGCCTTTCAGAGATTCAAAAGTCCTTTTGATAAGATGCTCGCGAGCCTGACACAAAACCTGAAGTTTTACATCCTCAGGAACATGATTTTCTTCGATTAATCGGCGCATAAAATTAAATTCAGTATCAGAAGCCGATGGAAAACCAACTTCAATTTCTTTGAAACCAAGTTTTACAAGCAAATCAAAAAACTCAAGTTTCTGTTCCACTCCCATAGGATTTACCAGTGCCTGATTTCCATCCCTCAAATCAACCGAACACCAAATTGGAGCCTTAGTAATAGTTTTTTCAGGCCATGTTCTGTTAAACTTTGGAACACTCTCAAAAGGTTTGTACTTTCCATTTACTTTCATGTTATTTCCTCCACACAAAAAAAAAAGACCCGTCGCAACTGCAACAGGTCTTGTAATTTCATTAATTTATAAAACTAAACTAACACTACCCTTCAGTCACGAAAATTTGAGAAAAATGATAATAGTAGTAGGTTTAGTGTTTTCATAATTACAAACTACAATATTTTTAATTTTTAGTCAACAACTTTAACGAGTTTATCGATTTTTGTAAACATTCCCGACTTCCCGGTTTCAACCGCCTAAAAACTGAATTTTCATTAAATAGTTTTTTCCTTAGCAATCTTTTTTGCAAGATAAATAAACGGCGTATCAAGCAGACTTGTAACAATGTAGATAACATAGCAGGCAAGCGTAATAGAAAGTAGCTGAGACAAAGAATAAATTCCCAGAAATGCACCGAAATTAAAAATCACAATGTTTACAAGCTGCGAAAACAGAGTTGAAAAATTATTTCTAAACCACAAACATTTATCCTTATTACCAAACCTTTTTTCAGTAAAATCCCACCATTTATGATAAAGCCAAACATCAAAAGCTTCAGAAACAGCATAAGACACAAGACTTGCAATCAAAACCCTTGGAGTATTTGCAAAAAGCTGCTTTACAAAAGGCATAGCCCAGTCGCCTTCAGCCGGAACATAATTAATCCACATAGTCGAAAGCAAAATAAACAGGATAGTAGTGATGATTCCCACAAGCACACCTTTATTAGCTTCTTTTTTTCCATATAATTCACTCAAAATATCAGTGGCAAGAAAACTAGAAGCAAAAAGAGTGTTTCCAAGAGTCTGATCCATACCAAATGCATGAACCAAAATCAACACTTCCACATTTGCAAAGACCGCACAAATACCAATCCACGCAAAAAGACCGCTTTTTCCAAACAGCTTCAAAAATAAAACTGTGGAACCAAAAGAAATCAATAAAGATAAAACCAACAATAACTCATTCATACGTAACCTCCTGATATGTTTTCTGCAGAAAAATAAAAAAAACTTCTACAGATTTAAGATGAAAAAAAAGATTTTCCCGCAAAATTGCATAGAGAAAACAAAACTTTTCATCCGTTTTGACAGGGAGATTCCAATCGCACAAAAAGGGAATTTACATCAACTTAAAATAATTCTGAAATTCAACAGCAATGATTAAAATAAGGATGCAAAAAATTTTGAATTTGACCTGGTTTTGTTTAACGACAGGAAGGACTTCGAACTGTCTTTTAATGAGTTGACAAAATCTTAGCAGAAAAAAAATATATTTTCAAGACAACCCAATTTTTTTGAGTTCAATCAAGGTCTGACCCCTTTTTAACAGAATTTTCCAAAACTCGCTATAATGCAAGGTCTGTCCCCTTTTTTTTGCACCTGTTTTTCGAGTTTGCGGAAAAATACAATTACAAAAAATTCAGGAGGGGAAAGCCTTCCCCTCGCGTCCACTACGTTGGCCGCTACCCCTTCTTCTAGGGGCTTCGCCCCTAAAACCCCAAAAAAAGGGGACAGACCTCACATTACTCAATTTAATAATCCTGCGGCAGCAAAATCGAATGAATTTTGATATTTCTGCTGTCTGCTACAGCCATAACATAATCTTTTGAATATTTTCCAGTTCCGCGCGGTACAGGATGAGGTTCCGCATCCCCAATCAAAATAATTTCCTTTTGCGCATCTCCGCGCCATTTGTAAAACTCACTTGCAGCAAACATTGCTTCATACACAGCTTCTGGAATATCGCCGCCTTCTCTTCCCAAAATTTTTATAGAATAAAGCTGCTCTTTAAAAGTTTCAAAATTCCGTGTGAAATCAAAACATTTAACTGGTAAATCCATATATTTAAAAGTATCACCATAATCTCTGTAAAATAACACAGCAATGCGCACATCATTTTCCTTAGAAAAAATTCTCTTGATTTCAGGAATCAAATCCGCACGAAGTTTATCAATATCATCTTTCATACTTCCAGTTGCGTCAATCGCAAAAACAATATCCAGTTTTTCAGCTTTTACAAAAGTTTCAAGAATTTTACCAATATCTTCTATTAATGTTTCAGGCCCTTTTGAATATAACATTTCCTTTGAAATTTCAGAAAATTTTTCACTCGCAACAGGATTGTAATTATCCGTCAAAATCACCTCTTCAAGCACTTCCGGTTCTTCCAATTCTTCAAGTTCATCCAAAACTTCAGGTTCTTCAACAGGCTGCGGAATCTCCTTTTTTTCAACTTTTTTTAATTCTTTTCTGACAGTTTTTACAGTTTTTTTGAAAACTTTCAAATCAAACATAAAAGGACTATCCATATAATCACCAGAATAATCAGCGTAAGGTTTTTCAAAAGAACGAATATTGATAAAAGTTCCTTTTCCAAGTTCCACTTCGCCATGTCGTGACCATTCATATCCATAAACAACAGTTTTTGGAATATAAATATGAAATGCATCACCAAAAAAATCAGTTTTTTCAACAGTGGAATCCACAAGACTATATTTAGCACCTTCAGATTCAAGTTTTTTTCCATCAAGATATCTGATTTCATCACCATTAATCGGATTATATTCTTTTGCACGATATGCATAACTGTCATTTTTACCAAGAGGATCTTTTGTAGTTTCAGTAAGAAGAATCGAATTCACTTTTGGATTCTTTTTTACATAAAGATGATAACCGCCATTTTCCTTATCCTCAATAAGTTTAATGTCATTTGCCGAAATCCTCAGTTCCTGCTGCTTAGGAGTAAAAATGATTTTCTGATTTCCTTCGTTTTCACCTTGAGCTTGCGTTTCATTCTGCGTTTGAGAATAAACAAAACTTCCCCCAAAAACACTAAATCCTAAAAACAAACAAATTGCCACAATTCTACTTTTCATACTGCCCTTTCCTTTTTTTAATTTTCCTAAATTTATTTTTATTATGTCAAATGTTGAGTTTTTTCTTTTTTTTATTTTGGGTGGCTTTTTGCTTCGCAAAAAACAGGCTTTTCTGGGTTCCGGCGTCAAAGCGCCTCCATTCCTTCGCTACGCTTCGGAACTGGCTTCGCCAGCCCTTACAATCCTTGCCACGGTTTAAAATCTAAAACCCTAACTTGACTCTATAGACAAAAAAATTACATTATTACTTAATTATCGACTAGACAAATCAAAAATATGAATTATAATATAAATTCACGAGTTTTTTTTTTGAAAAAAATTCCTATGATTTATAAAAAATCATTTAAAAAAACTGCCAGATTATTCTGCAAACACTAAAAGATTAAAAAAATGGATATCAAAGAAACTAATGAGTTTGAACAGGTTGACATAAACGCTTTTATTGAACCTGCTGAAATCAGCAAACGCGAAGAAGCCGAAAAAGCCGAAGTTTTTACTCAAAAACAAAGAGATTTACTCAATCAAATCATGCCTCTCCTTCTTCAAAATGATAAGGAACGATATGAATTATTTTTAAACAGAATTATTGATATGGAAAATATTGCCGGTTCTGTTGCAAAATTCCCTTCACTTCTAGAACGCCGGGAACTTGCAGGAGGAACAAGAACACGTGCAAACTTGATTGAATCTTTAATCAAACACAAAGATGATGGAGATCGCATGCTCCGCCTTCCTTCCAAAGCAATTCTTGGAAAAAGTCTTCTGGTAACAAAAACTCACACACTTTCAGATTTGGCTAAATTTGCAAAACACCTTGGACCTGAATACGATTCGCTTTCAAAAGCTTTCGACACAGAAACTAACATGTCAATGTTCTCGCTTCTTGTAGAAGATGTTTATTTAAACTTGATTTCAGATTCTGACCAACCTATAGAATTCCGCAGAGAATGGGCGCTTTCTTTACTGCTTTTGTGGGAACATTGGAACGATCAAGCTTCAGAAAACATTGCTCCGATTTTACAGGCTGTCTGGACAGCCCGACGAAAATTAGCTCCAGCTTTTGGAACTATGATGGGAACAAGCGAACTGCTTTTGATTTCCATGCAGATGAATGAAGAATGGATTCGCTTTATCAAAGAAAAAATGGGTGACACAGGCGTTACTCAGGCTATGGAAGAATTTTTGTTCGGCATTTCCACAGAACAAATTCAAACTTTACGTACAATCCTCAGAACAAAAGGAATTCCGGCAATTGGTCGTGATGAAGTTTCCAAGTTTTTGGGCGAACACGTCAAAGCCGATGCAGGTCTTGATTATCGTGATTTTTATTCAATGTATACAGTCCGCAGGGATAATGCACGGGCTCGTGGCAGAATGCATTTAGAAGGACCTCACAAAACCCTTGAAGATTACTTCATTCAATTTGTGACTGCACAAAACAAGGAGAAACAGAATAATGATACATTTGCGAAAGACTGAAGAAACATCTGAAATCCAGAATAAAAATAATTCTCAAATCCAGCAGAATAAAGTTGAAGAAGAATCCAAACAAAAAAAACGTCCATATCATTTTGGAGAAAAACTTCGCCAGGTTCGTGAACACAAAGGCTATACATTAAAAGTGGTAGCACAGCAAGCTGGTGTAAGTGAAAGTCTTGTTTCCCAAATAGAAAGAAATCATGTTTCTCCAGCGATTGATACACTTCTTGCTTTGGCAGATGTTCTCGACATCAATCTTGAATATCTTTTTGAAGAATATAAGCGTGACAGACCTGTTGAAATCATTCGCAAAAATGAACGTCCATCGGTGCATGAAGATACAATTACTTTTGAAGGCATTGCAAAACAATCTGGTTCAGACCCTTCAATCGAAGCTTACATTATGAAAATTCCTGCTGGAGATCAGACTCACCGAGGTTCTTACGGTCATTTAGGACGTGAAATAGGTTTTGTTACAAAAGGTAAAGCACTTTTAACTTACGGCAATCAGGAATATGTTCTAGAAGAAGGCGACAGCGTTTCATTTTCTGCAGGAGCAGCACACATTGTTCAGAATATCGGTGACGTTGATATGGAAGCAATTTGGATTGTCACTCCTGCACAAAGATTTGTAAATCATTAATCTGGAATCAAATGAAAAACCTTAATTACTTTTTACACTTTTTCAAAACTTCATTTCGCAGATATTTGAATTTATTTCTCATTGTAATTTTTTTTTCCGGTTGTAAAACAACATCAATTTTACTCAAAGAAAAATACACAGACCCTCAGGTTCTTCCTGTTCAGGATTTAACACCTGAAGAATTTCAGTGGACTCCAGTCACCATTTCAGAATCAAACAAAAATGACAATCAATTACTTTCCTTCACTCAATATGAAGTCAAAGCAACAAACGCAAAATGGGCATGCGTTCGAATCGATCTGGAAGCACCTTGGCAAATCATTGCAGAACCAATTCCTCAAAACTTAAGCAAACGTTTTTTTCTATCAGATTTTGCAAAAAAATATAAAACAGATGTTGCTGTAAACACAGTTCCCTTTACAAGCAAAAATCACAAATATCTTCCAGTCAGTGTTGTAAAAATTGACGGAAACACAATTTGTCCTTTGAATGAATCTTACAGCGCATTAGCTTTCAAAAAAATTCAGAAAAGTGACTTAGACTCTTCACAAACTGATGAAAATGCAAATCAACCATATGTCTGGCGTGCAAAAATTATCCAACATCAAAACGAAGAAGATTTACAGAATTATGATTATGCATTCGGCGGATTTTTCATGATTCTCGATGAACCGACAATCTATCAATTCCAAAAGTACAAACGTTCACGCACAGCAGCAGGATTAAGCACGGACGGACGATATTTATATTTAATGGCAACATGCGGCATAAACTGCCCTACAGGACGAAATGGTCTGAACTTTGAAGAATGTGCATTAATCTTACAAAAAATGGGATGCAAAACAGCAATGCAATTTGATGGCGGACATTCTTCAGGATTAACACTTAAAAACAAAAATCTCATAAAACCTTCATTACAAAGAAAAGTTCCAGCAGCATTTGGACTAAAGCTGCCTTAATTAAGCAAGTATCCGCCAATAAAAATTTTAAAAAAATATCTTGACATAAATTGAAAATTTCTTTATATTTGTTTCTATAAATAGAAACTGTTTCTATACTTAGAAACATAAATTGTTTTCAAAGAGTTTACTAGTTTTTCTGGAGGATTTTATGAAAAAAACACTTTCTTTCTTATTATCTTTGTCTGTTTTATTTACTTTATCTGCTGCACCAAAACAAAAAAAGCAGAAAAATAAAACTGTAAAAATCGGAATTGCAAAAATTGTTCAGCATCCCGCACTTGATTCTGTAGAACAGGGAATTATTGATGCAATTGAAGCTGCTGGAATCAAAGCAAAATTCGACCTGCAGAATGCAAACGGCGACATCAATACTGCAAATCAGATTGCAACACAATTCAAAGATACAAAAGTTGATGTAGCAGTTGGAATTGCAACACCAATCGCAATCGCACTTGCAAACACACTTAAAAATACACCTATTGTTTTTGGAACAGTTACAGATCCTCTTGGAGCAGGACTTGTTACAACTCTCGAACACGGCGAAAAAAACGTTACAGGAATGTCAGATGAACTTCCATCAAAAGAACACATCAAAATTTTCAAAGAAATTGCTGGAATCAAAACTTTAGGATACATTTACACTTCAAACGAAGACAATTCAGTTTCATCATTAGAATTGATAAAAGCAGGATGTAAAGAAGCAGGATTGGAACTTGTTGTTCAATCAATCACAAATTCTTCTGAAGTAAAACAGGCAGCCGAAGCAATTGTTGAACGCTGTGACGGAATTTACCTTACAACTGACAACACTGTTTTCTCAGCTTTACCAAGTCTTGTTTCAGTTTTCAACAAAGCCAAAAAACCAATTTTCTCAGGTGATGTTACTGGCGCAATGGATGGCGGATGTTTTATGGCTTCAGGATTCAACTACTACAAAGCAGGATACGCAACTGGCGAAATGGTTGTTGAAATTTTGAACGGCAAAAAACCAAGCGAAATTCCGGTAAAATTCATGACAAAACCAAGCGACTCTGACCTTCTTTTTGATTTAGATGCTGCAAAAGCATGCGGAATTACAATTCCAGAAGATTATCTGAAACAGGCAACATACATTATCGAAAACGGAAAACTTTCAAATAAAGAATAAAATTACATTCTAAAGTTTATTAATTTATTATTTCGGGTGGATTTTAATTAATCAACAATCGTCATCAATAAAATAATCCACCCTTTCTTAAATTATAAATAGTCATTTCAATCAATTTTCAACGAAAATATAATATTTTAATAATAACATTTTTGTAAAAAATTAAAAAAATAACCCGATAATTATCATATAAGTAAAATATCGGATATAAAATTTCAATATTCTTGTATTTTTTTTATCATTGACAAACTTTTTATCAAAATCTATACTATAATGATTGTTTTTTTTCTACGTTCATTACTTTTAGAGATTATATAAAAATAACAATCGCAAGGAGAAAGCATTGTTACAGTTACAGATGCTCAGTTTCAAAAAAGGAACTTACTTACTCGTTGAAGGCAAACCTGATAATTACTTTTTCTTTATCATTCAACAGGGAAACATTCAATATTCAAAAATCACTGAAAACGGAAATTCTACTTTAAAATATGGTCCAGGAGATTTTCTTGGCGTAGTTCCATGCATGGCCGGTAAACCACAAATGGCAAGTGCAATCGCTCTCACAGATGTAATAGTAATTTCTGTCCGACGAGAACAATATCCAGAATTAATTGCAAACAATACACCTGTAGCTCTTAAAATTATCAAAAACTTCTCCAACCGCATGCGCATGATGAATGAACTTCTTTCCAAAGCAGCATTAAATTCAGTTGCAAAAGAAAATTATGAACAAATATTCAATGTCGCATATTTCTACGAGAAAAAAGGAAAAAAAGACATTTCAGCTTTTGCATATTATCAGTTTTTAAAAACCAGACCGACAGGAAAAGCTGCAGAATATGCAAAAAGAAAATTTGTTTCATTAAAACCGACAACAAAAGCAGTTTACTTTGAACCAACCGCTGAATTAACAAGAAAATATCCTCAAGATACAATGATTTTTTCAGAATCGCAAAATGGTGCAGAAATGTTCATCATTCAAAGTGGAGAAATCGAGATTTCCAAAGTTGTGCAAGGAAATGAAGTTACTCTTGCCGTTCTTAAAAAAGGTGACATGTTTGGAGAAATGGCATTACTCGAAAATAAACCTCGTTCTGCAAGTGCCATCGCAAGAACAGACTGCGTTTTGATGGTTGTAAACCGCTCAAACTTCAATCAAATGGTTTCAACACAGCCACAGCTTATTTTTAAGCTCACAATGACTTTTGCTGAACGAATCTGGTCAATGTATCGCCAGCTTGAAAATGCAAATCTATCTGATCCAGTTGCAAAAATGGTAGATATGCTTTCTCTCCAACTTGAAAAACAGAAAGTTGATTTGAATTCACGTTCATTTCAGACAGATTTTACACCAAAAGACCTTGTTAATATGTGTGCACTCACAGAAAGTACTGCGCCAAAAGCAATCTACGATTTTCAGCAATATCAAAATATCAGAATTTTTGATGGTAAAATTCTTATAAAAGATGTTCAGGAATTGTTTAAACAAGCAGCTTTTTATCGCAAACAGAACATTCAAAAATAATTTTTTCAGCTAAGACTGCGATTTAATTATAAATCCGCAGTTCTTTACTATTTTAAATGACTTTTTTTACTTTACAAAAATATTTCTCTAGTATTTCTATTTTTTCACCGATAATAAAGTATGTTTAGGTCAAAAACTTTTTTCATTTCATTTCTTTTGATTTTTTCAATATATTTTTTCACTTTTTCTGAAGATTATCCAAAAGGATACAAAAACATCCAACTTGGCATGACTTTTGAAGACACAAAAATTGCTTTACTTAAAGATTCTGATTTTGGTTACCATGGCGAACGAGATGTTTCACTAATTCCAGGAACAAAAAAAACTTTAATCGAAACAGATGCAAATTACGGTCACGGTTCCAATTTTCTAGAACGATGCTGGTTTCAATTCACAAATGATTATCTTTACATCATCACAATAAATGTAAATCAAGAAAAAATGGATTATTATACAATTTTCACAACACTTTGTAACAAATATGGAAATCCAACTGACTTCAATCCTCAAAAAGCAACATGGAAATCTGATGAAGTAACTTTTACCTTAGAAAAACCATTAACTTTAAAATATATTGATAATGATGTTTTTGACTCTACTCAAAACTATTCAAATATTCAATCTTCTCCTGCAGAAGTTACACAACAAATGTTTTTGGATGAATTATGATAAACAAACGACTTTTTAAACCATTTTTACTATTTATTTTCGTAACAAGTTTTGCTTCATGCTCGCAAAAAAAACTCCCTGTCAAACAATTAACTATAACAACAAAAGAGGGACAGATCTTCACAGTTGAAGCAGAATTGGCAAGTACCCAGGAAAAAAGAAATTTTGGCTTTATGGAAAGAAAGAAGATTCCAGACGGAACAGGTATGCTTTTTATTTTTGAATATGACCAAAAACTTTCATTCTGGATGAAAAACACACCTCATCCACTTTCAATTGCATACATAGATTCAAACGGAATAATTCGCGAAATATATGACATGACTCCATTCAGTCTTTCTTCAATAGAAAGCACGGTTTCAGTTCGATATGCACTTGAAGTACCGCAGGGATGGTTTCAGAAAAACAATATCACACCAGGCGATAAAATCACTCTGCCATAATCCTATTCTTTTTCGAGTTTCAAAAGTTCGTTTGCTGCAATTTTATCTTTAGGATCAAATTCAAGAACAGCAGTAAAATAATTTCTAGCCTGCTGTTTATCTCCCTGAGCCAAAGCAAGAAATCCCAGATTTGAGATTATTTTTGTATTTTCACTATCCATTTCAAACGCTTTTAATAGGCATTTTTTTGCTTCATCAAAATTCTTTTCCTGAATATAACAAAGTGAAAGTTCATTATAAGTATCAGGATTTTCATTTCCACCACATTTCAAAGCTTCTTCAAAAGCAAGTTTTGCATCAGAAAATCGTTCAAGACGACGCAATCCCCAGCCAAGCATAAACCATGCATTCCAAACTTTCGAATTATTTACCAAAAACTTTCTGATTTCTTCAATTCCTTTTTCTTCTTCACCTTTGGAAATTAAATCATATGCTCTAGTAAAAGCTTCATCATCAATATTTTGATTTGTGATATTGTTTACAATTTCCTGCGCACGTTCTTTTTTATAAACACCGTTTTCACCCAAATCTTCATCGCTTAAATCACAAGTTAAAGCTATATAAGTTTCAAATGCATCTTTTGCATCCCGGTATTTATGTTGTTTCATAAAATAAAAACCTGCATTAAAAAAAGCATCTGCCAAAGGAGGATCAGCTTCCATTGCTTCAGTATAATATCCAAACGCATCAGCATCATAAGCATCAGCTTCATCAATTATACCTGAATTTCTATACGAATCTGCTCGCTGATCTAAAAACAAAGCCATATTCAAAGTGATTGCTACATCTTCAGGATCAAGCCCTTTTAAAGCCAAAAAGATTTCTTCTGCAAGATCAAAATCTTCGTTTTTTGTTTTTAAAATAGCAGCTTCACATAATTCTTTTTTGATATTTGGCTTTACTTTTAAAATTATCGAACGGTAATATTCCAAATTCTCATTTTTTTTGTCATAAGCTAAAACTGTGAGAATTCCAGCTAAAATCTGCTCGGTCGTGATTTCACTTGGATTAAAATCTCCTGGTGCCTCATTAACTTTTTTTTGTACAGGAAGCTTTATCGAAGTATCAATTTTAAAAGCATTTTCTGACTGAATAAAATTTTCTGGAATTGTAATATAATAAATTGATTCTAAAGGATTTTGCGAGTTCATTTTTCCTCTGCATCTGATTCTTTTTTATCAGATTTTTTTTCTTGAACTTTTTCAGAAACTTCTTCAATTTTTTTATTAACCATTTCTGATACTTTATCTACTTTTTCGGAAACTTTCTCTGCAACTTTTTCAGCAGCTTCGACTGTTTTCTGAACAATTCCATCGCCTTTTTTTATTCTACTAAAAATGTTATTTTTAGAATCACTTTCAGCAAGTTTATTTTCATTTTGTTTTTGAATTCGTTTTTTACTTGAAGAAGTCAGATAACTGTTAATATGAAATTTGTAGTTCATCGGAACAAGTTCTTGAACATAGACTACTTCAACAACTGAAATATCTTTTCTTCCTGGCATAAACTCAGCACTTTCAATAATACCTTTTAATGCAACCTGTTCATTAGTATCTGAAAACAACAGTCGTAATTCCACTTCTTTTTTTTCAAGGAATTTAGGAATTCCCACAAGTAATAAAGTTACACCTCCAAATGAAATATCTTTTAATATACACTTTCTTGGTACATTTTGAATGTATATAAAAGTTTCTTCTTTTGGAATCGATAAAAGTCTAATATTTTCTTTATTGATTGGAATTTTTTGTTTATTTTGAAACTTAAAATTCTCATTAATTTCTATAAATTCACCTAGTTTTAAAATTAAATCATCAGGAGGCCGTTGATTAAAAGCAAGCGTAATTAAAGCTAAATCATTTTTATCTTGATATTTTTCTATATTAATTACATTACACGTTACAAAAAATTGAAATTTTTCATTCTGCTCAAAAAAACCATAACGTAAACTTACATTTACATCTTTTTTTGTTCGTAAAATATCAAAAATTCCACATGAAGTTCCTACAATAATTTTAGCCTGCTGTAACGAAGATGAATTAATAATACAAGGCCAATGACCGCCATTGCATTTTAAATATATTTCACGAGGATCTAATTTTAAGTATTTTATATTTGCCTTCGAAAATATTACTTCTTTATCTCTATAATAATCGTAATATTGTGAAGTTTTTAAACTTGTAGCTACACTCATTAAATTTAATTTTAACCTATAAAATGAAATCTAGCAATAATAAATAAACAAATTTGTAATATATTTTAAAATAATTTGGGACTGCCTGTAATTTTGATTCTTTATCAAAATCAAGAACAGTCCCTTACGTTTGATACTATTTTAATGCTTTTTATTCAGCAGCAGCTTCAGTTGTTGTTTCAGTTACAGGTGCAGCTTTTCTTGCTTTATTCTTTAAATTTGCATTACAATATTTACAAACATTTACAGTTTGACCATTAATTTCCTTTTCCCAAAGAACTTTAATATTTGTTTTTCCACAAATTGCACAAGTTCCTCTTCCATGAGCAGGTAATGATCTAATACCAGATCCACGATGGTTTTTTGACATATCGTTCTCCTTATCCGCTTAGTTAGCTGATTCTTCAGCAGCAGCTTTTTTAGCTTTTGTTGATTTCTTAGCTTTTGGTTCACTTGAATCTGCTTTTTTTGAAGATTTTTCTTCTTTTGTTTCATTATCAAGTTTGTAATCAACCAATTCAAGAATTACAACATCAGCAGCATCACCCTGACGATATCCTAACTTAAGAACGCGTGTATATCCACCATTTCTATCTTTCATACGTGGACTAATTTCAGTAAAAAGTTTATTTAAGATTTTTTCATCAGCAATAAACTTTGCAACTTCACGTCTGTTGTGAACAGTATCTTCTTTTGCTCTAGTAATAAGTTTTTCTGCTGATTTTCTTACTTCAAGAGCTTTTGATTTAGTTGTAGTAATACGCTCATATCTAAAAAGCGATGTTACCATATTGCGTGACATAGCACGACGATGTGCTGTTGTACGTGAAAGCGGATTAAAACCATTTTTATGATTCATCTTTCTCTTCCTTCTGCTTTGTTAAGTTGGCAGCATTCTTAAGATGACTATAATCTGTCATTCCAAGAGTAAGATTCCATTCCTGGAGTTTTTCTTTGATTTCCTGGAGACTCTTTTTTCCAAAGTTTCTAGTCTTTGTGATGTCATCTTCAGTCTTTTTTGTTAATTCGCCGATTGTACGAATATTTGCATTCTTTAAACAATTTGATGAACGAACAGAAAGTTCAAGTTCTTCAACTGGTGTATTCAACCAATTTAAAACACTTTCATCGCCTTCATCACTATCATCTGTCCCAATTTCATCTTTATCATTAAAGTTGATAAATACTGCAAAATGTTCTTTTGCAATCTTAGCAGCTTCAGATAAAGCATTGTCTGGAGTTATTGTTCCATCAGTCCAAACTTCAAGAACTAACTTATCATAGTCATTTCTTTGTCCAACACGGCATGGTTCAATAGAATATTTTACTTTTGGAACAGGAGTGAAAATGGCATCCATAGGAATTGTTCCTACAACTTCTATGTAATGTTCATTAGTTTCCGCTGGTACATATCCTCTACCTAGATCTACTTGAATTTCAATATCAAGATGAGCACCTTCCATCATTGTGAAAACTACTTTATCTTTAGTCATTACTTCAAGTTGACCTTCTTTTGCAAAATCATCACTCTTAACTACACCCGGACCTTTGAATTCAAACTGAATAGTATTCTGTTCTTCATCATCAGGCAATCGTACTCTCATCATTTTCAGAGTATTAATGATTTCCAATGTATCTTCAGCAACATTTGGAATTGCTTCAAATTCACTTGAAATAACATGAGAAATTCCATTCTCGTCATAAGATGTAATACGAATAGATGTAATTGCATACCCTTGAATAGATGACAACAATACTCTTCTCAAAGTATTTCCAACTGTTGTACCAAACCCAGTTTCAAAGGGATATGCCGTAAATTTTCCGTAGTTCGGATTTGTACTGACGTGTTCAAATGAAATGCCTTTAGGTCTTTTAAAACCTTTAAGCAAGTTTTTACGAGCCATCTGAACTCCTTTCTACTATTTAGAGTAATATTCAACGATAAGGTTTTCTTGAACTGCATAATCAATATCAGATTTTGTAGCCAAGCTTACAACCTTTCCAGTAAAATTATCTTTGTCTGCTTCAAGCCATCCTGGAACAACTACATCATTGTTTGCAACGATAAGTTTTTTAATTCCTGAATTTTCTTTAACAGTGATAACGTCTCCAACTTTAACAAGATAAGAAGGAATAGAAACCTTTCCGCCATTCACGAGAATGTGCCCATGGTTTACCATCTGTCTTGCTTGTTTACGAGTTTTAGCAAATCCTAAACGATATACAACATTATCAAGTCTTGATTCCAGAATCTGAAGAAGCATTTCTCCAGTGATTCCATCTTTTTTTGTAGCCATAATATAGTATTTATGGAACTGTTTTTCCATTACACCATAAATAAAGCGTACTTTCTGTTTTTCAGCAAGATGAACACCGTATTCAGACTTCTTTTTTCTTACATCTTTCTGATGTCTTTTTGTTTCCTTTGTATATCCCATTACAACTGGATTAATACCCAAAGACTTACATCGTTTTAAAAGTGGTTGTGTACTTTTTCCCATAATAGATCTCCTCTACAATAATTACATACGTCGTGTTTTACGTGGACGACAGCCATTATGAGGAATTGGAGTTACATCAGAAATAGATTTAACTTTTAATCCCATAGCACCAATAGAACGGATTGCATTTTCACGACCCATTCCAGGTCCTTTTACATATACATGAACTTCACGTAATCCATAACTTGCAGCTTTCTGCAAAGCAGTTTCTGCTACAGACTGAGCGGCAAATGGAGTTGATTTTTTTGCTCCACGGAAACCAAGTCCACCAGAAGATGCCCATGACAAAGCATTTCCTTTCATATCTGTTACAGTTACGATAGTATTGTTGAACGTAGCCTGAATATAAATATTTCCTTCGTATACGCTCTTTTTTTCCTTTCGTTTCTTAACGGTAGCCATTATTTATCCTCCGCCTTATGCTTTCTTCTTATTAGCAACAGTCTTCTTTTTACCCTTACGAGTACGTGCATTTGTACGAGTTCTCTGACCGCGTACAGGAAGACCTCTCTTATGACGAAGACCACGATAGCAACCAATATCCATCAAACGCTTCAAGTTCAGACCGATTTCAGAACGTAAACGTCCTTCAGTCTTGTAATTTGCGTCGATGATTTCACGAATTTTTGCCAATTCATCCTGTGTAAGATCGTTTGCCATTTTCATTGGATCAATCTTAGCTTCTTCACAGATTTTTGCTGCTGATGAACGACCGATACCATAAATATAAGTTAATGCGGTACCTACATGTTTGTTTGGGATATCTACACCCGCAATTCGAGCCATCTGTTTCTCCTTAAGCCTTAGCCCTGTCTCTGTTTATGTTTTGGGTTTGTACAAATGATACGGATAATACCATTTCTTTTAATAACCTTACATTTATCACAGATAGGTTTTACACTGGTTCGTACTTTCATAAAAAGCCCCCATGAGAATATTCACTGAACTCTAGCACCTCGCAATGAGAGCAGTTCAGTGGCTAATATAATAGCATATATTCCCATATCTTTTCTACTACTAATTCACAAAATTTTATAAATTTCGTGATCTAATTTTGCCCTTTTTGGTTAAACCTTCATGATGATGCATTTTCAAAAGAGCTTCAACCTGACTCATTGTATCAAGTGCTACTCCAACCATAATGATTAAAGATGTGCCACCCATCAACTGACTTATTGACTGTGGAAAACCGAACAATGCTTGAATAATTGTTGGAATTACAGCAATAAATGCTAAAAACAATGAACCTGGTAATATAAGTCTATTTAATATTTTTGTCAGATACTCTTCTGTTTTATCTGAACGAACACCCGGAATGGAGCCGCCGTTTTCACGAATGTTCTTAGCAATTTCTGTAGGGTTCAGTGTTACCTGAGTGTAGAAGTATGCAAAGAAGATAATAAGAATAACTAACAATATATTGTACCAAACACCATTTGGAGTCAAAAATCTAGAAAGTGAAGTTATCCATTTTGCAGAATTTTGACCTTGTGCAAATGAAGATGCAATTGTTAAAGGTAATGTTAAAATTGAAGATGCAAAAATCAAAGGAATAACATTTGAAGGATTAACTTTAAATGGTATATAAGTGCTTTGACCTCCATACATTTTTCTTCCAACTACACGTTTTGCATAGTGTACTGGAATTTTTCTCTGACCAGCTTCTTCAAAGATTACTAATGCAATTATAGCAATAAACATTATTACAACGAGAATTACAAATACAAGCTGAATTTCACCAGATGCTACTTTCTGAGCAAGCTCTACAATAGCATTTGGCAAGCGAGCAACGATACCTGCAAAAATCATCATTGAAATACCATTACCAATTCCACGAGCTGTAATCTGATCACCTAACCAAACAGTAACCATAGAACCAGTTGTAACAGTCAGCATAAATAGAATTCTAAAAAGAACTTTATTCTGCAATACGATACAACCTGGAATACTGTTGGCATAAACTGACATACCCCAAGCCTGAATCAAACAAACAACAATTGTTCCAACACGTGTGTATTGTGCAATTTTTCTCTGTCCGCCATCTTCTTGGGATATACGTTTTAATGATGGAAAAATAATCACAGCAAGCTGCATAATAATCTGCATAGAAATATAAGGCATTACACCAAGCATTAAGATAGAAAAGTTAGAGAAAGCTCCTCCAACAAAGAAATCCATATAGCTTGCGAATGCATTTTTATTCTGTGCAGCTAAATCGTCAAAGTATTTAAGAAGTACATTTGCATCAATTCCTGGAACAGTAAGTACACTTCCTAAGCGGAATACTGCCAAAATCAAGAATGTAAAAAACAAACGTTCTCTTATTTCTTTAACTTTAAACATATTTACAATTGGATTGCTTGCCATGTTCTACTCCGCTTTTTTTTATTCAGCTTTTGATTCAGCAGTTTTTACTGAACCACCAGCTTTTTCTATTTTTTCTTTTGCTGAAGCAGAAACTTTATCAACTTCTACAGTCAATTTCTTTGTAATTTCTCCATTACCAAGAACTTTTACCATAGAATTTGATTTAGATGATATGAATCCTTTTTCAACTAAAGAAGCTTTATTTACAGTTTCACCATCGTTAAATTTAGTTTCTAACAATTCAACATTGATACAAACATATTCTTTTTTGAAAGGATAATTTGAGAATCCTTTTCTAGCAATACGTCTGTAAAGAGGCATCTGTCCACCTTCAAAACCTACATAAGTTTTTCCACCTGAACGAGACTGTTGACCTTTATTACCTTTACCAGCAGTTGTACCGAGTCCTGAAGAAGAACCACGACCAACACGTTTTGGTTTTTTATTAGCACCCTGAGGAGCACTAAGAATTGGATTATATTCTGCCATTTTAGATCTCCTCAACTTTAACTAAATGTGAAACAGAAGCAACCATTCCGCGAATACATGCATCATCTGGAAGAACGTTTGATGAACTAATCTTCTTTAATCCAAGACTGCGAACAGTTGCAACCTTATCTGGCTTCTGTCCAATTGTACTTCTAATTAATGTAACTTTTAACTGTTTTGTCTTAGCCATACATTAACCCCACAACTCATCAAGAGTTTTACCTCTGTTTGCAGCAACTTTCTTTGCGTCCATCAATTTAGAAATAGCGTCAAATGTTGCACGAACAACATTAACTGCTGAGTTTGAACCCAAAGATTTAGACTGAACGTCTGTTGCACCAGCAGATTCCATAATAGCACGTACTGTACCACCAGCGATAATTCCAGTACCGGAACAAGCTGGTTTCAACAATACTTCTGAACTCTTATATTTTCCAATGATTTCATGTGGAATAGTACCATTTTTCATAGGCACAAAAATAAGATTTCTTTTTGCTTTATCAATACTCTTTTTAATAGCTTCAGATACGTCATTAGCTTTACCAAGACCATATCCAACACGACCTTTACCATCACCTACAACTGTAAGAGCAGAGAACGACATACGGCGTCCACCTTTTACAGTTTTACAAGTTCTGTTAAGAGTTACGAGTTTTTCTACAAACTCTTTCTCTTTTGGTTCTTTATCAAAGTTCTTCTGATGTTCCATAATAACTCCTAGAATTCTATACCAGCTTTACGGGCACCATCAGCGAAAGCTTTAACAACACCATGGTACAAGTAACCATTTCTATCAAATACAACCTTATTGATATTTTTATCTTTAAGGCGTGCACCCAAAGCTTCACCAAGTTTTGCAGCACCTTCAACAGTAGGCTTTATAGCAGCAAATTCCTTTTCCAAAGTTGAGATAGAAGCTAAAGTTTTTCCTTCATTATCATCAATTACCTGAACTGAAAGATTTTTGTTACTTCTAGTAATTGTCATTCTTGGTCTTTCTGCAGTTCCAAAAATAGACTTACGAATATGAATCTTTCTGTGCAAGCGTTTTCTGTTTTTATCGTTCATTTTCTTAAACATATAGCTTCACCTTATTTAACACCAGTTTTACCGACTTTACGTCTGATAACTTCGTTGTCATAACGAATACCTTTTCCTTTATAAGGTTCAGGTTTTCGTAACTTACGGATTTGTGAACTGAATTCACCAACCAACTGTTTGTTAATTCCAGAAATAGAAAGTTTTCCGTCTGGAGTTGCAACAACAGTTAAACCGTCAGGAATAATAGCAATATAATCACTTGAATAACCAAGGTTCATTACCAATTCCTTTCCTTTTACTTCAGCACGATAACCAACACCAGTGATAATCAAAGTTTTTGTAAAACCTTCTGTAACACCTTTTACCATGTTAGCAATCAAGCTTCTGTAAAGTCCATGATAAGCATTTGTCTGCTTTTCATTATTTTTAGTTGTAAGAATAATTTCAGTTCCTTCAACTTTAATATCAATTGCTTCGTTATAATCCTGTTTAAGTTCACCTTTAGGACCTTTAACAGTGATTACGCCATCTGCAACATTGATTGTAACACCTGCTGGAAGAGCAACAGGAAGTTTACCTACTTTAGACATACTTTCTGCCCCCTTTTTACCAGATTGTACAAACTAATTCACCACCAACCATTTTTTCAGCTGCTTTCTTACCAGTTGTAACACCAGAAGAAGTTGAAACAATGATTGTACCGTATCCGTTATAAACACGTGGCAAATCTTTGTAGCCAGAATAAACACGACGACCTGGTGTTGAAATCTTTTTAACACCATGGATTACTGGATTATTCTCTTCATCATATTTCAAGAAAATACGGATTGTGTTTTTTCCATCTTCCTGAACTTTCTTAAAGTTTTTGATGTAACCTTCAGTCTTCATAATTTTAATGATTTCTAACTTCAATTTTGAAGCAGGTACATCTACTTTTTCATGGCGGGCCATAGCCGCATTACGAACCTTTGTGAGCATATCTGCTACTGGATCTGATGCACTCATTTCTATCTCCTACCAACTTGATTTTGTAACGCCAGGAAGCTGGCCTTCACTTGCCAATTTACGGAAGCAAAGACGACACATCTTAAACTTTCGCAAATATCCGCGTGGTCGTCCGCAAATCTGACAACGATTGTATTCTCTAGTTGCATACTTCTGTTTGCGGGCTGCTTTAATAATCATCGATTTCTTAGCCATACTTCACCTACTTACGGAATGGCATATTGAACTTAGCAAGAAGTGCTTTTGCTTCAACATCTGTAGCAGCACTTGTTACAAAAGTAATATTCATACCAGCAATCTTTGTTACTTTATCAAAGTCAATTTCTGGGAATATTAACTGTTCAGTAATACCAACAGAGAAATTTCCATGTCCATCAAAACCTGTGGCTTTAATTCCACGGAAATCCTTAATACGTGGGAATGCAACATTAATAAGACGATCAAGGAATTCATACATGATGTCTCCGCGCAATGTTACCATTGCACCCACTTCATTACCCTCACGCAATTTGAAGTTAGCAATACTCTTTTTAGCTTTAGTTTTAACAGCCTTCTGACCAGTAATCTGAGTCAAGTCTGCAACTGCGGCATCAAGGAGTTTCTTATTTGTGAGAGCTTCACCAACACCCATACTTACAACAATCTTTTTAATTGCAGGAATCTGCATTGGAGTTGTGTAGTTGAACTCTTTAACAAGAGCTGGGGCGATTTCGTCTTTATAGACTTTCTTAAGCCGAGGTACGTAATTTGCCATTACAGAACATCTCCACATTTGCGGCAAACGCGAATTTTCTTGTCGCCGTCGATTTTATAACCGATTTTTGTAGGACCGCATTTTTTACATACGATTGCTACATTTGAAATATTAAGAGGAGCTTCAATCTCAGCGATACCGCCTTGATCCTGCTGACTCTTCTTTTTCATTGCTTTTTTAACAATGTTTACACCAGATACAATAACTGCTTCTTTTTTTAGGAGAACACTAACTACAGTTCCGCGTTTTCCTTTATCTTTTCCTGCAATTACTTCAACTGTATCGTTCTTGCGGATTTTTGATTTTTTTAACATTTCATTACTCCTTAAAGAACTTCCGGAGCCAAAGATATGATTTTCATGAAATCCATATCACGAAGCTCACGAGCTACAGGTCCAAAAATACGTTTACCTTTAGGATTTTTACTATCATCTACGATAACGCATGCATTATCATCAAAACGAATGTAAGTTCCATCTGGACGTCTGTATTCTTTAGCCTGACGTACGATTACAGCCTTTTCGATTGTACCCTTTTTAATTGTTGATGTAGGAATAGCATCTTTAATTGCTACAACTACGATATCACCAATACCAGCATATCTGCGATGTGAACCACCGATAACTTTAATACACTGAGCAATTTTAGCTCCAGAGTTATCAGCAACAGTCATACAAGATTGCATCTGAATCATAATTTCAACTCCTTCGCTTATTTAGCACGCTCAACGATTTCAGCAAGACGCCAGCATTTATTTTTGCTTAAAGGTCTGCATTCAACGATACGCACTGTATCACCTACATGTGCATCATTATTTTCATCATGAGCCATGTACTTCTTTGTTCTAGTAACATATTTCTTGTAAAGACGATCCATTTTTTTTGTTGCAATTGTTACAACAATTGTTTTGTCCATTTTATCGCTTGTTACAAGACCAACAAATGAACGTTTTGAAGGCTTTACAGTCTGAACAGCATTCTCTTCCACAGTTCAGCTCCTATTTGTTTTCGCCAGCAATTTCTTTCTGGCGAATAAACGTATTCAAACGTGCAATTTCACGACGAAGTGTACGTTTCTGCATTGGATTATCTACATGAGAAACTACCATTTTAAAACGGAGATCCATGTATTCCTTTTTAAGCTCGTCACGTTTAGCTACGAGTTCTTTATAAGACAGTTCTTTGTCATTCTTTTTCTTTGAATCAGCCATCTTATTTCCTCCTAGTCGCGTGTTGGCTTATAAACGATTTTTGTGAGAACTGGAAGTTTATCACCTGCAAGTTCGAGAGCTCTATGAGCAACTTTAAGGTCAACACCACCAATTTCGAACAAAATCATACCAGGTTTGATAACAGCTGCCCAATGATCTGGAGCACCTTTACCCTTACCCATTCGAACTTCAGCTGGTTTTTTAGTAATTGGTTTATCAGGGAAGATACGAATCCATACATTTCCCTTTCTTTCAAGCTTACGGTTGATAGCAACACGGGCAGCTTCAATTACTCTAGCATCCAACCAAGTTGGTTCCATTGCTACAAGAGCGATGTCACCAAAATCAATATTATTATCACGAGTTGCGAAACCTTTTTCGCGACCACGCTGCACCTTACGGTGAATTACTCTTTTTGGACTTAATGGCATATACTAACTCCTTGCCTTTTTAGCAGGTTCAGCACCATCTGCCTTTTCAGCACTCTGACGAGCTGGACGTCTTGGCTTTTTAACGAGCTGACCAGCATCTTCATTGTGATCGATACCATAGTTCATACCGTTGTAAACCCATACTTTAATACCGATTTTACCGTATGTAGTAAGAGCTGCGTATGTTCCATAGTCAATATCAGCACGAAGTGTATGTAATGGAACACGTCCTTCTTTATGTTCTTCTGTACGAGACATATCTGCACCGCCAAGACGACCACTAAGACGAACTTTTATACCCTGAGCTCCAGCGCGCATTGCATTACTTACAGCCTGTTTCATAGCCTTGCGGAATGAACCACGACCTACAAGTTGACGACCGATATTCTGTGCAATCAAAGTAGCATTCAAATCACCACGTTTGATTTCCTTAATCTTAATCTGAACCTTTTTAGTAAGTTGCTTCTGGATATCTCCACTAATTTTTTCGATTGTAGCACCTTTAGCACCAATAATAACACCAGGTTTTGCTGTGTGAATTACAATTGTTACGCGCTGTGGATGACGAACAATTTCAATTTCTGCTATATCTGCATTTTTACATTCTGGAAGTTCAGAAACCATTTTACGAATCTTAATATCTTCAAGAACTAAATCTGCATATTCACGTGGATCTGCATACCAGCGTGACTGCCATGTTTTGTTTACACCTAAACGTAAACCAATAGGATTAACTTTCTGACCCACTTTATTCCCCCGCCTTCTCGTCAACGATGACGGTAATATGACACATACGTTTTAAAAGCTGATCAGCACGACCACGTGCACGGAACCAAACTCTCTTGAGTCTAGGACCTTCATCAACTCTAATTTCTTTTACGTAAAGCATATCTTCATCCAACTTACTATTCTGGTTAAGTGCATTTGATGCAGCAGATTTCAAAGTAGCACTGATTAATGTTGCACCTTTCTGTGGCATATTTGCCAAGATAGCCATAGCTTCAGTATAGGATTTCTGATTAATTACATGAGCAACAGGGCGAACCTTTGTTGGTGATGCAATCAGGAATTTCGAAGTGGCTACATAACCTTTTTTCTCAGCCATAATACCCACCTATTATTTGCCTTTTCCGGCAGTTTTATCTGTTCCACCATGTCCCTTGTAAGTACGAGTTGGAGCAAATTCTCCAAGTTTGTGACCAACAAGGTTTTCTGTAATATATACAGGAATCCATGATTTTCCATTATACACAGAAATAGTATTACCTACCATTTCTGGAATTATTGTAGAGCAGCGAGAATATGTTTTAATCATTTTCTTGTCTGCTTCTTTATTCATCAACTGAACCTTTTTGTAAAGTGATTTTTCTACGAAAGGTCCTTTCTTAACAGATCTTGACACGATTATCTCCTCGCCAACTACTTCTTACGACGGCTAACAATAAAGTTGCTAGATGTCTTTCTTTTGTTGCGTGTCTGGTAACCTTTACAAGGCTGTCCCCAAGGAGTAACAGGATTACGTCCTTTACCAGCACCTTCACCACCACCAAGTGGGTGATCAACAGGGTTCATAGCCATACCACGAACTGTAGGACGAATACCCATCCAACGTTTATGACCTGCTTTACCAAGTTTTACGTTCATGTGTTCTTCATTTCCTACAACACCGATTGTTGCATAGCATTTTCCGTTAATCTTTCTCATTTCACTTGAAGGTAAGCGAACGATAACATAATCACCTTCGCGACCTGCAATCATTGCACTAGCACCAGCAGAACGAACAAGCTGTCCACCCTGACCAAGTGTCAATTCAATGTTGTGAATAGTAAATCCAACTGGAATTGCATTCAGAGGAAGTGCATTTCCAACTGTCGGAGTTGCATTATCACCAGACATAATTTTCTGACCAACCTGCAATCCTTTTGGAGCGATGATATAACGTTTATCACCGTCTGCATAATAAATCAAAGCGATATTTGCACTTCTGTTTGGATCATATTCAATTGTTTTTACAGTTCCAGGAATTCCGTGCTTATCACGCTTGAAATCTATATCACGATAACGTCTCTTGTGACCGCCACCCTGATGACGTACAGAAATACGACCACCAGCTCCGCGTCCTGCATGAGACTTACGACCTGACACCAAAGTTTTCTCGGGTCTATCAGTTGTCAGTTCGTCACGACGCAAGTCTACACGTCCACGTGTACCTGCTGTCATTGGCTTAAATACTTTAAGAGCCATTTTATATCCCCTTAATTTCTACCAGACTTACACACCTTCAAAAGCAGCAATTGTTTCGCCTTCAGCGATACGTACAATAGCTTTTTTGTAAGATGCTGTACGACCTGGTTTACCACGAAGTCGTTTCATTTTACCAAGCACATTCATTGTTGTGCAGTCAACTACTTTTACTTTGAATAAGCGAGCAACAGCTTCTTTAATCTGTGTTTTTGTTGCATCTGGATGAACAATAAATACATATTTATTCTGTTCACGCAACATACTTGCTTTTTCAGAAACAACAGGCCTAATAAGAATATCTTCGTAATTCATTATTTAGCCTCCTTATCTTCAGCATAGAACTCAGAAAGATTTTTTACTGCAGATTCAAGAATAATTATCTTGCGTCCGTAGTACAAATCATGTGCTTCAAGACGATTATATGCAAGGAAAGTAAGATTTGGAATATTTCTAGCTGCCTGTTTAATCTTTGCATCATCATCTTTAAGAATTAATACAGTTCTTTCGTCTTTAGCAAAATTGTTAAGAATTGTTACTAAATCCTTTGTTTTACCGCTTTCAACAGTAAAATCTTCAACAACTGTAAGTCTTTCACCCTGAGCATGAGCACTCAAGATCGACTTCATAGCAAGTCTCTTTGCTTTCTTAGGAATTGAGTAACTGAAATCTCTTGGTTTAGGTCCAAAAATTGTACCACCACCAACCATAATTGGAGATTTTTTGTCACCACGACGTGCATTACCAGTTCCCTTCTGTTTATATGGTTTTGCATTTGAACCATGTACTTCGGAACGAGTTTTTGTACAAGCAGTACCAACACGTCTATTTGCTAATTCATTTGTGATAGCATAATAAATTACATCGTCGTTAACTGGAAGACCGAATACTTTATCATCAAGTGTGATTGTACGCAATTCTTTTCCAGAAGTTGAATATACTTTCTTTTCCATATTCTATCTCCTATTTCTTAACTGCGGCTTTCACAATGAGAGTACAGTTCTTGTTTCCAGGAACAGCACCACGAACCATAATAACTTTTAGATCAGGTTCTACTTTTACAATCTTTAAATTTTGTACAGTAACTCTTTTGAAACCCATATGTCCAGGTAATTTGATATTCTTGAATGAGTGACCTGGAGTTGTACATTCTCCTGTACCACCTGGTTCACGATGGAATTTCGAACCATGAGTAGCACGTCCACCATGGAATCCCCATCTTTTCATAACACCCTGGAAACCTTTACCTTTTGAAGTTGCTGTAACATCTAAGAAACGTGTTCCTTCAAAAAGTTCAAGACCAACAACATCACCAACATTTACATCCTTTTCAAAATCACGGAATTCTTTCAAGTGACGTTTTGGATTGATACTTTCTGGAAATTGTCCGGCATAAGCTTTGTTTGCTCTAGAAGCTTTAATATCTTCTAAACCAAGAACAACTGCATTGTAACCGCAATTTTCCTTTTCTTTTTTGGCAATAACAACATTAGGCTCGACCTGGATTACGGTTACTGGAGTCAGATTACCGCTTTCATCGAATATCTGTGTCATGCCAACTTTTTTTGCAATCAGACCTTTCATTCTGATATCTCCTTTGGGATTTTGTTACTATCTTTCGCAAAACTCCCTTTAATCTTAGGCCGCCATCCCGAATCCAGAGGGACCGTACCATTTTTTTTGATTATCTAGACTAGATAACCATAAATATTTCACTACTAGTGTGATAATTACACCCTCGTGTAACAACTACACTATTGTGTAATAACTACATCGACACCGGCAGGAAGTTCAAGTTTCATCAAAGAATCCATAACATCTTGTGATGGGTTCATAATGTCAATAAGACGTTTATGTGTTCTCATTTCAAACTGTTCACGTGATTTTTTATTTACGTGTGGAGAACGCAAAACAGTCATTTTATTGATTCTTGTAGGAAGCGGGATAGGTCCTGAAACCTTTGCACCAGCTTTCTGTACTGTCTGCACGATGGCTTTAGCACTCTGGTCGATCAGTTCTACATCAAATGCACGAAGTCTGACACGAATCTTTCCATTAGCCATTTAATTTTACTCCTTTTTTTCACAACAGCAGGAAATTAATCCTGCTGCTTGAAAAAAATTATTTACTCAATAAACTATTCAATAATTTTTACAACCTGTCCAGAAGCGATTGTGTGACCGCCTTCACGGATAGCAAGTTTAAGACCTTCGTCCATAGCGATTGGGTGAATAAGTTCACCAATAACTTTTACGTTATCGCCTGGTTTTACCATGTCTGTACCAGCTTCGAGTTCGATTGTACCAGTAATATCTGTAGTTCTGAAGTAGAACTGTGGACGATATCCTGTGAAGAATGGAGAGTGACGTCCACCTTCTTCTTTTGAAAGAACGTAAATCTGAGCTTCGAATTTTGTGTGTGGAGTAATTGAATTTGGCTTTGCCAAAACCTGACCACGAACAACATCTTTCTTTTCAACACCACGGAGCAAGATACCAACGTTATCGCCAGCCATACCCTGATCAAGAGTTTTCTGGAACATTTCGATACCTGTTACAGTTGTGTCAGCTGTTGGACGAATACCTACAATCTGTACTGGGTCGTTCATATTAACAACACCACGTTCGATTTTTCCTGTTACTACAGTACCACGTCCTGAAATTGTAAAGATATCTTCAATTGGCATCAAGAATGGTTTTTCATCATCACGAACTGGATCATCAAACCATGTATCCATAGCTGTCAAAAGTTCTTCGATACAAGCTGTGTTTTCTGGAGTTGGTTCGTTCAAAGCTTTGAATGCAGAACCTTTAATAATTGGTGTATCAGCTGAGAATCCATATTCCTGAAGAGTATCTTTTACTTCTTCTACTACGAGTTCAAGAAGATCAGGATCATCAACCTGGTCAACTTTATTCAAGAATACGATAATCTTTGGTACACCTACCTGACGTGCGAGCAACAAGTGTTCACGTGTCTGTGGCATAACTGAATCTGGAGCTGAAACAACGAGGATAGAACCATCCATCTGAGCTGCACCAGTAATCATGTTTTTAATGTAGTCAGCATGTCCTGGACAGTCGATATGAGCATAGTGTCTCTTGTCTGACTGATATTCCAAGTGACGAGTATTGATTGTAATACCACGTTCCTTCTCTTCTGGAGCGTTATCAATTTCATCGTACTTAAGAACTTTATCACCATATTTGTTTCCACAATATGTAGTGATAGCTGCTGAAAGTGTAGTCTTACCATGGTCTACGTGACCAATAGTACCAACGTTCATGTGAGGTTTAGTTCTAACGAACTTCTCCTTTGCCATGTTTTTCTCCTTGCCAGAAATTTCTTTCATCCGGCATTAATATTTTTATGTGTTGCACTTTAAGCCAGAATATAACACACCTTTTACCAAGGAATTGTTACATTCGCAGACACAATTTTTGATGATTTATAAAATAATAAAGGTAGGATCGGATAATAATTTTTCAAAATATTTCATCTATTCGAAATATTGTAACCCGGAACCACCATCATTATCAAAATCCATCTGACAACTGGTTTGGTTTTTCGAGTTTTAGTCATATAGACCATCAGAAACCCAAAATCAGCCGTCTTTATATTTATTACCAACGGTAACAATAACCACATTTAGGGTCGTATCCACCTGAAAACCTGCTATATTAATGATATTAATAGAAGATTAACTTTACGGTGATACCAATTTTTGCTCAGTTAGAACAAAATTGTCTGACTCTCAAAGAACCCATTTACTGCAAATAAACAGACTAGCCTAATATTTATACTATTTATATAAAAAATAATCAATAGGAAAAATCCTAAAATGACAAAAAAAAAATGGAAGATACCAAAAAGTACCTCCCATTTGAAAATTAAACTACCATCTGTAGTGAGCAAAAGCTTTGTTAGCTTCAGCCATTTTATGAACATCTTCACGTTTCTTGTATGCAGAACCTGTATTGTTGTAAGCATCAAGAAGTTCAGCTGCAAGTGTATCAGCCATACCGTGTCCACTTCTGTTACGAGCTGCCTCAATAATCCATCTCATAGCAAGTGCTTCACGACGTGTTTCTCTGATTTCCATTGGAACCTGGTAAGTTGCACCGCCAACACGGCGAGATTTAACTTCAACCATTGGTTTTACATTTTCAAGAGCCTTTAAAAGAACCTCCAAAGGATCTTTATCTGTTTTTGCTTTAAGATTATCCATTGCCTGGTAAATAATCTTTGTACAAATGTCTTTCTTTCCGTCCAACATCATACGACATACGAACTTAGAAACAACTTTTGAATTATATTTTACATCCGGCATTAATGGACGCTCGATTGATTTCTTATGTCTTCCCATCTTAGTCCTCCATTAATTAAGCCTTAGGTCTCTTAGCACCATATTTTGAACGACCACGTTTTCTGTCTTCAACGCCAAGAGTATCTTTTGTACCACGAATAATGTGATAACGTACACCAGGAAGGTCTTTTACACGACCACCACGAACTAATACAACTGAGTGTTCCTGCAAGTTATGTCCAATACCTGGAATATAAGCAGTAACTTCAATACCATTTGATAAACGAACACGGGCAATTTTACGAAGAGCCGAGTTTGGTTTCTTTGGTGTCTGAGTCATAACACGTGTACATACACCGCGTTTCTGTGGACAAGAATCAAGTGCGGGAGCCTTAGTTCTATTTGCCGCAGTTTTACGACCCTGACGAATTAATTGATTTATTGTAGGCATCGCCTAATCTCCTATTTTATTCCGGTCAGCACCCCGGAAGATTTTCTCATCAATCCACCTATACAAAAATAGGTTTAAACATTTTAATAAATTGTTTAAATGAATTCAAGCGGAATTTTACAATAGTAAAAAAATATTTTCCTACTTTTTTTTGTAAAATCCGCATTTTTCAGATTTAAAAAAAACTTTTCATCATCATGATTACTCAGTTTTTTTTAAATTTCAATCTAAATCATCAGTTTCGAAACTTGGTTCTTCTAACTGAGATTGCATTTGTTCCTGCTGACGACGACTTTCCAGAATTTCATTCATCTGAATATCCAGGTCTTTATCAGAATCATCAAAAAGTTTTATGCCTTTGTAATTCTTTATACCTGTACCAGCTGGAATCATATGGCCGATTGCAACGTTCTCTTTGATACCATGCAAACCGTCAACAGCACCCGCAATTGCAGCATTTGTAAGAACCCTTGTAGTTTCCTGGAATGAAGCTGCTGAAATAAATGAATCAACACCCAAAGAAGCTTTTGTGATACCCTGGAACATTGGACGACCAATTGCAGGCTGTCCACCTTCTTCGATAACACGTTTATTTTCTTCGTGGAATTTGTATTTATCAACCTGCTGACCAAAGATGAATTTTGTATCTCCAACTGACACAATTTCAACTTTACGAAGCATCTGTCGAACGATAATTCCAATATGTTTATCATTGATATCTACGCCCTGTGCCCGGTAAACTGCCTGGATTTCGTCCATAAGATAATTCTGCAGTGCATTTTCACCAAGAATTGCAAGAACTTCCTGTGGATTTGGAGAACCTGCACAAAGTGGTTCACCGGCTTCAACTTTATCACCATCACGAACGATAAGACGTTTTGTTAATGGAACAAGATGTTCAAATTCTTTACCAAACTCATCTTTTACAATGATAACACGTTTACCTTTTGAAATGTCTTTAAACTCAACAGTACCTGAAATCTGTGCTAAAACACTTGGATTTTTTGGTTTGCGAGCTTCGAACAATTCAGATACACGAGGAAGACCACCAGTAATATCGTTTGTTTTCATAGCTTCTTTTGGCATTTTAGCTAAAATTGTTCCAGCCTGAACAGGTTTTTTATCATCAACCAAAAGAAGAGCACCAGCTGGAAGATAATAGTTACCCTGAGGATTTCCAGCTTCGTCTGTAATAACGATACGTGGAGATTTTACATCAAGATGTAAGTCTGAAATATAGCGTTCAGTTGCGCCTGTCTGCAAATCAACTTTTTCTTCAAGTGTAGAACCTTCGATAATATCTTCAAAATGAATGTATCCAGAACTTTCTGCAATGATAGGTTCAGAGAACTGGTCGAATTCACCAATTGCTTCACCTTTCTTCACATAATCGCCGGCTTTCGCATAGATTGTAGAACCATTGGCGATTTCAATTTTCTGTTCTTTACTTGTAAGATAGATAATTCCATCTTTGATGATTACGCTTCCGTTTGCAGATGCAAGAATTTCTTTTCCATCTTTCTTCAAAAGTGGAGTTCCTCTCATCAATTTTTCACCATCAGAAACAAGAATTTCATCGTTTGATTCAACTTTAATTTCATCAAGAATGCGGATAACTGTCATGTAACCTTTTCGAGTAAAGAGCCATTTTCCATCTTCTTTTTCAACGTGAGTTCCTGCTACATCTTTCATGAAAGCATTGAATTTCAAAACAATTCTGTTATCATCTGTAGACATTTCTGCCGCACCACCGGAGTGGAATGTTCGAAGTGTCAACTGTGTACCAGGCTGACCGATTGACTGAGCGGCAATAATTCCAACTGCCTCACCGATTTCAACGATTTTGTTTCTGGCAAGGTTTTTACCATAACATTTTACACAAATACCATGTTTTGCTTCGCAAGTAAGAACTGTTCGAAGTTTTACTTTTTCAACACCAGCTGCCTCGATTGCTTCTGCCATTGCATCATCAATATACTGATTAACATCACAAATGAGTTCTCCAGTGATTGGATGAACAACACGTTCAATTGTGTAATGACCGACAATTCGTTCAGCAAGATGCACTTTAATATCATCACCATCTTTAATTGCTGCATAATCAATACCATTAATTGTACAGCAGTCTTCTTCGTTTACAACAACATCCTGCGCAACATCAACAAGACGTCGAGTCATGTATCCGGCATCAGCTGTTTTAAGAGCTGTATCCGAAAGACCTTTACGAGCAGCGTTTGTTGAAATAAAGTATTCGATAACGGAAAGACCTTCCTTGAAGTTTGACTTGATTGGAAGTTCAATAATATCACCATTTGGTTTAGTCATCAAACCTCGCATTGCTGCAAGCTGAGAAATCTGACCACGAGAACCGCGGGCACCAGACTTAGCCATCATCCAAATTGTGTTGAATCCATCTTTATCTTTTTCAAGATTTTCCATCATCGTTTTTGTAAGGCTATCATTTGTTCGAGCCCAAACCTGACATACTTTATTGTATCTTTCTTCGGCTGTTACGACACCTTTACTATACTGACCGATAATTTCATTAACTTCTTTGTTTGCCTTTTCAACCATGTCGGCTTTAATCTCAGGTACAAGAATATCATCAATACAAAGAGTTGCACCGTAGAATGTGGCATTTTTATAACCAACATCTTTGATAGCATCGTGCATTTGAATTGTCATCCAAGAACCTTTATTATGGAAGACATATTCAATCATCTTTTTGAGTGATTTATCGAACATCTGACGATTAACGTATTCAATTCCTTCTGGCATTGCTTCGTTGAATGCAAGACGTCCAGCTGAAGTTTCAATCAATTCACCTTCTTTAAAGTCCTGAGTTCCTGAAATAAATCCTTCATCGCCTTTAACTTTCAAAGCTTTTGAATTGAATGAATCTTTTGGAGCTGGAACTTTGATTAGAGCCTGCCATTCGATATTTCCCAATTCTGCAGCCATGCGCACTTCATCAGGAGTACTGAAACGTTTTCCTGTACCTTTTGCATTTGGCTTAATTGCAGTCATATAGTAAATACCAAGAACCATGTCCTGAGATGGAGCAACGATTGTATTACCATTTGCAGGGTCAAGAAGGTTTCTTGCAGAGAGCATCAATGTCCAGCATTCCATTTGAGCAGCCTGTGTCAAAGGAACGTGAATAGCCATCTGGTCACCATCAAAGTCGGCGTTGAAAGCTTTACAAGCCAGAGGATGAAGTTTAAGTGCTTTTCCTTCTACTAAAACTGGTTCAAAAGCCTGAATACCAAGTCTGTGAAGTGTAGGAGCACGGTTTAACATAACTGGATGTTCTTTTACAACTTCGTCCAAAATTGCATAAACTTCTGGTGATTCAGATTCAACAAGCATTTTTGCTTTTTTGATATTGAAAACTACATCTTTATCAACAAGTTTTTTCATCAAGAATGGTTTGAAAAGTTCCAAAGCCATTTTTGTAGGAAGACCGCACTGCCAGAGTTTTAATTCAGGTCCAACTACAATTACCGAACGACCAGAGTAATCAACACGTTTACCAAGAAGATTCAAACGGAAACGTCCCTGTTTACCTTTGAGCAAATCTGAAATCGATTTAAGAGGACGATTCGAAGCACCTTTTACTGCACGCTTTCGTTTTGTATTATCAAACAAGGCATCAACAGCTTCCTGAAGCATTCGTTTTTCATTTCTGATGATAATGTCTGGAGCTGAAAGCTGCTGTAATCTCTTGAGACGATTATTTCTATTAATAACGCGACGATACAAATCATTCAAATCTGATGTAGCAAAACGTCCACCATCAAGCTGAACCATTGGTCGAAGCTCAGGCGGAATAACTGGAATTACATCCAAAATCATCCATGAAACTTTATTACCTGATGAACGGAAATTTTCTACAATTTCAATGCGGCGCAACAATCTCTTGTCTGATTTTGCACCTTTTTCAATCATTTTTGCACGAAGTTCAGCAGCCAAAGCATCCAAATCAAGACGTTCAAGCATTGTTTTGATAGCTTCAGCACCCATATCAGCTGTAAATGCAGAACCTGCGTAATGTTCCAAAGCATCCTGATATTCTTCTTCTGACAAAAGCTGACCTTTTTTCAAATCTGTATCGCCAGGATCAATTACAATATATTTTTCGTAATACAAAACGGAACGCAAAGCTGCAACCTGAAGATCCAAAAGAAGTCCCATGCGGCTTGGAACAGAACGGTAATACCAAATGTGACTTACTGGAGCTGCAAGTTCAATATGACCAGTTCTCTCACGGCGAACTTTAAAATGAGTAACTTCAACACCACAACGGTCACAAATCACACCTTTATAACGGATAGATTTGAATTTTCCACAATAACATTCCCATTCTTTTGTAGTACCAAAGATTTTTTCACAGAAAAGACCATCCCTCTCCGGACGAAGAGTACGATAGTTAATTGTTTCTGGTTTTTTAACTTCACCATAAGACCAAGATCTGATTGTTTCAGGTGAAGCCAATTTTATTTTAAGACTGTCGAAATCCTGTACATCACGCATTTGCATCCTCCTTATCAAAACCGGAAGCATTTTTGTCGATTAATTCCTGATCACGTTCTGTAAGAGCAATCTGTTTACCCTTTTCATCATAAATTGTGAAATCAAGAGCCAAACCACGAAGTTCCTGAACCATTACATTGAAAGCTTCTGGAATTCCAATTGGAGATGATGGATCGCCTTTTACAATTGATTCGTAGATTTTTGAACGTCCATTCATATCGTCTGATTTGATTGTCATCATTTCCTGAAGACAGTTTGCTGCACCATAAGCTTCAAGAGCCCAAACTTCCATTTCTCCAAGACGCTGACCACCAA